>JAJYBE010000028.1 GCA_021779205.1 bacterium
TCAATAATTAGCTCAATGTCTTTGATTGCGTGGGATTTTTAAGCCTGAATATTAGTTTCGTGTTCAAGCATGAAAATCTTTGCATTTTCAGACATTGTAATGGAAATTTTCATCAACTCTATAACGGAAGTCACAAAAGATGCCTTATGAAACAGTTGCCCAAGTTTTATGGATTTCATTTTTTCGTCTCGCTCATCGTCTTCATGAAAATAATATCCATATAGCCAATCATCTATAATTTCCTCGACATTTTGAAGCTCTTTGTTTATGTATATTCCTATAGATGTCGGCCTGCTAAGTATTTTTTTATAAATTTCCCTGCACTTTTCTATATTTCTCTTAATCTCAGTATCATTGCTGTTTTTGTATATTAAGTTGTATATGCGAAAAAAATTGGTGCTGTCCTTTTTCATATATATCTTCCTGAAATCCATAAGAGCAGATCTAAACATATCTTCATCGAATCCGTTGGATTCGAAACGAACGGGCTTGTCTATCGAAACATCCATTTTAAAGCTAATAGCCCTTGTATCTTTAAGGAAGTTTGAATTTTTTACTTTTTCGGCAATTTCGATATATTTTTTGATTTTTTTAAGCTCCTCGATTTTCATATTTGTAATTGATTAGCAGTAATACCTCCACCAACTCCTTCAATAGTTTGGAATTGCCCTTTTGATCCATCGGGTAGTTTGTAACACAAAACATTATCAATGGAATCAATGGCTCCTATAATCTCAGTAGTACCATCCTCCTTTTTAACCGCTATATCGCCTGTAGGGAAAATACTCCCTTCGGGCGTTACCATCATAGAAAAAATATTGCCCCCAACATTTTTGAAGTCGTTTTCTCTTGCAACTCTCCTAACAAAGCTCATTAGTTTTGTGGCATCGCTATAAATGAAGCCATCATCTTTGTAGGAAACAGTGCCCGTCTCGGGAAATTCAATGCTAGACAATAAAGTGTTGGGTACAGTTACTTTTTTGAATTCTTGGTCAGGGTAGAAAGCAACATATTTATAGCATTCAACCTCTTCGAGTTGATAAAAATTGCCATCATTATATTGGCGAGTCCCAATTTTTAATGAAAACATTCTTGAATTTGGCAAATCAGCCTCGATAAATGAATCTGCTCCAAGCGTTCCATTTTTCATTAAGCTTTCAGTCAATGCGGTTTTAATTTGGTTAGGTACTCCTTGCTTCATATAAGACCCATTGCCCCTAGCAACTAATTCTGCGGACATCACTTGGCCAAGGATTGCCGCTCCTATTTTCTTTTTCTTGCCTTGGTCAAATCCGGCAAATATCATTGCTGTTGATTGGTTAGTCATCATAGTTGTATTTACGAATTCTTTAATGATTTCATTTGCACTTTCATCAATCACTTTTTTCAAGTCCTTCATAAAGGAGCTTTCTGGAAATTTATCCCGCAATTTCTTTATTACAAAGGCCGCCAGTTGAACATGTCCTGCCGCTATCCCGCTTGTTTTTTTGTTTAGGTAAAATGATTTATTGATCGTATCCTCATACTTAAAACTACCATCACTCCTTTGCCTGGTAAGTCTTGTGTCGGATACCAAAAATGTTTTTGTGGCCATGTGGACACCTAAAATCAATGTCATAGTTTTATGTAGTTCTTACTTTTCTAATCTCTTTAGGAAAAATAGCGTCAAAATCATTCAAAAATAGAGCTTTTATTTTCTTGTGTTCTGCTGGATACTCTGAATTCAGAAAACTTGCCATTGCCCATTTAGCCTTTTCCGAATCTTCCAGCTTTTTTCCAACAACATCTTTTATCCCTTTATTCTGGACTATTTGAATCATTTTCTCAAATTCTTGAGCAGAGCATATTGTGAATGGCATTTCCGACAACCAGTCCAAGGGTATATTTTCAGTATGCAATTTCTCCTCAATCTTTTCTCTTAGTAGTTTGTTGTCTCCAAATAGATGCCAATCTTCAAGGGTTACAACGAGAGGATAAACCAGTTTATCTTTTTTATATGAATATGATGGATATTTTCCATCTTTGTAATCTCTTATGGTTTTATAAATCTGAACAACAAAACTAGCCATTTTATCAATATCTTTCTCAAAAGCATTAGTAATGACCAGCTCTGTCTTTGACGGCATTGTCATCCTTTTAGCCTTACATTCAACAAAAATAGCAGACTTTCCGTCATCAACTATCCAATCAACTGTATCTCTTTTGTTTTTCCCATCCTTTATTTTTTCTTCGGGCAAGACCTGTAATTTCTTGGCGGTATTTGAAGCTTCAATGCAATCGCCGATATGCTTTTGGAATGATTTTCCAAAGGCGTTATCGAAATTCTTCTGATCGACCACCTCATAATATAAACCACTGGTAATTCTCCAAAACAGTAGTGTGGGAATAGGGCAAGTCAAGCTGTACTTACCATCAAAATCCATTTTTACAATCGGAAATCCTCTCAAAGAAGAAAAGGCGTAAAAGTAAGTTTCGTTTATATTTTGTTCTAAGATTAGTTTCTCTTTAAGCGGTTGAAGATCGGAAGAAAAATGCTCCAGAAATTTATCAATGGTTTCCTGGGTTATGCCATCAATTTCAATTCTTGGTGGATAATGCAAAGCAAAATGAGTTATGAAAAAACCGATGAGTGCAACTCCGATAAAATAGAGTTCCTTTGTCGTTAGCCCAATAACATTTTTAATCAATGCATCCATTTCAGGTGTGCTGTAAATTCTGTAATATCTTGCCATCATCTCTGCATTCGGACGGCCTATTTGCCAACCAAACTGACCGTGAGCCATTCTTTCCAGCTCTCTGAGTACATTCGAGGTATCTATGTGATCATTAGCGATTCTGCTCTCTATATCCTTAATCTTACTAACAGCACCGATGAAGTATGACCACTTTCTGAATGTTCTCGCATTCCACTCGCTTGTTGGTGAATTTATTATCACTTCTTTAGCTAAAATTTCTAAATTCCATTCGGAAACCCACCTCACTTTTTGGGTGTGGTCTTTTTCTAAAAAATCTTTGGGTACTTCGATATAAAAAGGAAAATCGCTATTAAACTGTAGGTGCTGAGCAAATGCTCTTACTACTTCCAAAGAATTGGCAACCTCACACTTTTGCAAGTGATTTCTTAGTGGTTTATATGCTTCAAAGATATTTTCTCTTTGTTGTGCCATGTATAAAAAATAGCACAAAAGAGAATTAGAGAAAATTATTGGAAGATGTAACTATCTGCAAACCATATAAATAATACTTCCGTAAGGGGCATCGTACATAGGAAAACTCGAGTTTCCTTTTAGCCAGACAGCGAGGCCGTTACTTTTATTTAGAACGATTGTGCTAGTCACATTGTCATTAAACCAAACGGCCATAAGTTTATTTTTGTCATTTTGGATAATTGCCATATCATCCCCCTTAGCAATGCCTGCTGAAACATTGGCACCAGTTTGCATTGTAAGGGTTTTTTCATCTTTGATATTCAAAGCAACTTTGTCAGTTCCCTTATTAACAGAGCCTTCAATGCCATTTGTAAGATTTTTATCAGAGCTACTTATTATACCAGATGACAGTAATGACTCACAGGCGAAAGAGGTGTTGTTTACAACACTACTTACAAGAGGAAATGGCACGCTCTTGTTATTGGCAATTTGGCTGTTTCTATTCGCATAAAAATATCCCACTAATCCTACAACAAGAATAGCTAAAACGACAAAAGTCCATTTCTTCTTGCCGTTTGGTTTAATTGGTTTTTCTTCCATTTTATTTGGTTTAATAATTATTTTTTTAATAAGTACAAACTGGCTTGAAACAATAACTTGATGGCTTGAAACAAAGTGATGTCTTGCCATAACGCCAAGAATTCGGGTTAGCTTCCTCTGCTAGACATGAGTTATATTCAGCCATTTTAGAATTGTACTCAGCTAAGCAGGAGTTATATTCGTTTAATTCCTGTTGGCACTTTGCCTGTTCTTCCTGATTAGTTTTTTCTATTGATGATTTTATTATGGCCTGAGCATCAATAGATGTAGGACTATTTTTTGAACTAACTTTTTCTTTCTGCAAATTATCGATTTTGGACGATTGATCGTTAATACTTTTTTGCAAGTCCTCCAATTGTTGATTATTAGGGGTTTGTGAATTATTCTTACCTTTTGAAACTCCTAGCATATACACTCCCGAAAGGATAATAACGCCTAGAGCTACAGATGAAATTATTTTCTTTTTCATAATAAAAACGACTAATGATTAGTCGTCGAGAAGTCTTCCCTAAGTGGACAACCCGACGGCTATCACACTCAAAAAGATACCGAAGTATCCCAATCGCATGCATCGGATTGCCCACATAGGGCACGATTGGGAATAGCTTCTTTGTAAGGCTATATTTTCAGTATCTATTTAAATGTGATAGCACTTATAAAATACCATCAAATTGCTTTAAATACAACATCCGATTTGATTTATGGGTAAATTCAGGATAGATTGAAATAGATGAAGATTAATATGAAAATTACCAAAATTTTACCAAGCCCATATCCCGATATTGATGAACTTGTCGAAAGGTTGTCAGCAGAGTCAAAAAGTAAGTTCCACAAAATAGCAAGAGCCTTATTAGACGAGGCTAATTTAACCGATACCAACACAATCAGCGTTCCTTTTCCAAGACTAAATGAAAGCAATATCTCTGATGAAGATTCAATGGCAGTTTTAAAAAGTCTTTGCAAAAACAACATCGCTTCGACTTTTCTAACAATTAAAGAATTAAAAGGAGATAAGGAAAAACCTGGAATTGGGTCACTCGAGTCAATTACTAAAAACGAGAGGATATTTTATAATGAAAAAACGAGAATACATTTAAGGATAAGTGAATGTAAATATTTACTACAGCAATTAGAAAAAACTTCTAATGAGTCAGCTATCAACTTTGATAATAATCATGATCTAGACAAAAAAGAACTTACCTCCATTACAATAGTTACTCCTCAATATGGAAACTTTGATTATTTATGGGTTGTTTTTAATGATGAACATAAAAATAAAAAGAAGTTGCCAACGAAATCAAAGCAATCACCATCGGATGAAAGCTATGGAAAAAAGCTATACAATTTGGCAAAAAATCCTGCAAAGGAAATAAATTTGGATAAAAGTCTAATGGATCATTTGAATTATTCTATATGGAATGGAATACTGAAAGAATTCAGTAAGAGAAATATTCTCAAACAGGAAAATGGAAAAATAAAATTATCAGATGGTATAATTCTTAAAACCATACCTATTCAGAATCTCAGCGGAGATGGGAGAGATTTTTACCCGAGTCTTTAAAGAACTCTAGAATAATTTCAAAATACAAAATCGCTATAGCAAGCGGTTTTTTTGTGCTTAATTCTAGCAATTATGGCCTATTTCTACATCAAGAAATGAGAGAAAATTAAAGCAGAAAACTAATGCTTTAATAATGAAAATTACTTATCAAACAACTGACTTCCTAATCTGCACAACCCTGCTCTATTTTTCACATGAGCTGAAAGAAATAGATAGATCGAATCCGAGCAGATGCATTTTTGGGATATTGAAGAAAAAAGAAACGGAAGAAATACTTAATGATTTTTTCAATAACAAAATTTTGGTAGAGCCAAAGAGATTTTTTGCTATCCAAAAAGAACTAAAACAAAGGCTCTATAACTAGGAAATTAAAATGGTAAGCCCGCAATTATTACAAGAATTAAAAGAAATTATTAAATCCGAATACGGCGTTAGCTTGGATATGCAAGAAGTTTCTGAAATTGGCAATGGGCTCGTGGGCTATTATGACCTCCTCGCTAAAATGCATCATCAAAACAATGAAAATGAAATATCAATTGCCAAAAATCAAAAATGACGAGCTGTTGGATATTTTTCCTGAAGCAAGGGAAATAATTCCGCAGAAAATCAAGGAATGTCGATTGGCTATGGAAGGAAAGGAAGTCGAGATTCAGAATGCCCTAGCTGATGTTTATGCCTTGAAAACAGATGAGTTTTCAGAATGGTTTTATGAAAAAATAATCGAAACTTTTATGCTCCCAGATTTGAAAATTTTGGAAAGACAGCTTTTCAGATTGAATAGTTTTTTGCCAATTATCAATCCTGATAAATATCCTGCGAATGATTTTCAAGATCAGATAGAGATCGCAAGAAACTATCCCATTTACGAATTGGCGAGAGATAAACTTGAACTGAAACAAGCTGGAAATAATTTCATTTCCTTTTGCCCATTTCATGATGAGAAAACTCCAAGCTTCTATATTTATCCAGACAGCAATCAATTCCACTGTTATGGATGTCAGGAACACGGGGACATAATTAAGCTAACAATGGCATTATACGGTCTCGAGTTTAGAGAGGCGGTAATAATGCTTAAAAATTAAAATGAGTATAGATAAAACATTTGAGGAAATTAAAACAAAAGTGAAAAAGGATGAAGATGACAAATCTAAGACCATAACTTCTGAAATATTGAATGACGGCACAATTATCGAAATGATTTTTGATTCCCAGAAAAATGAAACAAGTTTGGCAATATATAAAGACAATGAGGTTAAATGTAGAAAATCTTTCGAGGTTGATGGCGTAATTTTGAAACCTCATTCGGCCGGAAAGGACTTGCTAAAAAATAAAGTTATTCTATTTCCCTCAGAACCAAAGAAATACAAATCGCAAAAAAGTCTAATTCATGAAATCCAAGAGTTCATTCATAGATACCTTTCCGTTTCATTATTCTTTGAAAAAATAGCCAGCTATTATGTGCTTTTTTCTTGGGTCTATGACGACTTCAATGAAATTCCGTATTTGCGAGGGCTTGGTGATTATGGAACTGGCAAGTCAAGATTTCTGCAGGTTGTCGGATCAATTTGCTATCGTCCTATTTTTGCCAGTGGAGCGACTACCATTTCGCCAATTTTCAGGATACTCAATGATTTTCGTGGCACGCTTATTTTGGACGAAGCAGACTTTAAATTTTCCGATACTACAGCTGAGATTATTAAAATTCTCAATAATGGATTCATGAAAGGAATGCCAGTTTTGAGAAGCGAGGGCAATAATAAAAAGAGTTTCGATGTAAAAGCCTATAATGTTTTTTCGCCGAAAATGATTGCTTCAAGAATGCTCTACAAAGATACTGCCCTGGAAAGTCGAATGATAACTGAAGATATGAATTTGAATTTTCCCAGAAAAGACGTGCCTTATAATATTCCAGACTCCTTTTGGGATGAAGCACTGGAGATAAGAAATAAACTGTTGATGTTCCGTTTTCGCAATAAAGGGAAAGGCAAAATTAAACCAGAACTAGAAAATCGAGAAATTGAACCTCGCCTTAATCAAATTGCCATACCCCTAATGAGCATTATTGAAGATCGGGAAATAATCAAAGAAATTCAGCAACATATCAAGGAGTATAACGAAAAAATTAAAACCGACAGAACTCTTGGGTACAGCTATCAAATTTTAGATGCGATATGCGAACTTTTAGATGATGGGTATTTTCGTCCGACTATCCATCAGGTTGCTGAAAAGTTTAACAAGGATTTAAGTATCTCTGAAGCGATCACTTCAAAAAAGATGGGCTATTTAATCAGGAAGACATTGGATCTAAAAACAGAAAGGACACGGGATGGATATGTGGTTTCGGAAAGCAATAAGGGAAAAATAGAAATACTCAGGAAGAGATACGGGATCAGGAAAAACGGTGAAGATGTGAACGATGTGAACATCAAGTCAGAAGAAAAACAAACGGCAGTATCGACAGAAAGGCTTTTCATATAAACAATTCACACATAGTAAATCTTAATTATTAAGTTCACGATGTTCACATGTGCAAATATATGAAAAAAATAATAAAAAGAAAAGAACCAAACAGATTGCCCATAAGAAAGGTTTCTGTTGATACTGCAAAGGATATAGCTATAAAAACCATGCAATTATGCCTCTCGGCAGAATCTAGCATTGAGGAATTGGCGGAAAAACAATTACCCTATATTCCATCAGGAAAAAAGTTGGATGATAAAACTTGGGAAAATATCCATACTGTTTCTCGAGCCTACGGGGTTGAATCAGGAGTGTCCTTGGTGGAAAATACGCCAAAGGAGTACAAGTTACTTGCCTTTAAAATGAAGATGGACATTGAGAAAGAATTCGATTGCGACAAAATCTATGAAAAAGCTATGGTTGATCAGATCGTCAACGCATACATAAGAAACCTGAGCTACTCCTGGATTTTGTCTACTTCCCAAAAGTTTGAGCTTTATGGGAATGCAAGAAACAATTACCTATTCTTTCTATCAAAAGAAGCGGACAGAGCTTTTCAACAATATATCTCGGGGATTGAAATGTTACGAAGCCTGAAGCAACCAAGGATGAATTTAAATCTTAGCATAAAAAGCAACAATGCCTTTATGGCTGAAAAACAGCAGTTTAATAATAATCAAAACCAAGCCGATGAAATTAATAAGCCCTAATGATTTCGGAAAAAAAATTTTGGTAGAACAATGTCAGAAAATCAGATTTTCGGATTTTTTGAGAAAGGCCAACAAGCAAATTAAAGAAATGGTTTTACAGTCGCTCATCGAGGCTGACGGATATAATATCTCATTTGGCAAATCAAAAGCAGGTTCTAGCGGTACAAGACTATGGTTTTCTTGCCCAATCTGCCATAAGCGATCAGGCGTGCTGTATATGCACCCCGTGAGCCAAATTTTGGGCTGTAGGCGATGTTTGAAGCTGGATTACAGGAAACATCGCTACAAAGGAATGATTGAGGAAAAAGCTGGATAATAAGCTAAAAAGGTAGTATATTGTTGATGCCTACCCATTTCAAATATTGAAAAATTAAAGATGAAATTTATGACCAATACAAAATGCTTAATTTATGCTCGAGTATCCTCCAAAGAGCAAGAAGATACGGGCTATTCGCTAGACTCTCAAGAAAAATTACTCCAAGATTATGCTGTCAAAAATGATTTTGAAGTAAAAAAAGCATTCAGAGTTTCTGAATCAGCTAGTGGCAAACAAATTAGAAAAACTTTCAATGAGCTTTTGAGCTATGCGGATAAAAACAAAGTTTCCATAATTCTTTGCGAAAAAATAGACAGACTAACTCGCAACATGAAAGACGCTGTTAGCACAAGTGATTGGATAAATGAAGACGGTAAAAGAGAAGTCCATTTTGTGAAGGAATCATTCATTGTGAATAAAAATACTCGAGCACACGAAAATCTCGTTTGGGATATGAAAGTAGCCATCGCTAGATTTTATACCAACAATCTTTCGGAAGAAGTCAAAAAAGGACAAAAAGAAAAATTGGCTCAGGGCGGTTTTCCGACAAAATCGCCAATTGGATATAAAACTCTGGGAGAAAAAGGGCATAAAGTCCATGTTATAGATGAAGAAAAAGCTCCACTGGTGAGAAGAATGTTTGAGCTGTATTCTACTGGAAATTATTCCATCAATGCTCTGGTTGAAGTTATGTATAAGGAAGGACTGAGAAATAAAGAAGGAAACAAGGTGATAAAAAGCAGAATGCACGAATATCTGTCCAACCCTTTCTTCTATGGAAAGATGTGCTGGAATGGTGAGATCTACAACGGACAACACGAACCGCTCATCACCAAAGAACTTTTTAATGTAGTTCAATCAAAGCTTGTCCGAAAGTTAGATAATCCGCAATACAAAACGCATCTGCCGGTTTTCAAGGCTAAGATAAAATGCGAAGAATGTGGCGGAATAATTACCTGGGAAATACAAAAAGGCCATTGGTACGGACATTGCAACCATTACAAGGAATGCAGTCAGAAAACCTATGTGAAACAAGGACAGGTCGAACATCAGCTATTTCCACTATTCGATGGCGTATCTCCCCAAAACGACAAGGTGCTGGGTTGGCTGATAAAAGCGATAAAAGAAAGCCACAAAGACGAAATAGATTATAATACTCAAAAGCGAGAAACCTTTAGCAGAATTATCCTAGTATCCGATAATCGGATAGAAAAAGCATATAGAGATAAAATAGACGGAAAGATGCCGGCCTCTCTGTGCGAAAAAGTCATAAAGGATTCCACAAAAGAAAAGGATGACGCTATCGAAGAATTAAATAAGCTGAGCAAATCACGAACAGCATATTATGAAGCTGGATTTGCTATCCACGAGCTGGCATTAAAAGCCAAGGCGATCTATGAAAGCCCGAAAGCCAAAACTGAAGATAAAAGATTGCTTTTGAGCTATGTATTTTCGAACCTTGAGCTAAATGCCGATAGAATAAGCCCGAACTACACTTTAGCCTTCACATTTTTAAGAGAATGGATGCCTAAGCTAAATAACACTTTCGAACTCGAAAAAATAGGCACTGTTAAAGCAAAAAGAGGCATTTCTGCCTCTCCTTGTCCTACTATGCTCCCCCTCGTAAACAAATTCAGAACCGCTAACTGGGCAGGTATAAAAGCAGAACTTCAGTTTAGTGGTATTCTTGAGCTTTTTTCAGACCCACTACT
>JAJYBE010000029.1 GCA_021779205.1 bacterium
TCTGGCAATTCATCTTAACAAGCAAGTATAGCATCTTTTCACTATTTTGTCCATAAAAATAATGGCATTTTTAGCATTTTGTCACTAAATTACCTAACATAAAAGACTATTTTGGCTTGTTATCACTATCATATTGTCATTTTTAATGTTGACAAAGTAGGCAAAATCTGCTAGAATTATGGTATAAAATGCATAAAAAACCAAAAAATATGGTCAAAAATGAAAACTTAAAGCACCAAAATGACACCTTAAGCGCAGTTCCTAATGAACGGATAATGAGCCAAATCTATTTCATTCGCGGGGAAAAAGTAATGTTTGACCGAGATTTAGCCGAGCTTTATGGCGTAACTACAGGAAATCTAAACAAAGCTGTCAAAAGAAATATCGAGCGTTTTCCAAAAGATTTCATGTTTCAACTAAGCGAAAAAGAAGCCACTGCATTTTCAAGATTCCAAAATGGAAGCTTAAACGATGAAAATTGGAAGTCACAAATTGTGACCTTAAACAACAGTGAAAACTTGAGATTCCAAAATGGAAGCTCAAGTTATGGCGGTAGACGTTATGCACCTTACGTTTTCACCGAGCAAGGCGTCGCGATGCTTTCCGCCGTACTCAAAAGTAAACGCGCTGTCGCGGTTAGCATTCAGATTGTGCGCACATTTGTGAAATTGCGAGAAATTCTGTCCACCCACAAACAACTGCGCGAAAAAGTGGAATTGATGGAAGATAAATATGACAAGAGTTTTAAAGTAGTTTTTCAAATGATCGCCCGGCTGATGAAAGAAGATACGCAGCCAAAAAAACGCATTGGTTTTTATGACAATACAACGGAGAGGGACACGGAGAGGGGCTAAAAATAATCTAAACTGGACATCACAAATTGTGATGTCCAAATAACCCAAATGTTTCAAGAAAGTTTACAAAAATTCGGCCTAACCAAAACTCAATCCGCCGTGTTGGACTGCCTGTTTGAGCATGGGGAAACGAAGGCTAGCGATGTTGCCAAACTTGCCAATCATCCGCGCGGGGTAGCGTATAAGGCGCTTGAGGAACTTCTAGCGCTCAACTTGGTGGAAAAAATTGAGAAAGAAAAAGGCGTGGCAACTTGGCGCGCCACACATCCGCGCAATTTGGAAAAAATTTTGGAAAACAAAGAAACCGAACTTACTCAAAACAAAAAAACTTTTGAAGATACATTGCCTAGTCTTATTTCCAGCTATAACATCACGCAGAGTAAACCCGGGGTGAAATTCTATGAAGGCGAAGAAGGAATGCAAAAAATTCTCGATGACACGTTGACCAGTCGAACAGAAATTCTGCTTTTCATCAACACCAACGCAATGCAAACGGAAAGCAAATTCAAAGAAATTAATAATGAATACAAAAGAAAAAGGAAATATAAAGGCCTCAAAAAACGGATTTTGCGTGCAGGAAAAAAACCAGAGTTGACTTTTGGCACAGCGGATGATAAATATGACACCATAACAGAAATTCGTTATCTCAATAATCTCCTGGATCCGTTCAAGTCAAACATCCAGATTTATGACAACAAAATCTCCTATCAGATTTTTGACAAAGGCCACACCATCTCCATTCTCATTGAAGACAAAAATATCTATGAGATGAACCGCGCTTGGTTTGAGGCACTCTGGAAGATCGCGACAGTATAGCCTCTTATGCTATAATTAGCCTAACCTAAACCTTTAAATTAATTTCTATGCCAGAAACCAAGCCTGAAAAACTAATCCTTATTGATGGCAATGCGATTATTCATCGGTCATATCATGCGTTGCCACCATTCACCACGAAAAATGGCGAATTGGTGAATGCCGTCTATGGCTTTGCTTCGACTTTGCTTTCGATAATTTCCAAGTTTGAACCAAAATATATTATTGCCACTTTTGATTTAGCCGGTCCGACTTTTCGTCATATCGAATATGCGGATTATAAAGCGACGCGTGCCAAAGCCGATGATGCGCTTTATGCGCAAATTCCACGGGTCAAAGAAATGACGCAGGCGTTTGGAATTCCTATTTATGCTGTTTCCGGTTTTGAAGCGGATGATGTGATTGGGACTTTATCCAAACAAGCCAAGGAAAACTTTCAAAATTTAGAAACCATTATTGTTACGGGCGATATGGATACATTGCAATTGGTTGATGATACAACTTTGGTTTATACGATGCGTCGAGGATTGACTGATGCCACGCTCTATGGCAAAGCGGAGATATTTGAGCGCTATTCTCTTGCGCCGGAACAACTAATTGATTATAAGGGACTCCGAGGCGATCCGTCAGATAATATTCCCGGTGTAAAGGGCATCGGAGAAAAAACTGCTATCGAACTTTTGAAAACCTATAACACATTGGAAAATGTTTATGCGCATCTTTCCGAAATCAAAAAACAGGTGCGGGAAAAACTGGAAAAAGATAAAATGACTGCCATTCAAAGCAAAAAACTTGCCACAATTTCCCGCGAAGTTCCCATTGCGCTGGATCTGGAAAAAGCGCTGACTAAAGATTTTGATAGAGAAAAATTGATAACGCTTTTTACCCAATTAAATTTTCACAGTCTTAAAAAAAGACTATTGGAAAACATTGGAGAAATAAAATTAGACAAAAAACCTTCCGGCGTAAAAGATTTTAAATTTGAAATAGCTGACAAAAATAATTATCGAGAACTTTTGGAAAATTTAAAAAACCCAAAAGAGTTTTCTATTAAGCTCAAAACTGACGGATTGTTGGCGCATACCAGCTCCCTTTCTGGCATTGCTATTTGCTATAAAACCGGCCGAGCAATTTATTTTGATTTGAAAGATAAAGAAATTTTTTCCGAAATAAAAAAACTTTTGGAAAATCCGGAAACAGAAAAGATTTGTTTCGATCTCAAGAATGATCTGAAAGTTTTGCAAAATTCCGGCATTAATTTGGCCGGAAATTGCTTTGATATTTTACTTAGCAGTTATGTTTTGAATCCGGGAAGAAAAATTACTTTGCCGGATTTGGTGGCGGAATATCTCAATGAGGATCTGGTTGATGAGGAAAAAAAAGGTCAACTGGGGCTCGAAATTGAAAGCGTTGAAGATTTGGCTAAGAAAAATTGCGCCATCGTCGACTATATTTTCAAATTAAAAACTATTCAAAAAGAAGCGATTGAAAAAATCAGCGCTCAACAAATTAAAAATAATAATTCGCCAAAACATACCTTGAATACGGTTTTTAGTGAAATAGAAATTCCCCTTGCCAAAGTTTTGGCTCAAATGGAACTGGCGGGAATAAAATTAAATACGATTATTTTTCAGGGTATTTCACAGACTATTGCTAAGCGTATTGCTAAATTGGAAGAAAATATTTATTCTCTTTCCGGTGAAAAATTCAACATTGCTTCGCCTAAGCAACTCGCGGAAGTTTTGTTTGAAAAAATGCACTTGCCGATTGGAAATATTAAAAAAGGCAAATCCGGTGTTATTTCCACTGCTTCGGCGGAACTTGACAAGTTGCGCAGCGAGCATAAAATTATTGAAAAAATTGAAGAATATCGTGAAATAACAAAGTTGAAAAATACCTATCTTGATACGCTTCCAAAAATGGTTGATAAAAATTCGCGCCTGCATTCCGCCTTTAACCAAGCTGTTACTGCCACTGGCCGCCTATCTTCTTCCGATCCTAATTTGCAAAATATTCCCGCACGCACCGATCTCGGACAACTTTTGCGCACAGCTTTTGTGGCAAAAGACGGCTATAAATTGGTCAGCGCCGATTATTCCCAGATTGATTTGCGTGTCGTGGCGCATGTGAGCGAAGATAAAAAAATGATCGAACTTTTTTTGAAAGGCGAAGATATTCATCGCGCCACAGCGGCTGAAATCAATAACCTTTCTCTTTCTCAAATAACGGATAAAATTCGTCGTACTGCCAAGGAATTAAATTTTGGCATCATTTATGGTATGGGTTCATTTGGCTTTTCTATGCGTGCCGGAATTTCGCGCGATGACGCTAAGAAATTTATTAATGCTTATTTTGAAAAATTTCAAGGTGTGGCAAATTATATGCGAGAAATTCGCGAGTTGGCTAAAAAAAATGGCTATGTTGAAACGGAAATTGGTCGCCGTCGCTATATTCCGGAGATTAATTCTTCTAATTTTCAATTGCAAAGCGCGGCTGAACGGATGGCAATTAATATGCCTATTCAGGGCTTGGCTTCCGATATTATGAAAATCGCTATGCTTAATGTTGCCAAGGAATTTGAAAATAACCCCTCTGTTTTGATGCTCTTGCAAGTGCATGACGAGATTATTTTGGAAGTGCGCGAAGACTTAGCCGAAGAAGTGGCGCAAAAAATCAAAAATATTTTTGAAAATGCCTACAAACTTAAAGTTCCTCTTGTGGCTAATATTTCGATCGGAGATAATTGGGGGGAGCTATGATTTTTTCTTTATTTAGCTTTCTTAAAATTTAAATTTATGCCTGAATTACCCGAAGTTGAAACAATTATTTCCGATTTAAATCAAAAAATCAAAGGCGCAACTATTTTGAAATTTTGGTCGGATTTTCCATTAGCTGTGAAAGGCATGACTTTGGAAAAGTTTAAGCGTGAAATGAAAAACAAAAAAATTCTTGATATCGAGCGAGTGGGGAAAAATATTTTTTTGCATCTTTCCGGTGAAAAATCATTGCATATTCATTTACGAATGACCGGACATCTTTTAATAAAAAATCAAAATGCAAATCTAAAAAATCAAAATTATTTTGATGATAAAGTCAATCAATATATTCATCATATCTGGTATTTGAATAAAAATAAAACATTGGAATTTTCCGATTTGCGAAAATTTGCCACAATTCGCCTCATAGAAACTGTTGCTATGGAAAAATATCTTGCGCAAAAAAGAATTGGCGTTGATGCAATGAGCAAAATGTTTGATTTCAAAAAATTCAACACATTACTCAATGAAAAACCTAAAATGTTAATCGGTATTTTTCTGCTTGATCAAAGTGTAATCTCGGGTATTGGCAATATTTATCGCAGTGAAATTTTGTTTTCTGCCGGTGTTTTGCCGAATCGTAAAAATGAGAGTTTAAAAAAAGATGAGCGCGAAAAAATATTTTTAGCAATCAAAAAAATTCTAAAACTTGCCATTAAAATGCGCGGGACATCCGACAGTGATTATCGCGACTCGGATGGCGCGCCGGGACATTTTCAAAAAGTTTTGAAAGTTTATCGCCGAGATAAATTAGATTGTCCCAAAAAATGTGGCGGAAAAGTCTTGCGCAAAAAAATGGCGCAAAGAAGTGTATTTTATTGTGCAGGGTGTCAAAAATAATTCTATTTTATAAATTCAAACCGCGGAACTTTTTTGCCATCGACCACAACGCTTTCCAGAAACATTTTCTTCGGTCGCACCCAGAGAGAGCTTTCTTTGCTGTCATAGAGTGCGCAATAAACCACTAATTCTTCCAGCGTTTCACTATGACGCGCCACTCCGAACACTTCATAGTATTTGCCTTTGTAGTGTTTATATTTTCCTGATTGCATATCTTGTTAAAACTCAACCCTCGAAAATCCGAGGGTTGAGTTTTGATGGTTAAGTTCAATTTAGACATTAAAAATTAGGATTTAAAAATTTCCAATTGAAAGCTGGTCCGCCCCGGCAGAAAACTAAATTCTACCACCCTCCTCCACCGCCGCCTCCTCCCCCGCCACCAGAGCCTCCGCTACCGTCAGCACCAGAGCCTGAAGAAACGCTTGATGCCATAGCAGAAGAAAGATTATCAATACGCGAAGCAAAACTATCCGCGTCAAACGATGCGATATTGCCACCCGCAAACCAAGCTGGGTGATAGGAATTGAAATAGTTTTCGCCATAAATTTCTTTCGTCTTTTTGATCCAGAGTTTGGTCATGCCGAACATGATAGCATAGGGCAAAAGTTTTTCAAAGATATTTTCTTTCTCATTGAATTGCTCACGATATTTCTCTGCGGTTTCCATGTACAATTTAAAACCTTTGGTTTTCCAGAAAACCTCCACTCCTGCAGGCGTTCTCTTGGGCATTAAAAAATCAAAAATAAAAATTATTATTATGGTTAAGATTAGTGCCGACAGACTGAAGAAATTGCGAGGAGCGAATGCAAGGGTAAAAAAAGCCAGCAGCAAGCCCGCAATTAGAAAAAATTTCTGCAAATCCAATCCGGTTTTTTCAATCCATCGCTTCGCTTCTAAGCTTTCCAGGACCACTTTTCTAATTTCGGGAAAACTTTTATAAAATTCATTCTTAAGATCCGTTAGCATAATCCCATCTTTTCCAGAAAACACTCTTTCCAATAAGAATTGCTCGGGTTGCGAAAGGGTAGAAACTTTATTCCTATCAATCACCGTCAACCTATAATCATTGCCAAAAGCAAGAAAGCCAGTCTTTTTCACCTCTTCAATTCGGATTATTTTTTGAACTGCGAAATTGATAAGCGTTGCAGTAATAAATTCTGTGTTCAAAATTCCATTAGCAAAAAGGGTTCCCAGTTCCAGTGGAGAAAGTTTTTCGGGAACATCAAATTCGGCAATGACCGTTCCTTTGCCTTTGGGGTCTTTGCCATATTTCTCCCAGATCTTAAAACTTACAATAAATGCGATAAGTGGAATAAGAAACCACAAATAAAGCCCATATTTTTCCATGAAAGTCGGAACATATGGCGTGAAAATATTTTTTGGGAAAGCAATAGAAGCCGTGATACCTTCGCCAATTAATAAAGTCTTATTAGACCTGCATTGCAAAGTATTGTCATTGGTCCAATCACAACTGGTGCCATCTTTGCTCTTGCTGTTCAGTGTGCCGACATAATAGTCAACTTTAGTATTATTTTTTGTCACTTCGTTGGGAAAAATTATTTTCCCTATGAAATTTTCAACTTCCAAATCCCAAAAATTGCCATTCAAATTCCAATACAATTCATCAAACTTCGGATTGTTAAAATTAATAACATTTTTGACCTTGTATGTTATGAGATAACCATTCTCACCGGTTACTGCCACATTCGGATCGCCAATTTTCCAAGTTAAAGTATTATTGGTGTAATTTTTTTGGGTAGAATATCGCAAGCTCTTGCCAGCAAAATCCGTGATACTGACAAGCTCAATCGGCATAGAGATCGTTTTTCCGGTTGTGCGCAGAACTGTCGGCAATGTACGAAAGATTCCATGCTTGCCAACAGCATTTCCACAATCAGCCGTGATTTTCTCGGTAATGAGCAACGTCGAATCCTTATTGACAACAATTTCGGATTGAAAATTTTTAATGTACCATTCATTGGCATTCGTCCGCGCTAAGACAGCGCTTGACAAAAGAAAAGAGGCAAGAAAAATTAAGGTAAATGTTATTTTTTTCATTTTGTTTTAAATTATTTTTCAATATCCCCATCGTAGCACGAAAAAGGCTTTAAATGAAACACCTGCTAAGCACTCCGGCTTGCCGAGGTTAAAAAAAGCGAGAATTTCATTTTTGAAATTCTCGCTCAGGCCATCAGTTTTCACCAATTATCACCTCCTCTCAGGCCAAAATAATTAAAATTATGTTGGCTGCCTTTTTCATAATGACAGCACTTTTTTGCTGTTTTCTTTGGTTTCTCAATACGGAATCTTTTTCTCCGCAAGCAAACGTTCGACAGCAAAACCCTGACAAAATGACTTTCCTTACAATTACTGCAAGTTTTCATCCCTCTTTCACCTCCTCTCTTTTGATAGTTTTGGTAGCAGCAACGAAAGACCTGCACCGTTTTGCAATTTCATCGTTGCACCAACTTTTTTTAGAACAAACGTTGTTTTCACAAATGATTGTTCTTTTCTGATCAACTTTTTCCATGTTTTCACTAAATTCCCGGAAAAATACCGGTTTTCCTTTTTCACAAACAGCCTGATTAAAATCATGCTTTGTTTCTATCTTCTCCCAAGTTATGAGAGATTTAAATTGACAGCTCCCAGTCCACACTGTTAATGCTGGGAAAAAGTCGCACTTGCCAAAATAACCACATCTTGAACAATTTATTTCCATAATTACCTCCATCCCCTCTCCTTTTAGAGTTGTCGTGTCGATTTTATTTCGCGAATTGTTAAAGAAATAAAAAAACCGGAACTCTTTTGGGACCGGCTTTGATTTTTGTAAAATGATTTCTCTACGCATCAATCTCCATTTTTCAAAAACCAAAACCGGCCGAAGGTAATCCCGGACAAATTAATGACGTGCTTGATTGTTTTGAAAACTGGAGTATTCATATGGTCAATATAGCAACTATCCGAAATTTGTCAATAGCGGTCACCATTTTGCCAGCCACTTCCCTATTTATCCTTTCTGATGTATAATAGGAAAGTAATTTTTAAACTTAATTATTCATGGGAAAAATGCAAAAGATCATTATCGCCCTAGCTGTGATAATAATTGCCGTTGGCGGTTTTGTTTTCTTCAAAAAAAGAAGTCAGCCGGCACAAAGAAAACAGATCGACATTAATCAAAAAATTGATACTACCACACCAAGAAATCCTGAAAACGTAAGCTATCTCTCAGGATTACCTTGTCAAGATTGGAATCGCAGAGCCATTGCCGTGATGCAACCAGCCGATGTGTCCGCCCGCCCTGCTTCTGGTTTTTCCGATGCCGATATGGTTTTTGAGATGCCGGTTATCACCGCTTCAATCACCCGCCTTATGGGTGTTTATGTTTGCGGCAATCCGGAAGATGTCGGCTCAATGCGTAGTGCTCGTCATGACTTTTTGAGTCTCGCAGAAGGCTTAGATGCTATTTTCGTGCACTGGGGACGCTCCGACATCCAAAAATTCAAAGATGTGCTTAATAGCAAAACATATGATGACATGAACTGCAATGATGATGCTGGACGATCTGCCAGTCAATATTGCTACAGAAAAACCGGAATGGCACGTGGAGTCGATACTGGCTATGCCAAATTCGCCAAACTGCTGGAAGGTGCCAAAGCTTTTGGCTACAACCTGCAAAATAAATTTGTCGGCTACCCCCATAAGGATGAAGCACCTCTCGATCAAAGACCATCTGGCGGACATTTGCGTGTTGCTTTCGCTAAACCCTACGACGTGACCTATGACTATGACAAAACCAGTAATTCCTATTTGCGCAGCTGGGGCGGAGTAGCGGATACGGATAGAAATAACAACAAAAGACTTGCTCCAAAAAATGTCGTAGTTCTCGTTGCCCAGTCTGATCAGTTAGTCGAAGGAGAACAATACAATAATGTTCAGCTCGGAGATCCCTGGTTTGACTCAGTTGATACCGGCGAAGCTCACTATTACATGAACGGCGCGGAAGCGACTGGAACATGGAAAAAAGACAAATCTGATGCAAAAAACAAACTCTTCTTTTATGATGCTAGCGGACAAGAAATACAATTTGTTCCCGGACAAATCTGGGTGGAAATTCTAGAGCCGGGACAGGGTCTGAAATGGACTCTCTCAGACACTTCAACAGTTCCAACAACACCGACAGCAACAACGCCATAACCCCCCCCTTTTTTTTTCAGCATTAAAGCAGTTAGCTAGTGGAAAATACCCTACTGACTAGCTACCAATAGAAAGCAATGATTATTTTTTTCTATGGCGACGATTCTTTCCGGTCCTACGAAAAAGTACTGGAAATAAAAAATAAGTTTTCTCTCACTGACAAATCCCGCGCGGGTTTGTCTTTGTTTGATGCTGTTGATTCGAAAGTTGGCATGCTGGAAAAAATGCGTTCTGCCCTCTCTGCCTCCGGATTATTTTCAGCAAAAAAATTATTCATCGCCAAAAATATCATCGCAGAACTTCCAACTGAAGAGCAGACTGCTCTTCAGAAATTCCTAAAAGGCAATGCGGAAAAAATAAAGACCGACACTGACACTGTCGTGATTTTCTGGGAAGGAGGAAATCCGCGAAAAAATAATGCGCTATTCAAATTTCTTTTGGAAAATTCAAAAAAACAAAATTTTGAAAAACTCGCCGGATCAAAACTTAACCAGTGGATTTTAAGCGAAATCAAAAAAACCTCTCCAGAGAGTTCGCTTTCCAAGGACGCGCTAGAAAAACTAATTGCCTACGCAGGAAACGACACTGCACTACTCAAGCAAGAATTGGCAAAATTAGCTAGTTATTCCGGTATGGAAATAATTAGTGCGGAAGCGGTTGATTTACTCACAAAAGCTAACCTGAACAACAATATTTTCGAAACAATCGAAGCGCTATCCGCCAATAAAAAGAAAAAGGCTATAGAACTATTCCATCGCCATCTCGACAATGGCGACGACCCCTTCTATCTTTTTTCCATGTTCATCTATCAATTCCGAAATCTTTTGCGCATTGCATCACTCCAGGAAAATGGAATTTTTAGCGAATTCGAGATATCCAAACTCGCAAAACTCCATCCATTTGTTGTGAAAAAAAGCTTCATGCAAGCAAAAAATTTCGGTGAAAAAAAACTAATCGCGATTCACAAAAAACTCGGAGCGCTG
>JAJYBE010000030.1 GCA_021779205.1 bacterium
GATAAATTTATCATATGTTTCCTGATCCATTTTTTTGTCTTCGGCTAAGCGATAAGCAGCAGCGGCATCACCTTTCGCCGCCAATTCTTTAAGTTCATCGTCGGTTGTTCCATTTTTTTTGTGTTCTTCGGCTCTTCGGCGCATATCTTTTTCCAAAGCACCCCTTACGCCAAATCTTGCCGCCATTTTCGCTTCTCTTTTCGCAGTTTTTTCAGATCCCAGCGGGCTGTTTTTTTTCATTTGCTCCCATCGTTGCTTAACAGCGCCCGTAACACCGGTTTTTCTCAAGCCATAGCCAACCGATCCGCCAAGCGGATTTTTTGCCAGCCATTTGCCAAATTTTTTTCCTCGCGCCACCACAGCACTTGCTCCGGCAATGCCGGAAGATTGTGCCGCAATAACTCCAAGCCAAAGGATAATAATCGGCAAAGAAACAAAAGCCGCACTGACAATTAATTCTTTAAGTCCAGTCACATTTTTAATATTGGAATTAAGTTGACTGCTGACAATATTTCCCAGATCGCTACCGGAATTTTTAAGCGGGGAAATTGCCACCATCGTGCTATTGGCAATATAAAGCATAAAAATCATTATCGGACCGGCAAAACAATTTTTCAAAAAATCCGTCCACCATTTGCTTCCTTCCGATGCCAATTTTGTGCCGGGCAAAACCGATCCGACAAATCCCAGTGGCGAAAAGATAACATAGATTGCCAATGAAACCGCCCGAATAAGCAATAAAATGGCAATAACATCAAGCGTTATGGCAAATATAAAAGTAAAAATAATTGTGGACATTAAATAAAAAAGATCTGTGCTATTCGTATTGAATAAGCCAGTTACTCCGCTATTTTCAATAATAGTCATAAAATAGTTCCCGCTCATATTTTGCAAAAATCCATACATAATCACATTGGAAACATCAATCATAAAGCGCGCGATCGGATAGCTGAAATTAACCAACAGCGCCATCAGAATAAGATTGCGTAAGATATTTTTATAGTTATATTTGGAAACTTGAAAAATAGTCGCAAAAGCGGAAAAAAGCAGTGTCATAATAAAAATGATATTGAAAACATCTCGCACCGCCATCCAACTTTTATAGATGGCGCTGTTATCAATGATTCCCTTCATAACATCAGGATTGACAATCCATTGAAAAATAATTTCAGCAAGATTTAAAAGAAGTATTACAAAGTTAAGAATAGCTTTAAGCAAAAAAGCGGTCGCCTGAGTGGCTGCGTCTTTTGTAGACTCAATTGTAGCATCAATTGGATGCCGCCAGGGATTGATATCTGATTTTCCCTTGCATGTATTTTGTACACAATTAGTATATTCTGCGCTTGGTTTAATGCTTGCAAGACTACCATATTTGCTCCAACAATCTGAATAACAATCAGTAAGCTCCGTTGCCATTGCTATTTTTGGCAAAAACAAAAAAACGCTCCCTGACATTGCCAACAAGAAAAAAAATGCTATTATTTTCTTTTTTTGTTTTGGAGAAAAAATATCCACAACAGTTTGGTTTTATTTGCTATACAATACCCCGGGACCGTATTTTTTAACGGCAGAATTTGTTTGATTGATTGCCTTATCAGTAACGCTATTAATGCTTTTATCAATGGAATTTTGCACTCCGTCGATGGCGGATTGCGTAACACTAAAAATCGTCTTGGAAACAGCTGCCGTAACCAACTCGGAAAGATTGGTGGCATTGACCATCGCCAAATTGGGCAAATTGTTTACATTGGCTTGCATATCCTTAATTAGAGAGCCGGGCATTGTAACCGATCCGCTTTCTTCACCGGTGCTTTTATATCCCTGATTGGCAATCGCCATCGCCATCGCCTGATCTTTTTCATTTTGATAGGCTTGTTGTTGCACGGCAATTGCATTCATCTTAACATCAATAGGCATATTGTTTCCCAAAACAAATAAATTCAAATCGGAAAGTGTCCCATCTGCACTAACCAAGTTGCTCGGATCTCCGGTAAAATTATTCGTGTAAGCCTGCGGACTAATCACTTCATCCTGCACCATTTGTTGCATTTCTTGAGCATAATTAACAGAAGTTGTTGAGGTTGAAGAGCTACAACTTAGCGTAGTTGATCCGTTCGCATAAACGCAAGAGCCTTTTGTGCCATCATCCAAATCACAGCTATCTCCCTGAGCTTTACTCGCGCAAGCATCGGTACTTCCCAAAACTCTCGTAGCTCCAAATCCTTCCGTAGCAATTGAACTGGCACCAAGAACCGATCCGGAATTGCTTTGATAACTGGAAAACGATCCGCGCCCGGAAAAAGCTTGGCTGATATAATCATTAACATATTGATTGGCTTTTTTTTGCGGGCTATCAATAAGATAATCCTGCCAATTGGTAATAATCCGCGGACTGCCTCCGCCAACCGTTCCGGCAATAAAACGATTCATTTGTTTGGTAATGATTTGAATGGACGCTTGCTTAAGCGCACCCATTTGAATTCCTTTTATATTATATTTAACTTCATCCATCATTTGACTGTATTGCGCGGCTGCTATCGCATCCCAAGCATTAACTTTTTTTGTTTGCCCAAAGAAAAAAAGACCTTGGAAAAAAAGAATGAGAAAGGCAATAAATAATTTATTTTTTTTCATTTGATTTATTTTGAGGTGGTTGTTATACCAAAAGCATCCAAATTGGCTGGAGCGTCAATTCCGTAATTTTTTAATTTTTTCTGAATGGTTTCGTCATAATTTACGCCATATTCGGAAAACTTCGCCTGAACTTGCGACATAAAATCGGAAGAGGCGGAAATGAAGCTATCAATTTTTGACAGATTGGCAATTTCTCCCAACGGATCAGATGTATCCGACTTAAGAGAGCTTGCCAGTTGTTGCGAATAAAGTGCGAAACTAAGCGCTTTAATATGAATATCCACCAAATCTTCCGGAACTTCCATATCTCTCAATTGAGAAACAATCTTTCCCTGGCTCACAATCAAAGCATCCAGTCCGGAAGTATTTTGAGTGGTTATCGCCGAAGTAATTGTCTTTACAAATCCGGAAAGAATGCTTGGCGCACTAGTTAATGAAGTAATCGGCGTTGGAGAATTACTGGAAAAAACATAAGTTACGGCAGTAATGTAATCAATAAAATCTTCTTTCTTTTTCGCTTTCGCTTTTTCCGCTCCCAACGAGGAATAATTTTGTTTTTTAATATGCACATCGGCTTTGTTTATTTGCGGCATAACATCCGTCGTTGTCGATAAGCTACTCTCGGAAATTGTTTTATCCACCAAGGCCTGAACATCGTCTAGCGACACAGCCTTATTTGAATTACTCGAATCTGTTAGAGCGGAAATTTTTTTTGCCAAGTCAGCAGTAATTCCGGACACATTTGTTGAATCGGTGATTGCACTTGCCGTTGTCTGATTGGCATTCTCAAGAGAAGAAGCTCCCGTATCATTTGTTGCTCCAACATACCAAGCAAAACTAAGAGAAACCAAACAAAATAAAACAAAAAAAGATAAATTGATATTTTTTATTTTCATATGTAAAAATTATAGCATAAATATCGTCAAGTTGTGAAGTGAAAAAACAGCAATTGTCTAAAATAAAAAAAAATGCTATTTTAGGTCATAGCTATGAAAAAAATACTCGCCAAAATAGAATCAAAATTACTTGGGTCATTTGAACAAAAAATCGGTATTTTAGAATGGTTATCGACTTTTTCGGCAATTATCGCATTGAGGGTTTTTGTTGAATTTTTTTTAGCCTCCAAAGCAATCTCTTTCGATTCAATTCTAATTGAATATTTGCACAATTTTCTTTTTTTTGCCTTGGCAATAATTTTAGTCTGGTTAAATCTTAGTTTTTTTCTCAAAGTCAAGCCACAAAAACTTTCCAAACTTTTATTTTGGAGTTTATGGGGAATTCTCTTGCCTCCGATTTTCGATATGATTAAAACGCACGGCGCCGTATACTGGAGTTTCTATATTGTAGGCGGAGAAAAATTTTTATTTGAACAATACATAACTTTTCTTTCCGGACTTCCTTCGGGAATTGTTTATTTTGGAACAAAAATAATTTTTCTAAGTAGTATTTTTCTTTCCGGGTTAATTACCCTGATTAAAACAAAAAAAATTATCCGAGCGATTCTTGCCTCTATTGGAACATACAGTGCTCTATTTTTAATTGGCGCGGCACCCTCTGTTGTCGCTTTAATCTATTATTTTTTTGATCCAACAAAAAGAATTGGCAACATACAGGCATACCAAATAATCCAATTACTCGCCACATCCACTTCTATTTTTGGAGCAACTTTGGAAAATTTTTCTTATGCACTGCCCTACAATTTAGAATTTATTTTATTTCCTTTCTTTTTGCTGCTTTTATTTTTGTTATTACTGCTAATTGATAAAAAAAAGACTTTTGCTTTTCTAAAAAACGCCAGAATGCCTCAATTGATTTATCACAGTGGCTTATTTTTTATTGGACTTGGCTTGGGTATTTGGCTCTATCCGGAAAATAGCAAACTCACCCTATTTTCTTTTTTTGCCGGTTTTGATTTATTATTTGGAATTTGGGCGGCTTGGTTGGCATCAGTCGTAGTAAATGATATCTATGATTTTTCTCTTGATCTCATTTCCAATCCGGAACGCCCATTGCAAAGCGGAGCAATACACAAAAAAGAATATATAGAAATCGGCTGGCTATTTTTTTATTTTTCTCTATTTAGCGGACTTCTTATTAACATTAAATTTGCCGGTTTACTTCTAATCTATCAAATTTTAGCTTGGGCATATTCGGCTCGCCCATACCGCCTAAAACGTTTTCCCATCATCGCCTCTCTTGTGAGCGCATTAGCATCTCTCATAGTTTTTTTTATCGGATTCACGCTTATTTCCGGCGATCAAAATATTCAAAACTTAAGCTGGAAAATTATTTTATTATTGCTCGTTGTTTACACTTTGTCCTTGCCAATTAAAGATTTCAAAGATATTGCCGGGGACAAAAAAGATGGAGTCAGAACTGTTCCGGTTATTTTTGGTGAAAAAAACGGGCGCCTGATCATTGGAGCAAATTTTTTTATTTCCTTTATGCTTAGTGTTTTTTTTCTTGATAAGAAAATTCTTTTTTTTCCGGCGCTTATTTTTGGAAGCCTTGCTTTTTTAATTATGCAAAATCAAAAAATTCACCCGAGAAAAATATTTTGGTGGATTCTTCCAATCATAACCGTTTATGGTTTAATTTTAGTAAAAGCGCTATTTTTCGACTAAACAGTTTTCCATTTTTAATTTTAAAGTGAGTTTTTTCCAGTCTTCAATGCTTAATTCTTGTGCTCTTTGATTGGAATAAATTCCAATTTGTTTCAAAATCTCTTTCACAAAAGCTTTATCCAACCGCAAACTGCTTGAAAGATTATTGACAAGTGTTTTTCTTTTAGCCGAAAAACCGGCCCTGACAACTCTAAAAAACTTTTCGGTAAATTCTTTTTCTTCCCGTTTTGCCTTTAAAACTATTTTGATCACCGCACTATCAACTTCCGGAACGGGAAAAAAAGCTTTTTTCGGCACAAAAAAAAGCAGCTCAGCATTGGCATAATATTGCACAGACACAGCAAGAATACTCAAATTTCCAACTTTTGCGCAAATTCGCTCAGCTACCTCTTTTTGCACCATAAGAAGCATTTCTTTTGGCAAATAAACTGTTTCCAGAAATAATCTGATAATCGGCGAGGTGATGTAATAAGGAATATTGGCAACAATTTTGTAATCCAAATTCACAAAATTATTTTGCTCCAACACTTTCGGCAAATTAATTTTTAGAATATCTGCATTTATGATATTTTGATTTTTAATATTTTTAAATTTATTTTGTAACTTTTCCGCCAAATCCTTATCAATCTCAACGGCAACCACTTTTCCCGCTTGCCTTGCCAGTTTTTCTGTCAGCACGCCCTCGCCCGGCCCAATCTCCAACACAAAATCATTCGCACTTAAATTAGCGGCCTTAACAATATTATTCAAAACTGTTTCGTCCCTAAGAAAATTTTGACCCAATTTTGTTGGCATAAAATTAATTTAGCACTTCTTCCACTTTAACGCTAATTATTCCTTCCCCAAGCGAAGCAATTTTTTGAAAAGCCACTTTATCCAAATCAATAATGCGACCCTTGCCTTGCGGACCATAGTCATTTATTTGAACCATAATTGATTTTCCATTGGCAGTATTCGTTACACGAGCATAGCCACCCATCGGAATAACTCTGCTAGCCGCAAATAATCCTCCCTGAAAAGCATACCAAGAACCTTGACCGGAAGCAGCCCTACCAGTTTTAACAAATGTTCCCTGAGCATCTATTTCTGTTGTGGGATTTTCAATAATCTCTTTTTTTTCAGGAATACGTGAAATTTCTTTCCCATTTTTATAAGTTATTTTATAGGTTACATTTACCATTCCATTAACTCCGGCTTGCTGAACCTTTTTTTCGCGCCAACCAAGTGTATTATCCATTTTAATCGTTGTTTTAAAAGGAATATCTTCAGAAATCACTTTTTCTTCGACATTAATGCGAGTGATTTTAATCTCTAAATTATTTTCAACCAAACCATTCCTATCCGGCTCAATTTTATCCAAAGGATTAAGAAAAATATTATTTTCAGAAAGCACATTGGCAATATTATGCGCTAACGTATAATTTTCGATTTTTTTTTCATCGACAAGAATAGTTATTTTTTCCGCGCGCCGTATTTCAACAAAACTTCCCGGGAAAAGCGGGCTTTCTTTTCCGGGAAAAACAACATCGTGCTCAGATAGATTAATTTTTTGTTCCATCAACAACTTATCCACAGTTTTTGCCCCGGTACTCAAATTAAACTCCAGTCCATTGTCGGAAAGAATGATTGTTTTATCGGAAGAATTTTCAAAATTAAGCTCGCGCGATAAAAATAAAGTATGCAACCTTGATTTAGCCAAAAAAATAATCGACAACAAAACAAATGTAAAAAAAATAAACTTCAAAAATAATTTAAAACTTTTTTTTTGCATAACAGAAATGGCATAATTACTCTGTTTTAAAACGATATTGGATAGCTTCTGCGATATGTTCCGGCTTAATTTGCAAAGATTGCTCCAAATCAGCAATTGTCCGAGCAACTTTGATTATTCTAAAATAAGAACGAGTACTAAGATAAAATTTGGAAAGAGCGACTTTCATAAGCTCCGATCCGGCATTGTCCAGCCAACAATGTTGTTTTATTTGTTCATTTTCCATCTCGCTATTGGTAATAATATTCGCATTCAAAAAACGTTCTGTTTGAATTTGGCGTGCTTTTTCTACGCGATTCCTGATAGCTTCCGAATCTTCCGGTTGAACATCTTCTGAAAGTTTTTCAAATTTTAAACGCGGAACTTCAATATGCAAATCTATGCGATCGAGAATTGGTCCGGAAATTTTAGCCTGATATCGAATAATACTTGCAGGACTGCAAGAACAAATCTTTTCCGGATCGGTGGCATTTCCGCACGGACAAGGATTCATAGCGGCAACAAGTGTGAATCTCGCTGGAAATTCCAATGTTCCACGCGCTCGAGAAATAGTAATTTGTCCGTTTTCCAATGGTTGCCTCAAATTTTCAAGCACTGCACGAGAAAATTCGGAAAATTCATCCAAAAATAGAATTCCCCGATGCGCCAAGCTTATTTCTCCAGGTTTTGGAATTGTGCCACCGCCAACTAAAGATGCCGCACTGGCGCTATGATGGGGAGCGCGAAACGGTCTCTTGGTAATAATCCCGGCATCTTTTGCAAGATAACCAGCAACGGAAAATATTTTTGTGACTTCCAATGCCTCTGTTATGCTCAGCCGGGGTAATATTGATGGCATTGCTTTGGCCAATAATGTTTTTCCCGATCCGGGAGGACCGCTAAGCAAAATATTATGCCCACCAGCCGCAGCAATTTCCATTGCTCGCTTGGCATGCTCTTGCCCTTTGATAAATTTCATATCAAATGAGCTATTTTCTTTTTCAAAAATTTTTTTTAAATCAATCGGTGAAACATAATCGAGCTCAATTCTATTTTCCAAATAATCAACTAATTCTTTTAGCGTGGAAACGGCAATGATTTTTATCTCTGAAATAACAGAAGCCTCCAAGGCGTTTTCTCTCGGAACGAAAAGTGTATCGATATTTTTTTCCTTCGCTAAAAGAGCAATCGACAAAACCCCTTTAACGGGACGAATTCTTCCATCAAGCGAAAGTTCACCTAAAAATAATTTATTCGCGTAATCAAATTTTAATTGATTGGTTGCCAAAAGAAATCCAAGTGCGATAGGTAAATCATAAAGCGGTCCGACCTTTGGCAAATCAGCCGGAGCCAAATTAACCGTAATACGACCGGAACGATGCGGAGGAATATATCCACTATTTTTTACTGCCGATCCAACCCTATCTTGAGCTTCTTTGATAGCGGTATCCGGCAAGCCAACAATAGTAAAATGGTGCATTCCGGCAGAAACCGTGTCCACCTCCACCTCAATTAATTCACTTTTCAATCCGATAACGGCGGCAGAAATAACTTTTGATGACATATTTTTATTTTTTAAGATTGATTTGAA
The DNA here is from genome assembly GCA_021779205.1 of bacterium. Lineage (GTDB taxonomy): Bacteria > Patescibacteriota > Minisyncoccia > Moranbacterales > UBA2206 > UBA9630. The sequence goes on from JAJYBE010000030.1 coordinate 8,600, forward strand.
TAGCCAAAATCAGCGCCCCTAAGAAAATAAAGCTATCGGCAAAATTAAACACTGGCCAAAATTTAAAATCAATGAAATCAACCACGCAACCAAAGTGAAATCGATCAATCAAATTAGAAAACGCTCCCGCCAATATTAACAATATGGCATATGCATATATTAGCTGCTTCTTAAACAATAAATAAATCAATCCGCTTATAACAAAAAACCAACAAAAATAAAAAACAATTGCTGAAACTTTAATGCCGAAAGAAATGCCTGAATTGCAAATAAAGAATAATTTTTGTGAACGAACGATGTATTTGCTTAGTTGATCAATAAAAATCAAACCGAATAAAAAAAAAGAAGAAGATAGGATAAGATTATATTTTTTTGCTCGCAAAAAAGCTAACATTTAATACAAGTTTTAGCGCTCGGATTGGCTCTTAGGCGATCGATCTCAATTTCTTTTTGGCAATTTTCGCAAAATCCATAAGTACCGTTTTCCATTCGATCCAAAGCCGAGATAACATCTTGCAATTTTTTTTCCAATGCCATTTCCACAGGAAGATTTTCCACATATTCCTCAACTTCTGTCGTATTATCCTCGCGATCCGTACCAATTTCTTCAAAACTAGTTTCGTAGTCACCTCTTTCCTTGTTGATTGGCCTGGAAATTCGTTCCAAACTTTTTTCCAACTCCGCTTTTTCATTCAATAAAAGCGATTTAAATTCAATTAAAAATTTTTTGTCCATATGTGTTAATTTAAAGATTATATTGACAATTTTAGTATAACAAATAAGCTTTTTGCTGTCCATCCGCCTTTTATTTTTAATTCCATCTTTTTCAGCATCAAATAGACTTAATATGTTTTACTTTGGCGGTTTTTGTCTGCCAATCAACCCAAACAGCAATAACATCAAAACGATAATTTCGATTCAGTAGTTTATTTTGTTGCAAATAAAAATAGGCGATTCGTTCCAATTTGCGCATTTTTTGATAATTAACATTTTCTTCAGGCAAAGTATTTCCGTATTTTTTAAATTCTCGCGCTTTCACTTCAACAAAAATTAATTCATTTTTTTCTTTATCTTTAGCAATAATATCAATTTCTCCCAATTTTATTCCACTGGCATTGGTGTAGTTCCTCTCAATTATTTGATAACCTTTCTTTTTTAAGTAATTTGTGGCAATAGTCTCTCCCAAATCTCCCAGTTGTTTTTTTGGCGTAAGTTTAAGTATCATAATCCGAGTATATCAAATTTTTTAGGAAAATAAAAAACACCCTTTCTTTGGTGCCTCTGGTTTTCCTTAAAACTAAACGGTTTGGAAACCAGGGCGTTCAACGCCCAATAAATAAAAAATTTGGCTGGAACGCCCCAGTGTTTGTCATGTATTAACATGCTATGCGGAAACATTCTAGCCGGGTGAGTGGCATCAATGTTATAACAAACATGTATTTTATATACATAACTTTTGTTTTATTTCCATCCTGACTCTGGAAATTTTGTTTTACCATTCTCTGGTGATTTTTCACCTTTGAATTTGAAAGAACTAT
>JAJYBE010000031.1 GCA_021779205.1 bacterium
GTTTATGATTTTAAAAAAAGTAATGAAAATTAAATTGATTTTAATTTTCGCTTCCGTTGTTGGAATCGGAATAATTTTTACTGGCTATTTATTTAATTGGATTTTGAAGTAGCTTAAGCATTGTTATTTCAAGTAAGAAGGGGTAAGATAATGATGCGATGCATAAATTTATGGACTATTATTTGATATTATATTTTTTTGCTGGTATTTTGCAGGATTTTTTGGTTACTTTGGATTGGCGTTATATCTCTAAACACAAAGTTAAACCCGCTGTTTTACTCTCCTTTCTTTGCACTACTGTCCAGATGCTGGTAATTTATAATATTCTTTCTCACCTAGATGCGCAAAGAAGTACACCGGCAATTATCATTTATGCTATGGGGGTTGCAACGGGAACCTTTCTGGCAATGAAATTTAAATTTGGGCTTGATGACGAAGATATTTAAAATACTATGGATAAATCAATAAAAAACTTTGATGTTGCAGTCATTGGCGGTGGACCGGCAGGAATGTTAGCAGCAGGAAGAGCGGCGGAGCTTGGCGCAAAAGTGGTGCTTTTGGAAAAAAATTCGACACTTGGAAAAAAACTTTTGCTCACAGGCAATGGCCGGTGTAATCTTACACAAATCGATTGCGATGTGAAAGAATTTATTGAAAAACTGGGCAAGAACGGTAAGTTTTTATTTTCCGCTCTTTCTTTTTTCGGACCAAATGAAATAATTAATTTTTTTGCTAAAAAAAATCTTTTGACGAAAGTTGAAAAAAACGGTCGGGTTTTTCCGCTTTCCGACAAGGCAACCGATGTGCTTTTGGCGCTTATTAAATATCTTAAAGAAGGCAAAGTAGAAATAGTTGCAGGCGTTCAAGTAAAAGGCTTTGAGTTTTTGAAAAATAAAATCAGTGGCATTAGAATTGATGACAAAATAGTTAATATAAACAAAGTTATTCTTTGCACTGGCGGAAAAGCCTATCCCGTTACCGGATCAACCGGCGATGGATATCTTTGGACAAAAGAATTGGGGCACACTGTTATTGCTCCAATGCCGGCTCTTGCGCCAATTAAAGTTCAGGAAAATTGGGTTTCGGATTTGCAAGGAGTAAGCTTGGAAAATGCCAAAATTAATCTTTGGCAAAATGAAAAAAAACAAGCCAGTTTTCAAGGTGAAATACTTTTTACCCATTTTGGATTAAGCGGTCCGCTAATCATCAATGCAAGCAAAAATATCAATGCATTACTTCAAAAAGGTTCTGTTGTGATTGAGTTGGAACTTTTTCCTGAGTTGACTATTTCCGAGTTGGATAAAAAACTAATTTTGGCTTTTCGAGAGAATAATAAAAAAGATGTTAAAAATTATTTCAAAGAAATATTATCGCAAAAAATCCTAAATTTAATTCTAAAATTGGCAGAAATTGATCCGGATAAAAAATTAAATTTTCTTACTAAAAAAGAACGTCGGAGCATCGTGATGCTCCTAAAGAGTTTGAAATTTACGGTTGCTGAGGTTATGGGATTTGAACAGGCGATGATTACCAGTGGTGGAGTGGCGCTTAAGGAAATTGATCCCAAAACAATGCGCTCAAAAATAATTGAAAATCTATATTTTGCCGGAGAAATTTTGGATTTGGATGGGCCGACCGGTGGCTATAATTTGCAAATTTGCTGGAGCACGGGATACTTGGCAGGGGAAAGCATGGCAAAAATTATTTAAGTTTTAATTTTCTGTATTTTAAAAGAAAATAAAGCAAAAAAAAGAAGAGAAAAGCGATTGCCAAGGCGGAAATGATATAGCCAACCATAAGCGGAATAAGCAATTTAAAAATAATCGAGTATTCAAAAAAATTTCTAAAACCAACACTATAATTAAGTTTAAAATCGGCAATCAACGCTCCCGGCTGAATGTGAAATAGGACGCTTCCGACAAAAGCGGCCAGAGGCAAGACCAAAAGAGTCGTCCACATATTGAAAAGAAGGATGCCAATCGTTCCGGCCAAGCGGTTTAAGCGCAAAATCGTGGTTACCACTAGGGTGCTAATCACACCTTCTCCGGGAACAATTCCCATAAAAAGCCCGACAGCCGCACCGCCGGCAATTTTCGCCGGACTGTCATCAATTAAAAAAAACTTTTTGAATTTGATCAGTAGTTTATGCATTATTTTTTCTTAACAAGTAAACTTTTACTTTCCTTGTCGATAATTCTGGTGGCTTCAATTTCTTTTCTTGTTTTGGTCGGCAAGGAATCGAGTATATTCTTTAGAGCGGTTTTGTCTAGTTTCAAAACTGCTTGCCATTTTTCCAGTGGTGAAAGAATGGCTTGCACTTTTTCTTCATCATATTTATAGGTTACGCGCAAGGTTTGTGCGATAATTCCGTTTTCGCCAAAAACGCGCTTAACATTTTCTTGTTCCATATATTGTTCGATTTTAGTTTGAATTTCAGCAAGACGCGTTTTTGTCAGGCTGATTGCCGACTTAAGATCAATATATTCTTCAATTATTGTGTTTATTTCTTCCGTGTCAATTTTCCGTGTTTCTTTGAATTTATGTTTCCACATCGGACAAATATTTTGATAACCGCACCAGTCGCAAAGTGGGGAAATATTTGGCTCGAATTTTTTTTCTTCAATCAGTTTTATTATTTCCAGAAAAGCTTCCTCGTTTTCTTTCAATTGCTCGGCGGTTCGTTGTGCTGAAAGCTTAACGCCGTGCTTCAGGTAATATAGGCTGACTTTTAATTTATCCAAATTCTTTTTTTCTTCGGGATAAAATGATAAAAAAGCTTGCAAATAGACAGTAAGTTGCGCGCTTGTTTCTACGCTTTCTTGCGTCGGCATCTTTTTGGTGGTTTTGTAATCAATAATCTCAAAGCCATCTTCAGTGCGATCAATGCGATCAATGATGCCGGAAACGATATGTCGATTGTCCGGCGTTCCGATTTCAATTTGAAAACGCGATTCCAAACTGACAATATTATAATCCGCCGGATTGTTTCTTTGATAGTAATCTTGAATAATTTTCACACCTTGCACAAACGCGGCGCGTTCTTCTTCGGGTGAATTAAAAACGGACGGATTCCATGCGCCGGAAAAAAATTCCATCGCTTGTTCCAGAGTGGGGGAGAGAATGCCGGGCGTGTGGATGAATTTCATGGTTGAATGCAAAATCGTTCCAAACACGGCTTCTTTGGATTTAGGAGTTTTGATTTTATCAATTTCTTGATATTTGTATTTTAGCGGACAATTTTTGTAGGCTTCTAGCGATGAAAAGGAAACACGCATAGAATTGGTCTTTAGGTTGCTTATTGTTGAATTATAGCATAAGCACCCAGATTAGCTAATAAATGCTTAGACAAAAGGGCTTAATGGTTGTAATATGCAGATGTAGGCAAATATTAAAAATTTTTAAAAATATGAAAAATGAAAAAAGTAACAAAACATTTGAAGAGTTTGCGAACTTATACGAGTTGAGTAAGACTTTGAAGTTTGAGCTAAAGCCAACGCCGGAAACTCAGATAATGCTGGAGGAAAATAATGTTTTTCAAAAAGATGAAACAATTCAAAAAAAATATAAAGAAACTAAAAAGTATTTTGATAAATTACATAGAGAGTTTGCAAGCGAAGCTTTGCAAAATGCTAAATTATCAGGTCTGGAAAATTATAATAAAATTTTGTGTGACGTTAAGAAGATTACCAGGGAAACTCCAGCTCAAGAAAAAAAGAGCTTAAAAGTGGGATTGGAAAAAGAGGAACAAAGATTAAGAAGAGAAATTGTTGGATTATTTAATGCAACTGCAAAAAAATGGACAACAGAAAAATATGCTGGGTTAAAAAATAAGGATATGAAGTTTCTTGATGAAGAAGCTGTTTTTGAAAAAGTCTTATTGGAAAGATATGGAAAAGATAGTGAAGGAAATTATGCCAAAGAAACGTTAATTTCATTTGAACGAGTGGATAAAAAGACAGGAGAGATTATAATTGAAAAAAAATCTATTTTTGAAGACTGGAAAGGATTCGCCGGATATTTCACAAAATTCTTTGAAACAAGAAAAAATTTTTATAAAGACGACGGAACAGCATCGGCGATTGCGACCAGAATTGTTGACCAAAATCTTCGTCGTTTTGTTGAAAATATAGAAATAATTCGGTTTATTCAAAAAAATTATCCCGAATTTGCTTTTAAAAATATTGTTCAAAAATATAAGTTTAGTCTTGATGAAATTTGCAATCTTGATTTTTATGCTGCGCACTGCCTTTTGCAATCAGAAATTGACGAGTATAATAAAAATTTCATAGGAGAGATGAAATACGCGATCAATCTTTATCGGCAAGCTAACCTAGGAGGCAAAATTCCATATCCGAAAACGTTGGATAAGCAGATTCTAAGTGAGAAGGAAAAATTTATCGATGAAATTGAAAACAATGTCCGCTTGAAAGAAGTTTTGAATGATTTCCTAAAAACAGGAGAGAAAAAAATAAACATATTGAAAAAACTTTTTCAAGAGTTTTCTGCTCATCAAGAAAATTTTGATTTAGGGAAAGTTTATTTTTCTAAAAAAGGATTTGAGCAAATTTCTCGAATGTGGACAAATGAAACAAATTTATGGGAGGAAAATCTAGCAGAGTCTTTTAGAAAAAATGGCAAAAAATTAACTAAACAGAAAGATGCCGGCTACTCATTTCCCGATTTTATCTCCCTAGCCACTATCAAAGATTCGCTGGAAGAAGTATCTAAAAAAAGCGATCAAGAATTTTGGAAAGAAAAATACTCGGAAAAAATCGATCAGACAAGAAGTATTTGGCAACAGTTTTTGCAAATTTTTAATTTGGAATGGAAGGATTTACTCAAAAAAGAAATTCAAACAGAAAAAGGTGGAAAAGCAACTGGGTATGATTTTGTTTTTGAAGAACTTCAAAGGTTATTGAGCGAAAGAGAGTTTGAAAAAAATGACGAAATGAAAGGGATTGTCAAGGAATTTGCAGATAGCTTTCTTTCCGCATATCAATTTTCCAAATATTTTGCCGTGGAAAAATCAAAGAAATGGGATGATAGCATCGATTTGGATGATGTTTTCTATCATCACCCAGAATTTGGATTTTTAGACCAATTCTATCAGGATAGTTTTGAGGCGATAATCACTCCATATAATTTGTTACGAAATTATCTAACAAAAAAACCCTGGGAAAATGTGCAAAAGTGGAAATTGAATTTTGCTGCCCCATCTTTAGCAAAGGGCTAGGATAGAGATTTGGAAAGCCAAAGAAGAACAATTATTCTAAAGAAAGACGAGAGTTACTTTTTAGTTATTTTAGAAAAAGACAATACGCATATATTTGAAGATGAAAGATATTTAATACCAAGAACTGGGGATGAAATTATTCACAAAATGTATTTTAAACAACAAATAAATGTTTTTAGACAACTCCCTCGTTTTGGGTTTCCCTATAAAATAAATAAGGATCAGGGCTTGATAGTTGATGGCTTTAGAAACTTTAATGAGAATAAATTCAAAAAAAGAGAAGAAAAGTATGCATTAACAGACGAGTTGCTTTTTATTAAAGATGAATTTGATTTATTTCAATTATCCAAAGAAAAAGGTGATGTTTTTAATAAAGAAAAGTTAATTAAGCTAATTAACTATTATAAAAAAATCATTGAGGTTGATTATAAAGAAGTTTTTGATGTAAAAAATATTTTAGAAAAAGAATATTCTGAACTAAACAAGTTTTATCAGGATTTTGAAAATTCAGCTTATGAATTAACATTTAAAGAAATATCTAAAAATATCTTAGATGATCTAGTTAAGAGAAAAAAAATTTATTTGTTTAATATTTATAATAAAGACTTTTCAGACAAATCTTCAGGAAGAAAAAACTTACACACACTCTATTTTCAATCTTTGTTTAGTGCTGAAAACGTCAATGGAGAAAAATCTTTTCAATTGGGGGCTAACGCGGAAATTTTTTATCGCCCAAGGACTAAAGATTTAAAAAAAGAAAAAATAATCACAAAAGAAAATAATATTATTCTAGAGAAAGATGATAAAGCTCTTCATAAAAAAAGATATGCGGAAGATAAAGTTTTTTTTCATTGTCCCATAAAGTTAAATGCGGGTATGGATGTTGTAGGAAAAGGGTACGATGTAAAATTTAATCGTAGTTTAAATGAATTTTTAGCCAATAATCCATCAGTAAATATTATTGGCGTTGATCGTGGAGAAAAGCATTTAGCATATTATTCGGTTATAAATCAAAAGGAGGAAACTTTGGAGAGTGGGAGTTTGAATTTTGTGGGAAAAGGAGGTGATGGAGAGGCGGTTGATTATCATGAAAAATTAGAAAAGAAAGCAGATGAAAGGGAGCAAGCAAGAAAGGATTGGCAAACAGTCGAGGGAATTAAGGATTTGAAAAAAGGCTACATTTCTCAGGTTGTGCGAAAACTAGCTGATTTAGCCATAAAGCATAATGCAATTATTGTGTTTGAAGATTTGAATATGCGCTTCAAACAAATTCGTGGTGGAATCGAAAAAAGTATTTACCAGCAACTGGAAAAAGCTTTGATTGAAAAATTAAATTTTCTGGTGGATAAAAATGAAATTGATGTAAAAAAGGCTGGTCATTTATTGAAAGCATATCAATTATCCGCGCCATTCACGACTTTTAAAGAAATGGGAAAGCAAACAGGAATCATTTTTTATACACAGGCAAGTTATACTTCAAAAATCGATCCGGTAACAGGTTGGCGACCAAATTTATATTTGAAATATTCTAATGCGGAAAAAGCCAAAAAGGAAATTCTGAAATTCAATAGGATTGAATTTGTGAATAATAGGTTTGAATTCACCTATGATTTAGTTAACTTCTTTGATGACAAAAAGGTGAGGTTTCCCAAAAAAACAAAATGGACAGTTTGCTCTTGTGTTGAGCGATTTTATTGGAATAGAAAGTTAAACAATAATAAAGGCGGATATGCGTATTATGAAAATTTAACAGGAGCACTCCAGGAGCTATTTGGAGGAGTGAAAATTAACGCTGATGAAAATATCCTAGGGCAAATTCGAAATATTGAAACCAAAGGGAATGAGAAGTTCTTTAGTGATTTTATGTTTCTTTTTAAATTACTTTGCCAGATTAGAAATACGGATGAAAAAGCCAAAGATTTGGATAAACAAGATTTCATTCTTTCTCCAGTTGCGCCATTTTTTGATAGCCGAAAGGAAAATGGAAAAAAATTACCAAAAAATGGCGATGATAATGGAGCCTATAATATTGCTAGAAAAGGGGTTGTTCTTTTGAAGAGAATTTCGCAATGGAAGGATAGGAATGAGAAAGAAAAATATCCTGATTTATTTATCTCTAATCAAAACTGGGATGATTTTGTGCAAAAAAATAATTTAAGTGATTAGGTTTTAAAAAATCTTTTCTTGACAAAAACAGCCCGCCATGCTACGGTAGGCTGTTTTTAATTTGAGCTAATACTATGGAAAACTATATTCCAATCTCAAAACTCAATGACTTTATTTTTTGTCCAATGTCGCTCTATTTTCATTCTTTTTATGAAAATTATAATCAAAAGCTCTATCATGAAAAGCCCCAGGCGGAAGGCAAGATGAAACATGAAAATATCGATACGGGAAAATATTCCACTGCCAAAAGATATTTGCAAGCCCTGCCGGTCTATTCGCAAAAATACAATTTGATGGGGAAAATCGACATCTATGATCGAGAAGAAAAAAGCTTGATTGAACGCAAAAATAAAATCAAAAAAATCTATGACGGCTATCGTTTTCAACTTTGGGCGCAAATGCTTTGTTTGGAAGAAATGGGCTTTGAAATAAAGAAATTATTTATCCATTCATTGTCTGATAATAAACGCTATGAAATCGAAAAGCCTAGTGGACAAAACGAATTTTGGCTTTCTCAAAATATTGAAAAAATGAATAATTTTGATTTGCTTAATTTTAATCGCAATGCCAATCCTAATAAATGTACTCAGTGCATCTATCGGGAATTGTGCAATCAATAATTTTTTTATGATGTCACTGCCTGATTTTCAAGAAAAGCAAATTTTGTTTATTGAAGCGCGTTATGGCGTGGAAAACGCCTTGCAATTTCAAAATGACAATATCCTCTACAAAAAAGATGGACAAAATACAAACAGACTTTCCTGTTTTAAGGTTTTTGCTATTTTTATTATCGGTAATTTTACAATGACCAGTTCATTGGTCAAAAAGTGCAAGCAATATGGAATTTCGCTTTTTCTTTTGAGTGATAATTTTTTGACTTATGCGGAGATATCTTCCGGATTGGAAAGTAACTTTATTTTGCGTGATAAACAATATAAATTCGATAAAGAATTTGAGATTGCTAAAATTTTAGTATTAAATAAAGTTTCTAATCAAATTCACTTACTCAAGGAGCGGAATAAATTCGTAAATGAAGATGCGGAAATCGTGGAGGCGAAAAGAAAAATTGAAAATGCCAAAGATGAAAAGGGGCTTTTAGGCATCGAAGGAAATTATAGCAAGGATTTTTTTAGCGAGTATTTCAAGATGATGAAATGGATCAGAAGGATGCCAAGAACGAAATTTGATATCAATAATGTTCTTTTGGATATTGGGTATACTTTTTTATTCAACTTTATGGATGCGCTCTTGCGTCTTTACGGTTTTGATGTGTATAAAGGTTTTTATCATAAATTATTTTTCCAAAGAAAATCATTGGCGTGCGATGTGATGGAGCCGTTTCGTTGCCTTATTGACCGGCAACTTCTCAAGGCGCACAATCTTGGACAAATCAATAGGCAGGATTTTAAATATGAAAATGGAAAGTATGCCCTAGATTTCGATTCTCAAAAAAAATATGTAAAATTTTTTTTGGAAGCGCTTATGGAAAACAAGGAAGTAATGTTTAATTACACGCGGGATTTTTATCGTTTCTTTGTGATGGAAGGAAGGGATTTTCCTGTATTTTTAATCAAGAAATGATTTGAACCAAAAAATATGTTTATTGTTTCCTATGATATTGAAAATGACAAGACGAGGACTAAGTTTTCCAAACTTCTCAAGCAATATGGCAGGCGATTGCAATACAGTGTTTTTGAAATAAAAAATAGTCAGAGAATTTTGGAAATCATCAAATCCGAAGTGGAGCATCGGTTCAGAAAGGTCTTTACAAACAATGACAGTGTGATAATATATGGAATATGCGATGGATGCGAGAAGAAAATTATTCGCTATGGACATCCGGTGCAAGAAGAGCAATCAGTTGTTTTTTTCGGTTAAGCAAGAACTTTAAAAAGTCAAATAAAGGTGTAAATCTTTATGCGGGTATTAAATTAGACATTATATTTTATTATGCAAAACCTCAGTCTTTATAAAACTGAAAAAGCTTATCTGAGCCAAAAAGTCGTAGCTAGCCCTTGGGCGCTATTTGTATCTTTTTGGCTTAGATTAAACATTTCGAGAGTCTGATACCAATATAAGATTTCTACTTTCGTAGATCTGAAATGGGAAACACCGTTATTTGTGTGTCTGATACCAATATAAGATTTCTACTTTCGTAGATTATGTAATTTTGAAAATCGTGTTTGCCAGTCTGATACCAATATAAGATTTCTACTTTCGTAGATACACGCTCAATGGCTTCTTCGACTTCGTGTCTGATACCAATATAAGATTTCTACTTTCGTAGATCAAGTTCAAAATCCTTGATTTCTTGAATGTCTGATACCAATATAAGATTTCTACTTTCGTAGATTTGAATTCTTTGTCAAGCGCATAAAGTGTCTGATACCAATATAAGATTTCTACTTTCGTAGATCAACACCCATTGTGCCATAAATAGGAGGTCTGATACCAATATAAGATTTCTACTTTCGTAGATCATTCAGGCGCCTTTCAATTTGTCCGTGTCTGATACCAATATAAGATTTCTACTTTCGTAGATCAGTATAAGTAAGCACGATAAAGAATAGTCTGATACCAATATAAGATTTCTACTTTCGTAGATGCATACCTGACGAAGTCGGAGAAACATCGTCTGATACCAATATAAGATTTCTACTTTCGTAGATGCATACCTG
>JAJYBE010000032.1 GCA_021779205.1 bacterium
TGTTTGATTAGAATATTACGAATTGCAACCGGATCTTGTTCGTGAATTGGAATGTGAACAAATGGGGAAATATAACTTTTAGTATGCAAACTGATTATTTTTTTGTATTCCGGATCATAAAAAATCCAAAATGAACGTATATTATCAAAATCATATAATTCTTTTCCGGCGATTATTCCTTCAGGAATTATTCTAAAATCCAGATCGCGGGGTGTTTTTTGTATATCTAGATAGGCGACAATTCCAATGAGAATAAACACTAGGGCCATAAGGGGGCTATTGGTGAAAGAAGCATAGCCGATGATTATTGAAAGTAATAGAAGCATATACGCAAGGCGTCTTTTATTTTTTTCAAGCATTTCAAATTCCAGAGCATTCCAATACATAAGCGTATCAGCCGGATGCTTTTTTAGATTTTCATGCGATTCTTGTTGCGTCGCTTCTTTATGTGGCATCTTTTCTTCAATTGATTTCTCACTTCTAATATACATTGCAAAATGATAAAAAATTTATTAACCACTCAATGATTTTATTCTAGCATAAAAATTTTATTCAAACAAAAGCCAAATTATTATTTTTGTGCTATAATAAAAAAAAAGAAAAAAATGAAAATTATCAATGATTTAAATTTAAAAAAACAAGCGCATGATTTGGGTGTGAAAATTTGGCAAACACCCGGTTTCATGTTTATTATGCTTGGCGTGATTGCGGTGGTGATTATGACCGCTACCTTTTTTATTTCTCAAAATTATGACAGTCCCGAATTGGTTGTTTTGGCAGAAAGCAGCGTGGTGATAATTGTTTTAGCAGTGGGAAATTCGGTAATAAGTTTAGTTGAGCAGATGTTGAAATTGAATCGTATGAAAAGCGAATTTGTATCGATAGCTTCCCATCAATTGCGTACTCCACTTTCCGCAATCAGGTGGGAAACGGAACTTTTGCTTTCGAAATATCGCAAATCCGTTAGTGCAAAACAGCAAAAAAGTATTAAAAATATTGACATGTTAAGCAGTAGAATGACGCATTTGGTTAATGATCTTTTGGATGTTGCCAGAATAGATCAAGATAAATTGATTATTAAAAAAAAGTCGATGGATATTTCTTTGCCGATTAATGAAATAGTTGCAGAAAATAAACAATTGGCAAAAAGTAAGCACATAGAAATCATTTTTGATGCGAAGAAAAAGATGCCACTTGTCTTTGCCGATCCGGAAAAAATACGAATGGTAATTGAAAATTTATTCAATAACGCGATTAAATACACGATTGATTATGGAAAAATTGAAATAAAATTGAGTGAAAATGGCAATATGCTTATATGTGCCGTTAAAGATAGCGGAATTGGCATACCGGCAGAACAACATAAAAGAATTTTTGAGAAATTTTTCCGCAGTGACAATGTTGCCAGATACCAGACTGAAGGTACCGGATTGGGTCTGTATATCGCTAAAAATATCATAGAGCAAATGGGTGGAAAAATTTGGTTTGAATCGATGGAAAACTCAGGTTCTATTTTTAGCTTTTCAATTCCCATATTTAAATAAAATCAAGCATAAATAATTTTTTTTAATTTAATATTATGACTAAAATATTGGTAGTCGAAGATGAGCAAATTCTGCATAAAGCGCTGGAAGAATTTTTGGTGGATGAAAAATTTGAAGTGCTTGGCGCTTATGACGGTGAGGAAGCAATAAAATTAATTAAAACAAAAAAACCGGACCTGATTCTTTTGGATATTGTTTTGCCGAAAAAAAATGGCTATGAAGTTCTGGACGCAATTAAAAGTGTTGATGAAACAAAAAAAATCCCGGTGATTTTATTGACTAATTTGGAAAGTATGGAAGATATTCAAAAAGCTTTTGATAAAGGCGCGACGACTTATTTGGTAAAAGCGAATTATCGCTTGGAAGATATTGTCAAAAAAATAAAAGAAACATTGAAATAAAATGCGTATAAGCAATGAACAATTAAAAAATTTCATAGAAGATTCAGGGTTGCTCGATAAAAATGATCTTGAAAAGGTTTTTGAGGAAATGCAAGTGAAGGCGAGTAATTTGGGCGATGCTCTTTTGGCAAAAAAAATGATTAGCGAAGTGCAACTGCGAAAACTCTTTGCCTATATCTTGGGTGTTCCATTTGTTGATTTGCAAAAAGAAACAATCGCCACTGATATTTTGCAATTAGTTCCCGAACCTATTGCTAAAAAATATAAAATTGTAGCTTTTGAAAAAAACGGAACGGAATTAAAAATAGCAATGCTTAATCCTGATGACATCCAAACGATTGATTTTATTCGTAAAAAAACCGGATTGAGAGTTGTTATTTGTATAACTTCGGAAGAAAGCATCGAAGCTGTTTTGAAGCAATATGGAAAAAGCTTGAAGGCGGAATTTGGCGATATGATTGAAAAAAATTCTGCTGAAATTGAAAATTCTTCAGGTGATCAAGATTTGGAAAAAATCGCTAGCGATTTGCCGATTATTCGTATCGTTGATACTCTCATAAAACATGCGATTATTCAAGGCGCTTCCGATATTCATATCGAACCGGATGAAAAAGAAGTTCGCGTGCGTTATCGAATTGATGGAATTTTACATGAGGCGATGGTTTTGCCAAGACAAGTCAAGGAAGGAATTACGGCAAGAATAAAAGTTTTATCAAATTTGAAATTAGATGAGCATAGAGTTCCGCAGGATGGTCGTTTTAAGATTGAAAAGGATGGATTAAAAATTTCTTTTCGTGTAAGTATTTTACCGATTTTTGATGGTGAAAAAATTGTAATGCGACTTCTTGATGAATCAGCTAAGGGATTGACATTGGAATCAATGGGTCTTGCCGGCAAAGCCTTGGAGGCGCTGCATCGTGAAATTAAAAAACCCAATGGGATGATTCTGGTAACCGGTCCGACCGGGAGCGGAAAAACAACAACGTTATATACGATAATGGATATTTTAAATACGGTTGATGTTAATATCAGCACAGTCGAAGATCCGGTGGAATATCGCATGTCCAGAGTTAATCAAACTCAGATTTATCCCAAGGTTGGATTAACTTTTGCGGCCGGATTGCGAGCACTTTTGCGTCAAGATCCGGATATAATTATGGTGGGAGAAATTCGAGATAATGAAACGATGGAAATGGCGATTCAAGCGGCAATGACTGGGCATCTTGTTCTTTCGACATTGCATACCAATAGCGCTGCCGGAGCATTGCCGCGATTGCTGGATATGGGTGCGGAGCCATTTTTGGTTGCTTCAACGGCAAATGTAATTGTCGCGCAACGATTAGTTCGTAAAATCTGCCATGATTGCGCGATAAAATATAAATTAAGCAAAAAAGAAATAGAAACGCTCGGAAGAAATTATGATCTGGACGAAATATTGGAACATATCAAAAAAAGCTCCATTTTAGGCAAGCAATTAAAGCCAAAAGATACTTGGGAGGACATTGAATTATTAAAAGCCACGGGTTGCGAACAGTGCAGTGATGGTTATCACGGTAGAATTGGAATTTATGAGGTTTTGGAAATAACCGAAGATATTCGCCAATTGATTTCCCAAAAAGCTTCCGCTCATGAATTGGAGGAAAAAGCGAAGACGAACGGAATGCTTACTATGGTGGAAGACGGTTTTTTGAAATGTATCCAGGGCATGACAACTTTAGAAGAGATTTTACGAGTAACAAAGGAATGATTTAATATTTTTTTATGAAAGCATTTTATAGTGCAAAAAATTATAACGGAGAAACTAAAGCGGGAGAAGTGGATGTGAAAAATGAAAGAGAGTTGGCGATGCAATTGCGTGCCGATGGGTTTGCCATTACTTCTTTTAAAGAGTTAAAAGAAGAAGAAAAAAAATCGATAACTATAAAATTTTTTGACCGTTTTTATGGCATTTCATTGAAAGACAAATTAATGTTTACTCGCAATTTAAGCGTAATGATTTCTTCCGGATTGCCCATATCGCGTTCGATAAAAAATATCTCAGATCAAACTAAAAATGAAAAATTTAAAAAAATTTTAGTGAATATTTTTGATGATATTCAGGCGGGAACAACTTTTGCTGATGGATTGGCAAAATATCCGGCCGTTTTTGATGATTTATTTGTCAATATGGTCAGAGTGGGTGAAAGCAGTGGAAATTTAGAAGAAATTTTACAAATTTTGGCTATTCAATTGGAAAAAGAACATGACTTGGCAAGCAAGGTAAAGGGAGCGTTGATATATCCGGCGGTAATTATTGTGGCAATGGTGGCAATCGCCATTTTAATGCTTACGTATATATTGCCAAAAATGATGGGTGTTTTTCAAGATATGAATGTGGAGCTTCCCGCTTCAACCAAATTTTTAATTTTACTTAGCAATCTTTTGCGTGAGCATGCGATTTATTTGTTGATAATTTTAATTTTTGGTGGAATTTTTCTTAAATTTTTTCTGACAACAAAAATAGGGAAAAAAACACTGGCTTTCTTTTTGATCAATATTCCGGTGATTAATAACTTGGTAATTAAAAATAATTGCGCCAGATTTGCAAGAATTTATAGCTCACTTTTGCGCAGTGGCGTTCCGGTAATAAGCGCGCTTAAGATTATTTCCAATACTTTAACCAATTATTATTATCAAGATGCCTTAAGAGAAAGTATTGAGGAAGTGCAAAAGGGAATCAATCTCAGTCAGGTAATTGAAAAAAAATCAAAGATTTTCCCCTTGCTTATGGTGCAAATGATTCAAGTGGGCGAGGAAACGGGGAAGACGGAGACGGTGCTTTTGAAATTGGCGGAATTTTATGAAGACGAAATAAGTCAAATTTCTAAAAATATGTCATCAATCATTGAGCCGGTTTTGATGATTTTTATTGGTGGCGCAGTGGGTTTTTTTGCAATCTCTATGCTTCAGCCGATGTATAGCATAATGGATAATATCAAATAAATTTAAGACGAAAAATAAATGACAATGAATGATAAAAAGGCCGGCTTTATGATGATTGAAGCACTGACTGTGTTGTTTATATTCGCATTGGTTTCAGTAACTTTTTACGCAGTTTTTTCCGTGGGAACAAAAGCGATTATTGATGTGAAAAATCGCTTAAGCGCCAATTCTTTGGCTAATGAAAAAATGGAAATCATCCGTAATCTTAATTATTCCAATATTGGAACAGTCGGAGGAATTCCTGCCGGCAATATTTTAGCAAATGAAGATGTTGCGGAAAACGGAAAATATTTTCATGTAAAAACATTGGTGCAATATATTGACGATCCGCTGGACGGAATTTATCCGGCGGATCTTGTGCCAAATGATTATAAGCGAGTTAAAATAACAGTTTCTTGGAATAGCGGAAATTCAAATAGCTCGGGAAGTGTTTATTACGTTTCTAATTTTGTGCCGTATGGACTGGAAAGCGGTTTTGCGGGAGGAGTTTTGGCTATTAATATTGTTGATAGTTCCGGTTTTGGTGTTCCTCAGGCAAATGTTAATATTTTAAATTCAACTGTTTCTCCCGCGATTAATTTGAATGTGTTGACCGATGATACGGGAAATTTAATGTTTCCCGGAGCTCCGCAATCGACGCAAAATTATCAGTTGATTATTTCAAAATCAGGCTATGAAACAGTTGCTACATTTCCACCCTATCCGACAACGGCATATTATCCAACTGATGTGCATGCCTCTGTTATTTCCGGTGCGCTTAATGTTAAAACGGTAATAATCAATAAATTGTCAAATTTAAATATTTTTACCGCAGACGGAGTGGGAAATAAAATTTCTGGAATTAGCTGTAATTTTATTATCAGTGGAGGAAGAATTTTGGGTACCGGAGCCGATGCGGCGCATACCCCTGTGTATAATATTCAAAATCAAAGCGAAACAATCGATGTGACTGGCGAAAAAAGTCTTAGCGCAATCAGTCCTGGACAATATGTGATTACCCCAACCGCGCCAACCGGATATTCTTTAGTGGGAATTGATCCTGTCACACCATTTTCATTACTTCCCGGTTCAACTTTGGAAGCAAAAATAAAATTAGCACCAATAAATAAATCGGCACTTTTACTAACTGTAGTTGACGGCTCTACTAATAGTCCGATTGTTGGCGCTCAAGCTGAATTAAAAAATAGTTCCGGATATGATATTATTCAAACGTCCGGATCGGATGGCGTAATGTTTTTTCAAAATGGCAATGATCCGTTGATTTCGGGAACATATGATCTTAAGGTAAGTGCTACCGGATATCAGGATAATATTTCACAAGAAATAATCAATGCGGATGAATTAAAAACGGAAACGATAAAGATGCTTCCTTGAGATTTATTGAATTAAAAGAATGTTAATTATAGAAGAACAAAAAATAAAAGGATTAACCCTAATAGAAACTTTAGTGGCGATTGCTATTTTTGCCATTGGAATGGTTGGATTTTCAACATTGTTCATTAATGCATGGCGAAATAATGCCTATACAATCGAAATGGGACAATCAAATTTGGTTATTTCTCAAGGAATCAATAAAATGACTGGCTATATCCGCAAAGCAAGACAAGGTGATGATGGAAGTTATCCGATAAAATCAGCCGGCAGTAATGATCTGATAGTTTATTCTGATTATAATGAAGACGGAATTACTGAACGATTGCATTTTTATTATATCAACGGAACAATTTTTATGGGCGTCGCTATTCCAGCGGGAACTATGCCAAAAGTCTATCCAGCAAGTGATCAGCAAGTAATAGTAATCGCGACAAAAATTGTAAATACGACCAGTGATCCGATTTTTTATTATTTTAATAAAAATTACCCGGGCGATACTGCCAATAATCCCGTTTCTATTCCCGTAGATGTTTCGGTTGTGCGCTTGGTGGAAATACATTTAAAAATCAATATCAATCCTAATCGTGCTCCGGACAATATTGAAATGCAATCGTTTGCGGAAATAAGAAATTTAAATGACTATGATCATATTCAATAGAGAAAAACAAAAAGGTTCAACATTGGCTTTCGTTTTGGTAATTATGACTGCGGTTATGATTATTTTGGTTTCTATGCTTAGCTATATCACCGCTCAATTGAAGTTTAGTTATAGCCGAGTGGAAAGAGATCAGGCTTTTCAGATTGCGGAAGCGGGGGTCTATTATTATCGCTGGTATCTCGCACATCAAATTTCCGGAAAAACCGCTCAGCAAATCAAAGATTTTTGGCAGACGGGAAATCCTTATGGAGTAGCTTCTCCCTATCAAGCTGACTATTTCGATCCGGAAGGTGGAAAAATTGGCAGCTATAAAATAGAAGTAATTCCGCCCGATCCCAATTCTACGATTGTGATTGTGAAATCAACCGGCTGGACCAATAAAGCGCCTAATTTAAAAAGAATTATTCAAGTTCGTTTTCGCCGTCCGGCTTGGAGTGAATATTCTGTTTTGGCAAATGATTTTATTCGTTTCGGGGAAGGCACGGAAGTATTTGGAGAAATTCATTCCAATGAGGGAATTCGTTTTGATGGGTTGGCTCACAATATTGTTTCCAGTTCTGTCGCAAGCTATGATGATCCTGATCATACTGGCGGCTTGGAATTCGGTGTGCATACGCATGTTAATGTTCCTCCGGCAACCGGAGTGAATAACACTTTTCGTTCAGCGGAAGCGCCGCCCAATTCGGTTCCTTTGCGAAGCGATGTTTTTCTTGGCGGAAGGCAGTTTCCCACACCGACAATTGATTTTAATGGAGTTGTTTCCGATTTGAGTTATATGAAAACGGAGTCGCAAATTTCCGGTCAGGGACTTTATTTTGATAATAATAAGAGCACCGCTAATTGCAATATTGCCACCAAGAATAATTATGGAAGGCATATTGTTTTAAAAAATGACGGAACAATGAGCGTCTCTATTGTTACCAGCTATGACACCACAACCAATTCAATTAAAAGTGAAACTTGCGCCAATGCATTGCTCGTACCCAATAACGGAATAATTTTTGTGGAAAATAATCTTTGGCTCGAAGGATCGGTGAATAGTGAGAAAATAACATTGGTGGCGGCTGATTTACTGGGTGGTTCGGCAAAAAATGTTTATTTGGGAATGAATAATTTGCTTTATACTAATTTTGACGGGAGGGATATTATTGGAGTAATTGCGCAAAATAATGTGGAAATAATCAAAAACAGCCAAAATTATCTTACCCTTGATGGTGCTTTTTTGGCTCAATTGGGGCGGGTTGGTCGAGCGGATTATGGAACAAGCGATTATAAAAATACAATTACAATCAATGGATCGATTGCCACTAATTTGCGTTATGGTTTTGCATGGACAAATGGATATCAAAATTGGGGATATGCCAATCGCATACTTAATTTTGACAATAATCTGCTCTATTATCCGCCGCCATATTTTCCCACCGGTACGGAATATGCGATTGATCTTTGGGAAGAAATTTGAATGTGATTTTTTGTGTTCCCGAGAAATATGCTATAATTCTAACTAAGAAAAATAATAAAAAAGTAACTAAGCAAAAATGAAAGTATTTGTTAAAAAAACAACTCTCGGAATAGCATTGCTTCTCTTCTCCTCCTTCGCATATTTTCTCCCCCAACGCTATCAACTTACCAATTTATTCGCTCATCAATCAAACGGAACGGCTGGTCAAAATTCCATTACCGCTTCTTCCCAAACTCTAAAAAGTCTTTCACAAGAAATAGCTGCCAACCATCAAGCCACCGCTCTTTCTCATTCCGGAAAAGAGTTGGTTTTAGCTGCCACAACCACGAATGTTGTTGCCACTCCCAACAGTAACAAAAAAACTATCCAACTAACTGCCATTCTCACAGACAGTGACGGGAAAATGGTAAATGGCAACTATGACTTAAGAGTATCCATCTATACCAAAGACAGAACTGAAATTGATCCCTATCCTTCTGATACGGATAAAAACTCAAGAATTTGGGAAGAAACCCAAAACATAGAGATTAAAAATGGTGTGTTCAATTTGGACTTGGGAAAAATGAATGATTTGCCCATCCTTACCAGCGCCGACAAAAACAGCCAATTCTATGTGGGTATCCGTGTGGGAAATGACAGTGAAATGGCGCCCAGAGAAAAAATCGGCACCCCACTTTTTGCCATAAATGCCGATAACGCTTTAATGCTTTCCGGTAAAAGTTTAGGAAGCAACTCTGATAATATTCCACTCCTCAATCAAAATGGACAAATTGATATTCAAAATTTGCCCACCGGAAATGGCAAAGATCAATTGGTTACCGGTAACGACAAACGATTCACACTCAGTGCCAGCGGACAAAAATATTTCACTATTTCCGGACAAACTTTTAAATTAAACAAGATTGATTTAAATAGCAACACCCAAGGAACATTATCCGTGGGACAAGGAGGAACCGGATTAGCTAATTTTTCACAAGGAGATTTGCTCTATGCCTCTGGAGCGGATGCGCTAGCTGGATTGACTGCTGGAACAAATGGTCAAATTCTTACAATCAATAACGGCATTCCTGCTTGGAAAACACTAACTGGTAACGGAATTGAAACCGATCCAATTTTTTCCGCTTGGAACAAGTCCACGGGCATATCTATCACAGAATCACAGATTTCCGATTTCAAAAATTATCTCACAACC
>JAJYBE010000033.1 GCA_021779205.1 bacterium
TCCAGAGAGTGTGCTCTTAGTAGAAAACAATTTGAATAATCGTCCGAGAAAGAAAAATGATTACTTGACGCCAAATGAAATTTTTGAAAAACTGACTCTAGTGGTGCAATAATATCTTGAATTCACCAATCAATTCTTCCTGTAACCTAATCATGAAAACTTAACAACCGAAAATTCCCAAGAAAATATATTTAAAATTAGCCACCATATATATTATTCCAGGATAAAATATTACTTAAATTTAGCTTAGGAAAAAATCTAAGCCATAGTAAACCCAAAAAATCCACTTATCAAAATTATTTAGGCCGTAAAACATTATTAGGGAACCTCGTTCAAATTGAGCGTCCTATCTTGTAAGCCACTAAATGCTTTTGATACCAAGAGACCGACCTCAATCCGATGGTCGGTCTT
Organism: bacterium; assembly: GCA_021779205.1. Lineage (GTDB taxonomy): Bacteria > Patescibacteriota > Minisyncoccia > Moranbacterales > UBA2206 > UBA9630. The sequence goes on from JAJYBE010000033.1 coordinate 412, forward strand.
TTCGTTTCCCGAAATTAGTATATTCGGGAAAATGCCAAGAAAGTTTAGCCAAAATTTAATAGATGGTCTCATTGAGTATTTTTGGAAATGCCATAATTTGACGATTTCCGATGAGCAGGCCGATGAATATTTGGACTCATTGGCTGAACTTTTTATCACGTTTAATTCCATGCGGGAATGACGCATTTTGCGCCGTCAGGCGCAAAGGCGGAACTCCGCATAGTAAGACTTGAAAAGCTTCAAAACGCCAAAAGGCGGATTTGGTTTGTTCGAACCGATTTTAAAGCTTTCACAGAAGGAAAAAGGAGCTTTCGCTCCTTTCCATCCTAACTTGTTGAGGCAATGGGATGCAGTCGGAACTTATTTGGTTTCTGCTATGGTTTTAATGAAATAAAAAAAACACCCCGCCGCTTCCTATTTCTAAGAAGCTACGGGGCTTGTTTGTTCTCTCGGGAGTTCATCCTTTGAGAAGCGTTACTTTTTTGCAGGTGTTACATTTTCGGATCCAGGTTTGAACAGCCCTCCGAAGAAATCACTTATGCCGGAGGGGAGCCACCACAACGAAACGTTGGTGGGGAGCTTGCCGTCGGTCTTGTTGCCGAACGAGCGTAAAGCCTCGGCAGCCGCCAACGCTTGAATCGTATGCGTATGCGGAGAAAGCTTGAGAGCAATGGCTTCATCCTGAATCGATATATAGCGCCGGTTTATTGCATCCTGCACGCTCTTGTCGAACTCAAACGTGTCCGCCCAGCCGATGTAGTCCAGCGTGATCCCGACTGTCTTCAGGTACTTTTCGAGATTAGTCTGGACGCTGGTCATGATTTGTTCGGCTTGAGCATTCGCTTCATCAAAGGAACGCTTGGTGAACTCATTGCCCAGTAAGGCCTGCACCTTGTCTTTTACGACACTGTCCATCACCTCGGTCAGATTGCGACCGTTATACACGGAAGTAAAGATAACCTCGGGTTTGGTGCGATCACCTGCGGGGGGCTTCACGCCGAAACGGAAGAGAAATCGGGGCGAGTCATCTTCTGTCACAGAGGTAGCAATTGCGATCCCGACTGTTATGTTGAGACCTTCCTTGCTCTGTACCGGAAATCCCTCGTTCTTTGTAGAGGTTCCACGAGCAGCAGAGGCAACCCATTCCCGATTATACGGCGTACGATCAACGATGATCAAGCGTCCGGACGGAACGTAGAAGTTACTGAAAAATCCGGAGTTTTCGAGTTTGGTATGAGGAATTATATACCGCTTGGCTGCGATTTTATTCGCACGCAGATATTCCTCGGATCCGAACTTGGCTTGGTCGTTTTTATTGTCGCCAACATCCTGGATGAAGAAAGCCGACTCATTTGGAAGAATGAAGTATGGTTCAGCATAGTCGGTCTTGTCATAGTAGGCAAACGCCTGCGTGCTCGCCAACAGGACAAAAATGATCACTGCAAGCGGAACGCCACCGGACTTGATGAGAGACTTGAGAGGCTTCCACCAAATCCAGACGAGAACAACCAGCAAAACGATTACTGGAACGCCGAGATTACTGAAAAAGTTCATTCCGAACTGCGACATGACGTATGCCGAATCACTACTCTCGAACTGTTTGACAGCAATCTTGCCCGCTCCCAAAGTGGCTACGGGATTCAGGAGGTAATTGATCCAGCCATAAGCGAATACGGCGACCACCGTTAGAATGCCACGAATGACAAGCCCACGGAAACCATTGTTGTTTTCTGTTTCGTTGGTGCTCATGCTTTCTCTCCTTCTTTCGTTTGTTGTTGTATAATGCCATTACTACCTTTATTCTCAATCTCCTGCAACACACTATTGGTTGCATTTTTGAAAACTCGAAAAATCCTCAAAAATGCAACCAAAAGTGCACCAATAATTTATCAATGAACTAACAGGGTATATTAGCACAAAAAACAGCAATAGTCAATGCAGGCGTCAATTTTATAATTTTATCGACATGTTAAGGCTTAAATAAAGCATAATTTTGCTATTGATTTTTATGAGAATTTGAATCAAAATAGAATTACAACTGAATTGACCTAAACCCAACTTTTAGTTGGGCATGGTCTCAAATCTATGAACACAAAGACGGTCTTCTGATCGGTACTGTGTTCATAGTCATATCTCGAAAGGGATATGGGGATTCGCAAGAGTTCCGCCGACGGGAGACCTTTTTTGTATCCAAAAAATATGAATTTATTTTTACTCATCATCCCAATTTATATAATTTTAGCCTTAGTGGTAATATTTTTAATAATTTTAATCCGGCTAAAATTAAAAAGAAATTGGCCATATCTTAAAAAAGATTCTCTCCTTACGGAGGCGGAAAAGAAATTTTATTTTGTCCTCACTGAAATTATCGGAAACGATTATCTAATATTTTCCAAAGTCCGCATGGCTGATTTATTATATTTGCCTAAGATGAGCAATAGCGATTTTTATCATTACCAAAACAAAATCCAGTCCAAGCATGTGGATTTTTTGATTTGCGACAAAGAAAATATTAAGCCAATTTTGGCGATTGAATTGGATGATTCATCACATCAAAAAATGGATAGATTTTTGAGGGATAAGCTAGTTGATAAAATTTTTGAAAGTGCCAAACTTTTCATATTGCATGTAAAAGCTTCTAGCGATTACAACAAGGAAAATTTACTAAGCCAAATTAAGCTGTCAATTTGACTTTAGCCCGTAAAGCACGCTATATTAAACTGATTTAACCAATCAGTTTTTTGTATGAAAAAAGAACTGGAAAATGCCATTGAAAAATACAAGAACAGCCAAACATCGCTTGAAGCCTATCAGGCTATTTCGGATTTTATAAAAATAATCATAGCCATTCCGAAATTTGTTGAGCATGTTGAAAATGAGGGCGAAAAAATACGCCTTGCTCAAATTGAACTTAACGCCGACAAAGGCTGGAATTATGGCTTGCGAGGAAAAGAGTTGGATGATCATAACAAACGCCGAGCTAAAAAACATGACGCTCTTTTTCAGTTAGACCTAATGTTCCCATTGCGAAATTTGCACAATATTCACTTGGGAATCCAAGAAGAGAATATTATCAATAATTCCGACTGGCTTTTTCATCGGTTTAGCCCTGACGACCCACTACCGGAAGAAGACAAGAAAGAATGCCGAGGATTTATTGATAAACTTTATAAAAAAATATTGCCTTTTCTCGGCAAGGAAGAAATCATAGATTTTGGTTTTGATTCCGACAAAAGCATTTTATATTTTCAGTCCAAAGAGATTCGTATATCCATAAAAAATAACAAATCGAATTCTCATTATATCCTTGAGCATATTTTTAAAGATGAAGACAAAAGTCAGCAATTTCCCTTTTCTGAAATAGCCGAAGATACTTTTGATGACAAGGATTATAATCCTGAAAAATGGCAAAAATATTACCGAGCTTGTGAAGCAATCAATAAAAAAGTATACGAAGCTACCAAAATTGATGACTTTTTAAATTTTTCCAGTGGTAAAACTGCTTGGGTAGAAATCAATAAAAAATATCTAAAATAAAGCAATTACGGCTTTACGGATAAAATAGCGTAATAGCATTATTGGAAAATGGCACTACAAATCGTGGTGCCGTTTTTTTATGTCTTACAAATTCAGCCAAGAACTTAGAAGCGAATTATTGAGTATTTTGAAAAATACCATGCTTTGACGATTTCCGATGAAGAAGCAGACGAGTATCTCGATTCATTAGCGGAATTATTTATCACATTTAATTCCATGCGGGAGTGATTGATTTTGCCGTCAGGCAAAATCAAAACTCCGGCATAGTTTTACTTGATATATATAACACTTAATCAGAAAAAATGTTTACAGATTCAAAATTAGTCGCGGCCGGAAATATTTTTGATATTTCCAGATATGGCAAAAAAATTTGGTATGGCTCTCTTCCTGAAAGCCGAGTAATAGCAGGTGATAGAAAGAAAAAAATGGAAGGAAGTCGAAGTGACGCTTCATATTTCCGAGCCAAAGCAGATTTAAAAAGGCAGATAAATGCCAATGCCTGGCAATGGTTTGATGACAAGGGAAAAGTTTTTATCCCAATATTTATTACTCTGACATTTGCGGAAAATATTACCGAAGTGGAAAAGGCCAATTATGAATTTACAAAATTCATTCAGCGATTCAATTATGAAATAATCCATAAAAAAAGTTATTTGAAGTATACTGTCGTTATTGAGTTTCAAGAACGTGGAGCTGTGCATTATCACGTTGTCTTTTATAACTTGCCCTTTATAAAAAATCTAAAAAATAAATTATTGAAAATATGGGGATGCGGATTTACTAATTATCGAAAAATTAAAAACGTTAAGGATGTGGGAAATTATATGTCAAAATACATGACAAAACATATAAATGACGCTAGGCTTTATGGAAAAAAATGTTATTTCCCTAGCCGAGGGTTAAAAAAACCGATTGTAAAAAATGACCAAAACGCGGTAGATTTTGTATTGAATTTTTTACCAGAATCAGCTATTGTTTATGATAAAACTTTTCCTCATAAGCAATGCGACAGTATCCATTTTACGCGATATGATTTGACCAATGAGCAAGAATTAATAAAATCACTCCTTGCATTTCTCAAATAATTCTAGTATTTTATGAATTATGAAATACATACTTTACGCCAGAAAATCAACAGAACAAGAAGAACGGCAGGCCATGTCTATTCCGGCTCAAATAAGAGAGCTGACACAAATGACGGAAAGGCTTGGCGTTAAGATTGATGAAACTTACACGGAGGAAATGTCAGCCAAGAAAACTGGCCGGATTGAGTTTAATAAAATGCTTAAAAATATTGCCAAGCAAAAAGATTGTTGCCTGATTGCTTGGAAAGCGGACAGACTTTCAAGAAATAATTTTGACGGAGCCTCTATTATTGATCTTTTGGAAAAAGGCAATATCAAGGAAATTAGAACTATCGACAGGGTTTATAATAATAATCCTATCGATCTCTTCATGTTGATGTTAGATTTCGGTATTGGCAAGAAATTTTCCGATGATCTAAGTGTCAACGTTAAGCGAGGAAATAGAGAAAAGCTATCCGAGGGAGGCTGGCCAAGCATGGCACCGTTTGGTTATGTGAATAACAAAGTAAATAAAACTGTAATAGTTGAAAAACAAAACGCAAAATGCGTCGTTCGATTGTTTGAATTATATTCTCAAGGGAATAAAAGTTTTAAAGAAATTTCAGATATTTTGCATAACGAATCATTAAGAAGTAAATCAGGAAAGAAACTTTATCCTAGTATGCTTCATAGAATTATCCGGAATCCTTTTTATTATGGCGTTATGCTTCGAAAGGGTGAATATTACAAAGGTAATCATGAGCCGATAATAAGCAAGCAAATTTTTGATACCGCTCAAGATGTTCTGCATGGCAAAAAAGACTCAAGAAAAACCGAAAGATTTTATCCGTACCGAGGTTTTATGACTTGTGCTGAATGCGGTTGTGTTTTGACTGGTGATACTAAAAAAGGTAAATATGTTTATTATTTCTGCACCAATGGCAAGGGAAACTGCGAGCAACATAAAAAATATATGGCTAGCAAAAAAGCGGATGAGCTTATGGCTGATTGTTTTGATTTGATTCACTGGGATGAGGAACTAATTGAAATGGCGTATCTGGCGTCAAAGGAAAAATTGGCAAACAAGAAAAATAGCAATCAGGAACTTTCAGAATCAATCGACAAGAGGCTTAAATCTGCTCAAGAGAGGAAAAGTAGGTTGATTGATATGTATTTGGACAATGGGATGCTAAAAGCTGATTACGAGTCAAAATCAAACGAATTGCAATTGGAGATTTTAAATCTGGAAGATCAGAAGTTAAAAATTTCTAAAAAAATCATCAACCCAGAATCTACTCTCGAACTTACGAAAGATGTCTTTTTAACTGCTAATAGAGCCAAAAAAGAATTCTTAATGGCAGATAATAAAAAAAGGTGTAGGACGTTAGAAAAGCTACTTTCGAACTTGGTTGTAAAAGATGAAGAAATGGCTTCTGTTAGCTTTAAAATGCCTTATGAGATACTAAAAAATCACCCTCATAATGGTGATTTTTCGAGATTGTTGGGGCGGTAGGATTCGAACCTACGCATGACGGAGTCAAAGTCCGTTGCCTTACCGCTTGGCTACACCCCAAAAATTATTCCACAATTTTTCCACCCATAATTTCCACTGCGGAGCTGAGAAGTGACGATTGCTCGTGCTTTTCTTCTTTTTTAGTCATTTCTTGTTCTATTTTTTCTTCAGCGCATGATGATTGAATAGGTGCTAAATTTTTATCGATAATGACTTCGATGCGAACAGCTAACCCTAAAATATTACTAAAAACATCTTCAATTGTCAATCTATTTTGCGGATTGCTCAATTTTTCTTTATAAAAATCATAGGGAGTGGCAAGTGTGATGAGATCGTTGTTTGTGGTTATGATCTGGCAAGTTGAAAGTAATGCGCAAAGTGAATGATTGTGCGGTCGAATTTCGACCAATAGTCGTTCCCAATTATTTTTTAGCATATTTTTATCAAGCGAAATAGCGGGAGCAAGCCTTGGCTTTGAATCGAGATTAGGAAAATTTATTTTTTTGGAAATATCAAGAACGGGTGACTCTGTTGAATTTTGCAAGGGAGTCGTTGCGGTTGTTTGTCTTGGAGAAGCAATTGGTTCATTGGTTTTTTCCATTGTCATTTCTTGTTTTGTAATTGGAGCGGGAGAAGCGGGGAATTTCTTTGTAGCTTTAATGAGAGAGATTTCCAATGCCAATTGAGGCAAAAGAAAAGTTTGAATTTTATTTTGCGCTTCCAGAAAAAAATTTATAGCGGAAATAATTTCAGCTAAATCGATTTTTTCCGCTTGTTCGGATAACTTTTTAATTTTTTCTTCGGTCATTTCGCTAACAAAAAAGGCGCTAAGACTCCCATCTATTTTAAGCAGCATCAATTGGCGAAAATGATTAATCAGTGCCTTGGAGAAAATTTGCAAATTATAGCCGGAAGAAGCAATTTCGTTTATTTTTTGAATTGCTGAGGAAGTTTTTTTTGCAACAATATCATCGGTAATGTCAAAAACAAAATTTTTATCAGTCACTCCCAGAAGCTCCTCTATTTCTTTAGTAGTGATGCTTTTATTTTCAGTCAGAAAAATTTGACCCAAGAGTGATTCGGCATCGCGGAAGCCTCCTTCTGCGGATAGAGCGATCATTTCAATCGCTTCTTTTTCAATGGTAATTTTTTCTTTTTCAGCAATGAGGGTTAATTTTTCTATAATATCTGGCATTGGCAAACGAGGAAAATCAAATCGTTGGCAACGAGAAATAATTGTTTCCGGAACTTTGTGAATTTCGGTTGTTGCTAAAATAAATATTGCATGTGCCGGTGGCTCCTCAAGAGTTTTAAGAAGTGCATTGAATGCGCCAGTTGAAAGCATATGCACCTCGTCAATTATATATACTTTGTATTTCAAAAATGCTGGCGGAAGGTTGATCGTTTCTTTTAATTCACGAATATTATCAACTCCCGTGTTTGATGCGGCATCAATTTCTATGATGTCTAGGGTTTGGCTGTTTTGAATTGCTTTGCAAGATTGACAATCTTCACAAGAGTTAACAATTAAAGAAGTGTCATCGTTTTTGATATTTTCGCAATTAATGGTCTTGGCGAATATGCGTGCAAAAGTGGTTTTGCCTGTGCCTCGCGATCCGGTAAAAAGATAAGCGTGAGAAATGCGGTTATGTTTAATTTCGCCAGAAAGCGTGCGGACAATGTGTGCTTGACCGATAATTTCGGAAAAATTTTTTGGACGATATTTGCGATACAATGTTTCTGTCATGTTGTTAGTTTAACATTGTTTTTGGAAAAAGAAAAATTCCGCCATTGGTGGGCATTTTTGCGATTAAAAACAAGAATTATTTTTTAAAAACAATGAATTTGTATCCGACAAAATTCCAAACCAATCCGACAATACTGCCCATTGCCGCTCCGATCAGTTCCCAACGGCCTTGCTGTGCAATATCGGATGGATTGGCAAGGTGAAAAGTCAAGGAGGCGACAAAAACATTAATAAAAAACCCCAAGAGACTTACGATAAAAAATTGAATAAACTCTGATTTTTTTTGATTGGCATCTCGATCGAATGTCCAATATTTGTTCCAATAATAGCTATTGATGTTAGCGATAATAAACGAGATGGATTTATAGATAGAGTAAAAACTTAAGAATGTGATGCCGGAAAAAATTAGATTATTAGCTTCGATTTTAAAATTGCTTCTGAAAAAAAAAGTTAAGAGAGATAACACGCCCATATCGACTAAAACATTTAATATTCCGGAAATGCCAAATTTTCCCAGTTGCCAAATGAAGGAAATTTTTTTACTGATTTCATAAGCAATAATCAATCCTAATGGAGTGGCAATGAGAAAGAGGGGAATTGAAGTGTAGAAAAAACGATCGTAAAGGTCCGGTTTTGCGTTTTGTAGAACGGGCAAAAACAGAAGTCCGATTAAAAATCCGGCAAACATAGCGAAATATAGATCTCTCTTAGCTATTTTTGTTTCGTTAGTACTCATTTTTTTGTTTAAAAAATATTTATTCTTCGCTGTTGTTTTTTTCTTCATTCATTCCCGACAATTCTTTACGTAATTCATCTAAATTTGGAGTCCATTCGTCAATAATGGATATTTCTTCAGCCTCATTTTGCTTTGGATGTTCTTGATAGACTGATTTAGGTGGTTCGTTTTTTTCACTAAGAAGTTCATCGATATTTTTCGGTTTGGCAAGTTTTTCATCCATTGTTTTTTCAGCTACTTTTTGTAAGACATTTTCAATGGCGCCCCACTCCGATTCAATATCTCTTGGTGTAACTAGGGTTACTTCATCCCCCGGCTCAACTTTAAAGTAGGTAATTGAGGCGAGTAGAACGCGATAGGCTTTTCCGTCTGCCACTACAAAAAAATTTCCGTCAATATCTTGGTTGGCAGTTCC
>JAJYBE010000034.1 GCA_021779205.1 bacterium
AATTTGGAAAAATAAAAGTGTTGGCAATATTTAAAACCGGAAAACATGATATGATTGTCGGAGGAAAGGTAACTTCCGGTCGAATTGAAAATAATTCACTTTTGGAAGTGGAAAGAAAGGAAGTGTTGATTGGAAAAGGAAGAATGGGAAATTTGCAATCAAATAAAGTCGATGTTAATGATTGCGTGCGCCCTAATGAATGCGGGATTACATTTATGGGTGATACAAAAATAAAAGTTGATGATATTTTGATTTCCTATAAAGAAAATTTAAAAAAGAAATCACTCTAAATCATGTCAGAAAATCGCCTTCTTAAAATCAATGAATTAGTTAGAAAGTATATAGATGAAATTATTCTTAGGGATTTGCAAATTAAGACCGGGGTTTTCATCACCATTGCTAAAGTTGACACTAGCGCGGATTTTCGCTACACTCAAGTGTTCATTAGCGTTTTTCCGGAAGGAGAATTTAATTATGCAATTAAAACATTAAAAAAGGAACTCCATTTTATTCAAAAAGAGCTTAATCGAAAGTTGCGCACAAAGCCGAGTCCTCGTGTTGTTTTTATTGAAGATTTTACGGAATTAAAAGCCGATAAAATCGAAAAATTGCTAAAAGAACTCTAAAAGTATTTATTAAATTTTTGACAAGGTGTGTTGATTTGGCTGCTGTTTATTTTTTTATGCAAAATTTTTCCAATGAATTCAATACGCTTGACTATGCGATAAAAGGTTGCGATTCCATTTTATTGTTTGCGCATAGCCATCCTGACGGGGATACGGTCGGATCCGTTTTGGCTTTAAAAGAATATATCAAAAAACTTGGCAAAACAGTTGATATTGCTTGTTTTAATGAATTGCCGGAATATTTAAAGAGTTTTTCTTTTGAAAATTTTATTAATCCGAATAAGTTGAATGTGGATAAATATAAATTGATTATTGCGACCGATAGCGTGGAACGGGGTTTTGAAAAAATTCTTCCCACAATCAATCAAAATCAAATTACGGCGATTATTGATCATCATCCGGACATAAAAATCAAAGCTGACATCAACATTATAGATCCCGCATACTCTTCTGTTTGTGAAATTATTTATAACTTTTTTTCTTTCCAAAATATTGAGATAGACCAGCATATCGCAACATATTTATTATTGGGAATTCTTAATGATACTGGAATGTTGCAACATTCAAATACAACTTCCGATGTTTTGGAAATCGTTTCCGGCTTAATGAAAAAAGGTGCGCCAATGGCAAAAATAGTCAGCGCTATGTTTAATAATAAAAATGTATCAACATTAAAACTTTGGGGTCGTGCATTTGAGCGTGCGCGCGTTAATCAAGAAAATGGAATGATTATATCGGTTATCACGCAAAAAGATATGCTTGAATTTGGAGCGACGAGTGATGACATCGCTCAAGTAGCAACCATTCTCAATACTGTTCCCGGCACTAACTTCGCACTTATTCTCTCTGAGCGGGGAGATGGTGTTATCAAGGGCAGTTTGCGAAGCGAAAAATATAAAGGAGTTAATGTTTCCGAGCTTGCGGCAAAATTCGGTGGCGGCGGGCATGTGCTTGCTAGCGGATTTGAAATTAAGGGTAGGATTGTTGAAACTAAGGATGGTTGGGAAATTGTTTGAGCAGACAAAATTTTTTTTTCTTTGTGTTAAAATTAAAATGAAAAATATGTTTATTGGCGCTCACATTTCTATCGCTGGCGGAATTGGAAATGCTCCCCAAAGAGCATCTGATTTGGGTTGTGAGGTGATACAAATCTTCACTCGTTCTCCGCGCGGAGGAAAAGCACCGGAATTTACACCGGAAATTTGCCAAGAATTTAAAAATTTATCAAAAGAATTCAAACTGCAAAATACCTATATTCATACTCCATATTATATTAATTTTGCGTCATTTGAAAATCGTATCCGCCATGCTTCTGTTTCCGTCGTTCGTGATGAGCTAGAGCGCGGGAGTCTTATTGATGCAAAATATGCCATAACTCATCTTGGTAGCGCCAAGGGCATGACTCATAACGAATCAATTAAAAAAGTGATTGAGATGCTTAAAAAAACTTTGGAAAATTATTCCGGAAAAACAAAGTTACTTCTGGAAAACAGCGCTGGTGCCGGAGAGGTTATTGGCAGTTCGCTGGCTGATCTGAAAACTATTATTGACGGCGTAGCCAATAAAGCCATCGCTGGAATTTGTCTTGACACTCAACACTCTTTCGCTTCCGGTTATGATTGGCGGGATTTTGAAAAAACTTTAATGCATATTGACAAAGAATTGGGTTTAAAAAATATTAAATTAATCCATGCCAATGATAGCAAGACCGATTTTAATTCTAAACGCGATCGCCATGAGCATATCGGCTTTGGAAAGATTGGCAAGGTTGCTTTTCAAAATATTTCGTCTTTCGTCCAAAAAAACAATATCGATATGATTTTAGAAACCGAGTATGCTAAAATAAAGGAAGATATAAAACTGCTAAAAAGTTTTAGAAAATAAAAACTATGCAAATCGCTATTACATCTGATATTCATAATAATGAAGTCAATTTGGAAAAAGTTTTACGCTACTGTGTTGAACAAGAGATTAAAACATTGATTTGTTGCGGGGATCTCGCTTCAAAAGAAGTGCTTGATCTCATAAATGATAATTTTTCTGGCACAATTTATTATACCTTTGGTAATGCCGATTATATTGAACTGCGCAAGCTTGATTCGGAAAATAAATATAGAAAAACTTTTTTATTTAAAAATTTTGGCGAAGCAGAAATTGATAATATAAAAATTGCATTTGTTCATTTTCCTCAAAAAGCCAGAAAACTCGCGGAAACCGGAAAATATAATTTTGTTTTTTATGGCCATACGCATAAGCCATGGGAGGAAATAATTGAAAACTGCAAAATGCTTAACCCCGGCAATGTTGCCGGAGAAATTTATCTGCCAACATTTGCCGTGTGGAATACGGAAAATGCTAATTTTAAATTAATCAGAGTGCATAATTTGAAGTAATTTTATGCAATCAAAACAAGATCAGCTTGAAAAATTAAATCAAAAAATGCTTGCTTGCGTTAAATGTTCTCTTCGCAAAAATTGCATCCAAGTAGTTCCCGGTGCCGGAGCGGCTAAGGCAAGAATTATGTTCATCGGCGAAGCGCCAGGCAAAAAAGAAGATGAAACCGGCGTGCCCTTTGTCGGTGCTGCGGGAAAATTTTTGGATGAAATGCTTGAAATAATAAAACTTAAGCGCAAAGATATCTATATTGCTAATATTTGCAAATGCCGCCCACCGGAAAATCGCGATCCATTGCCAATCGAAGTTGCCACTTGCTGGCCTTGGCTTCTTGCCCAAATAAAAATAATTCAGCCAAAATTAATCATTACGCTCGGAAAACATTCGATGGAAAGATTTTTACCGGGCTTTAAAATTTCGCAAGTCCACGGTAAGGCGATGCGTCGTGAAATTGAAGACATGGGAAAACAAGTTTTTTATACGCTCTACCATCCTGCGGCAGCGCTCTACAATGGTTCAATGCGTAAAACATTAATTAAAGATTTTAAGCAGATTCCAAGAATTATTGCAAAAATCGAAAATGAAAAATAAAATCGGTTACTGATTCCAACGGCTTAATTTTTTTAAAAGAACATTCATTGGCGAAGAATGTCCTTTTTTAATTTTAAAAAAGAAAATAGATAAACTCTTGACACCCCATAGGGGTGTATGTTAGACTTTGAACTACTAAGTATTAACTCATAAAAATATGCCAAAAAATAATGAACAGTTGATAAATAATATAATCGGACAGCTGGGGGGTATTAAAAAAATGCTTGCGGAGAAAAATGAATGCTTTTCCGTGCTTATTCAGATGAAAGCGGCTAAAGCGGCGTTTGATCGGGTGATGGCTCAGTATACCGAACAAAATCTGATGGATTGTGCGGCGAGAATGAAAGTTAGCGATAAAGATAAGTTGGGCAAGTTGCTTAAGGAAATAATTAAAAAATAAAAAATAATTATGCATAAAAAATATCTTGCAATTTTTTTGTTTATTTCTCTCGCAGTTTATTTTGCTTGGACGGCTTTTTTTGCCAAAGGAGCGGAAAGCGTTAAACCTAATTCGTCGGTTAAACGTGTACGAACAGTATCTGCAATGACGACAGATTTTCATCCCGTTGGGAATTTTTTCGGTTTTGTTAGCGGTGTGAGACAGGCTGATATTTCACCTAAAGTCGGTGGATATGTGACTAAACTTTTAAAAGTCGAAGGTGATTCGGTGCAGGCTGGAGAAGTGATTGCGGTTCTTGATGGCAGCGAGCTTTGGGCAATGGATCAGAGTGCTTTAATGTCATTGGATGCAGTTCAAAAAACTTTGGGAGAAACTAAGGATTTTTATGATCAAAAAGTGAATGAAGCCCAAGCTATGCTTAAAAAAACCAAAGAGAATTATTCCAATGGTAGCGCAACCGAAAAAGATATTAAAGTTAGTGAAGAAGCGCTCAGCAGTGCAAAAAAAATGCGAGATTTGCAAAATTCAGGAGCTGACGCAAATTTGGCTGCCGCTCAAGGTGGAGCATTAGTGGCGCATATTGCAGCTAAAAATGCGACAATAGTCGCTCCTTTTTCCGGAATAATCACTAAAAAATATGGGGCAGTCGGTTCTTTTGTCGCGCCTGGAACACCATTGTATGAAATTGCGTCTCCGGATGATTTGGAAATTGATATTTCTATTCCCGGATCAATTGGCAAAAATCTTTCCAGAGGCGAGAAGGTTTTAGTGAGTCTGGATGGAAAAGCCGGATCAATTGTTTCCGGATATATATTTTCTGTCTCGGGAGCCATTGAGGCGACAACGCAAAAAGCAATTGCGCGTGTCAGATTTTCGGGGGTGGAAAACGAAAAAGCGCTTTTTCTTGGACAATATGTTGATGTGGCTGTTTCTGTTGGAAATGAAAAAACCGCAATATTTATTCCGGAAAAAGCGATTTTGCGGGAGTATGACGATATATTTGTTTTTGTGCTTGGTAATAATGGGATAGTCAGAAAAGATAAAATTACAATTGGTGAGTCGTCAGGAGAATTGCGCGAAGTGCTTTCGGGTGTTGCGGTTGGAGATAAAATTGTTGTAGATGGGCAATATTCTCTTCGAGATGGTGATTTTGTCACGGATAAATAGAAAGCAAATTATAAATGAACAAAATTATGCAAAATATTGATCAAGCTTCAAGTGAAATACATAAGGAAAATTTAGGACTGGCGGGAAAAATTACACGGTTATTTCTCAAGAAAAAAGAACTGTCCATTTTGGCTATCGTGGTGGTTGCCGTTTGGGGGATTTTGTCTTTTATTCTTACTCCCAAGCAGTATAATCCGGAAATTGTGGCGCCTGCTTTTGTTATTACAACTGATTTTCCCAATGCGGACGCTTCAGAAGTCTATGAGCTTATTACTCGTCCGATGGAGGATAAAATTGCGGAGCTGACAAAGATTGATAATATTTCTTCGCAAAGTTTTCCCGGCGGACGGAGTATTGTGATGGTGAAATTTTTGGTTGGTTCTAATTTGGAAAATGCAAAAGTCGAACTCAACCAAAAATTGCGAGACAATATTGCTCTAAAACCATCCGGCGCGACTGATCCGGTTGTCCAAGCAATTGATCCCGATGATGTTCCAATCTTGGATATCGGGCTTTCTTCCGATTCTTTGTCGGAAAGTTCATTGCGCAAATTGGCTTTTGACGTGACTGATGAGTTGAAGCAGGTGCCGGGAGTGTCAAAGAGTGAAATCAAGGGCGGTCGGGTGAATAATCTTTTCGTGGAACCGCGTGCTGGCGATTTGTCTGCGCAAAATATTTCCCTTTTTGAAATTATTGGAGCGATATCTGGTGCGAATAATATCTTTAGCGTTAACTCGCTTGAAGGACAAGGAAGAAATCCCGTTTTGGATATTTCCGGCAATATTCGTGATGTTAATGATTTGAAAAATTTGGTTTTAAGACAAAAAAATGGGGCAGTGCTTCGCTTGGGAGATGTTGCCGATATAACTTATGGACCGGGAGAGATTACCAGTTATGTGGCGTTAGCTCAAAAAAATCAGAATGAAAAGCCGATAGTGCATATCGCACTATCCAAACTAAAAGGAGTTAATGCGACAACTGTTTCAAATAATGTTCTGACAAAATTGAAAACACTTAAAGGAAATTTGATTTCCAGCGATGTTAATGTGCAAGTGCTTCGCGATGAAGGAAAGGTAGCTGGTGATGAGATTGGCAAATTGACTTTTGATTTGACAAAGTCAATCGTAGTCGTGGCGATTTTACTTATGCTATTTTTAGGTTTTCGTAATGCCATGATGGCGGCAGTCTCAATTCCGTTGGTGCTCTTGGCGGTTTTTGGCGTAGGTCTTTTGGCTGGGCAAACGGTTAATCGGATCACATTGTTTGCGCTTATTCTTTCTCTGGGACTTTTGGTTGATGATGCGATTGTGGTGATTGAAAATGTGGCGCGTTATTTTCGGCTTTATCCTCAGGAAAATCGTGTAAAATTAATTGTGCGGGCGGTGGATGAGGTTGGCGGAGCGCTAGCACTTTCCACTCTTACCATGGCAATTGCTTTTATTCCAATGGCTTTTGTTACTGGTATGATGGGACCATATATGGCGCCAATTCCATTTTTTGTACCAACGGCGCTTTTTGCATCGCTTATTTTTTCTGTTTCCATAAATCCATTTCTTGCGCTTATTTTTACGCCAAAAAATAATATACAAAAGAAAAAAAGCTATGAAGACGGTTTTTTCTTTCGCCAATTTAAAAAGTTGGAAAATCAATATGCTAAATTACTTTTTGTATTTCTGGAAACAGCTAAAAAACGGAAACTGGTAATCATTATTACTGTGATTATTTTTGTATTGGTTTTGTTATTACCATTTACTCCGCTTATGCCTTTTCGAATGTTGCCTAAGGCAGATGAAAATCAATTTTATGTCTATATTGATTTACCAACTGGCACAGCGGTGAATGAAACACAAACAACAACTAAGGCTTTGGAAAGTTTAATTTTGGAAAATTCACAAGTGGTAAATGTGGAAAGTTTTGTGGGGATTTCTCCGATAGCTGATTTCAATGGACTTTTTCGAGGCAGTTCTTCTCGTGTATTTCAAAATCAGGCTACATTACGAGTGAATTTGACGGAGAATAAAATGCGCAGTGTAAGTTCGGAAAAAATTGCTCAAGAAGTTGTTAATTCGACGGAAAGCTATCTGAGTGCGTATCCCAATATCAAAATGCGCATCGTGGAAGATCCGCCAGGACCGCCGGTATTGGCCACATTGCTTTTGAAAATTCAAGGTAATGATGAAAAAAATCGCGAACATATGGCGTGTGATTTTGAGGCGAACATAAGCGGAATTCATGGTGTGACGGATATTGATCGCTCAACTCCCGATCGCACTTTGGACTATACCTATCGTATTCTTATGGATAAGGCGGAGCTTTTAGGGATTGCTCCCGCTGATGTCTCAACACTTTTACATATAGCACTTTCCGGATCAGCGGTCGGGCTTTATCATCAGGCTACTCCGGGAAATTTGCGTAAGCCGGAACAGGAATACATTATGCTTCGATTGCCGAAAGATGATCGTAACTCGCAAAGTGATTTGGCTAAGATTGAAATTCCCACTCGCACCGGCACAAACGTCCCGCTCACGGAAATTATTGAAAAAACAGACGGTGCAACTGATTTACCAATTCTATCCGATGATCGTCGTCCGACCACCTATCTTTCGGCAGAAATGAAAAATCGCAGTGTCGTTTATGCGATTATTGATCTATTTCCCAAACTTCTTTCGTATAAGTTGCCTGATGGAAACGGAAAATTAGTTTCTTGGAATTTACTTGGTGCGGAATATGAAAACATAAAAACCGGTCAACATTATTTTGTTAAAATTGATGGCGAGTGGAAGTTGACATTGGAAGTTTTTCGCGATTTGGGTTTAGCAATGGGGGTGGCAATTTTTCTCATTTATTTTATTTTGGCGGCTAAATCAGAATCGTTATTTATTCCGCTTCTTCTGATGATAAGTATCCCGCTTGGGTTAATCGGTGTTTTTCCCGGCTTTGCAATTTTAAATGCAATCAAGGGAACATATTTCAATGCGACTTCAATGATTGGTGTTATTGCGCTTGCTGGACTTTCCGTTAAGAATACGGTTATATATCTTGAATATCTTGAACCGCTCAGAAAAAGGAAGCGCCCATTATTTGAGGCATTAGTTGAAACTGGGCGCATTAGGCTTCTTCCGATTATGCTCACATCCCTTACGGCAATTTTGGGTTCTCTTACAATTATTTCCGATCCGGTTTGGGAGGGGTTGGCTTGGGCGCTCATCTTTGGGCTAACCGCTTCGACTTTTCTCACTCTAGTTATTTTTCCGATTGCGTATTACACTTTTGAGCACAAAAAATGGGATGCTTCAATAAAAAATTAATTGACGGCTTAAAATAAAAAATACGGCTAAAAAAGTTTATCGTTAAGAATTGGCATGTGGAGGGGTTAATTTTTCTTTGACAGGCTATATTGTCCGCTGGCAATTATCACTTCCAAGCTGGAGATGAGAGGGAGGTGGATTTCTTTTTGAAAGATATATCCGTACATTATAATATATATAACGGGTGGTGATGTATGATATGGTAAAATAATTGCATGGACAGTTTTTATGAAATATGTTAATATAAATTTATGGAAACTCAAATAACCAACGAAAAAATTCAGGCGGTGGCGGATAAAATAGTCAAAGAATATCAGCCGGAAAAAATAATCCTTTTCGGATCTTACGCATGGGGCAAGCCACATGGGGATTCCGATGTGGATTTATTTATTGTTAAAAGTAGTTCTGAAAATCGGCTTGAAAGACAGCGGGAATTGAGAAAGATTCTTTCCGGCAGTAATTTTCCAGCGATAGATATTTTGGCCTATACCCCGGAGGAAACCGAAAAAAGTGTCAATGAGAACAAAAATCTTTTTATTGAGGATATTTTGCGTCACGGTAAAACGCTCTATAGCAGTTCAAAGAGCGCCTTTAATGTAAGGCTTCCCAAAAGACCATTAACTATTTTGCACTAATTTATGCTAACTGATTATGTCAAGAGTTGGTTTAGTCGCGCCGATGAAGATTTGGCACTTATCGCGGTTTTGCTTAAAGAAAAAGCTTTTTTTCCAAACCCAATTTGTTTCCATACCGAGCAAGCAGCGGAGAAATACCTAAAAGGTTTTTTAGCGCATCATGAGTTGCATGTCAGAAAAGTGCATGATTTGGAAA
>JAJYBE010000035.1 GCA_021779205.1 bacterium
TTTTATTGTTTTTTTGGAGTGGTAATATCTTATTTCTCCTAATTCACCTTCAGTTTTTATCTTAGTTGGAGTTTTCAGAGCTTTTTTTCTGGCATTGTCAAAATTATCAGAAACAGTCAGATCAATTCCAATGCGAAATTTTTCTCCATTTGTTCCCGTGCCCCTCAGAAGAAAGTCAATCGAATTTATTCGATCGTCATATTCTCCGGTTTTGTCAATTTCAAATCGGGAACGATCAAGACCGAGTAGCTGTTTACCAAACTTTTCAAATATCCACTCAAACAGATCTCCTCTTTGCGTGTGATCTTTCAGGGCTTTTTTTCTTGCACTTTCAAGTTTTATAATATCCAACTTAATATTTTCTTCAGAACGAATTTCTTTTTCCGGATCAATAAAACTTTCCAAGTCATCTTGAGGATCAGGCGTTTTTTTATTATCCGCTTTGATTTTGCAAAAATAATCAAACAATTTTTGACCATCCGGTTTTAGCGGATGTTCTTTTGCCAAGACTCCTTCTAGAAAATTATTTTCAATATTATTTAGTGTCATTTTATGTGTGATATTTTTTTAATTGTTACATTTTAATTATAACCTATTTTGACGAAAAATAAAATTTTCTCTAAAAATAAATTCGTTTCAAAAACCAATCCATTTTTAGGGTCGCGAAGTTATTTAAATGAATCTGGCTATTCTTGACCCCATACCGCAACTAAACGTTGCCACATTTTCGGCAGGTGTCGCAGTTATTGAAACACGACCCACCTGGGTCGTGGGAAATATCTTCTTCTTCAAATTCCGTGGCCACCCTTTTAAGGTAGCCTTTTAAGGTTTTTTTGAAAAATCTTTTCTGACCGAGCGAAAAATGCTCGGGAGAAATTACTGTTATGGATGACGAGCAGTCATCCAAAAAATATTCGATGTCAAAAAAATAAAAGATAACCCCGAATATTTTTTTTGTTGATTTATTGATGTGATTCAAATCGCCCCTGACAGTAATAATTTCTTTAAACATGATACCCTCCTTTTTTTAAAAGAACAAAAATTTGAATCCGTGTGTCCGCCTGGATTCGATCAGCGGATGGGAACCGCCCCCGTCTTAGAATCTCTTCCCGAGACCCGTTCCAAAACTTTGGAACCCGAGGCGGAATTAGCCCTCGGTCAATTACGGCCTCTTTTAACGTCATTGGTTGGACGGTAAAACGGATTATTCGAAAATGCTTTTGACCAGACTGATCAAATTTCGATCAATCAAGTCTTGAATGCATCCGTCGCATATCGGATAATATGCGCCGGAGAAAAGGTTGTTAACATCCTGTTCAATGGGTTCATAAAACATATGAATGTCTCCATCGAACTCGGAACCAAAATATGAAATCACTCCGGAAGCGTAAAGGCTCGAAGCGATTTCAAAACCTTGGTTTTTCTGGATGTCTGCCGGGTAAGATTTTTCACAGACCCAGCACCTCGTTGTTGACACTTGTTTGGTTTTATTCTTTTTCATTTTTTATTTCTCCTTTGTGAAATTTCCAAAACTGAAAATCTCGCAAAGGGTCGCGAAGTTTTTAAAAATAACATTCTTACGCCCCCCCCATTGCTTTCAGTTTGGCTTGAAATGAAAGCGTGGCTGTCCCTTGATCCGATTGGCGGATGGTCAAAGTAATCTCGAGTTATCTCACTTCTCGAGAAACCTTCCGGTTGATTTATAGCCCGCGGCTGTATGAGGCTGCAAAACCTCTGCCGAATCCGCGGTTTGGAGGTTGATACGAGTATTCCTACTCGATCTTAGCCATCTCAAGACCCATGCCAAGGGCCTCTTCGATAGCTACCTGCCGACCGTGCAAGCCAGGTGTAGCCTGAACTTGTGATGGCCGAACAGGATCGCCCGGATGAAAAGTATAAATAACCTCTTCACCCTGTTCTGGTCCCAAAATGATGACAGTGAAGTCAACTTTTGGTCCGCGAACACCCTGAACAATTGCTGACACCTTACCGGTGTTTTTGCGATCATCCAGAGAGACGACAGTTCCAATTGGCAGCGACCGAAGATCAACGATTCCCAATCTGCCTGGCATCAGGGCTTTGAAAGCCTGACAACCCGACATGACCGCTTCATGAGAATATTCTTCCCATTTGGCGCCCAGAAGCATCTGCTCCAACTGTTTCTCATCGATACTCTCGTAGATCGACCCTGCAGCACATCCGGAAAGCTCTGCCCGTTGGGACAAAGTTTTCTCGAAATAGCCTGGAATCAACTTGCGAGTTCGTTCGACTGCCAAAGCAATTTGGTGCGAAATGTTCATGACACTTCTCCTGGGGTTTGTCGTGCCCCTAATCACCTTATTCTTTCCATTTCTCGCTCCTGCCAAAGAACGGTTATAGGAAATATTCGGCGATATTGCTCACGTTCGCGCTTCATGGTGGTGCGCAAAAACCACAAATTTGTTAAAAGAGACAAATGTCCCTCTTCTTGATTTTTCCAGAGCTAATCTGAAAAACCAAGAAAAGGAGCGAAGTTTTTATTTATCCTGGAATTGTTTTAACCGATTTTATCGGTGGCAGTGTCTCAATCCTGCTCAATGCCAGTCGTTGTGAGCGCGCGCTCATCTGACGTTTTTTATGTGAATTCTCGCTGACGCGCCAGAGAGAATTCGTGGACGGTTATTGGATATCGCAAGATATGACGGAAAGGACTCCTTGAATTACTTCCCTTCACTTTCCGTTTTTCTCGCTACTGGAAATATATGCCGGTGTCCGCTTGGCGAGCGAGCAGGAGCTACCCCTGCTTTAGAATCTCTTCCCGAGACCCGTTCCAAAACTTTGGAACCCGAGGCGGAATTAGCCTTCGGTCAATTACGGCCTCTTTTAACGTCATTGGTTGGACGGTTTTTTAGGGAGCTTGTCTGCTCCTGGATCGGCAAGGAATTACAGTGGCTCAAAAACCACCTTAATCTCCTTAATCCGAAACCACCCGGCGTGGGCAAATGCTACCTTCGTATTGTCCGCCGGGTCGACAATACGGTCGTTCTTGCAGAAAATCACGGGTCTCTCTCCGGCCAAGCGCAAGAATTCCTGCTGGAGAGGCAGCGGTGCAACAATCGCGACGACATCAGCTGCCTGGATGTCTTCGATGATCTCCTTGGCCGCGGAGATCGTGCGGTTTATTTGTTTCACGGCAACCGGCCCAAAAATCCGGACCAGGTCAGACAACTGCTCGGCCGACAACGGGTGTCGGGAAAACCAAAGAATGTTTTTCATGTAAACCCTCCTGCTCTATTTATATCCCGCCGATGCAGGCGTTAGGTCAAAGGCTTTGTTATATAAGCAGGCCAATCCTGCTTATACAATCCCAAGTCTTTTCCCACCGCTTCACGAACAATCAAACGGAATTTTCCGTTTTTTGACAAAACAAAAACTTCGCGGGTAAAAATTTTGCCCTAGTTTCGCGAAGTTGTGGGAAAAGGCTTGAAAATTGCAGTTGGCTATCTTTTTAACCAACTGCTTTTTTTGCCTTTTTTAGCAGTTTACGATAAAAGTTTGTTTTTTATTTCAAAGTGTGCTGGGAAATAATTAAATTACTTGATCCCTTCTGCTTGATTTAAAAAAATACTTTTAGGGCAACTGCTGAATGATTGATTTTTTAAGGTTCGTTCACGGGCAGGACTGTTACTGTCAGTACTTTTCTGCTTCGTGATTATTAAAGCTAGCATACTTTAAAAATTTTGTCAAGTATTGTTGGCAAACTAATTATAAAAATAGATAAATTAAGCTAAAATAAGCCATAAAATTAGTATAAAAATGCAGAGACATTTTAATACTTTTTTATTGTAAGTATATTTTCCTATTAAAAATCCCCAATGTTTTTTGTGCAATTTTGTATTTTGTTGATGGATATTGACAAAATATAGATATCGTGCTACAATCATTTGATGTTAAACAACATTATTGTCAAAGGAGGTGGCCAATGGGCGATTGAATACCGAAAAGCTCCCGTCTGCACGAGGGAGCTGAGTAGGTCTAAGCTTATATAGCCATCAGCTAGTGAATAGTTCTTTGGGAAAAAGGAGGTATGATTATGGGAGATGGACCATAAAAAATGGGTTTAATTGGCGAAATTAGATTGGAGTACATGAAATTTCGCCAGAAGAAGGCAGTAAAAATCCCTGTGTCATAGTTGGCGCAGGGATTTAATTTTTTTTATTAATATTATTCCAGGCTAAATTGAATAATGCCCTGAATGAATCAGCTAAATCTTTGCCCTCAACAACAATGCCAAACATTTTTTTGTCAAGTGAGGCCATCCTGATTCTGTTTTCATAAATAGCTATGTCGCTTTTAAAGAAGGCCATATTTTTATCTATTAAAATACTTTCTCCATTAACAGCCTTTCGTTCAATTCTATCATTTTTGTTATAGAGGGCACGAACCCTTATTTCCCTGTCCGTTCTTTTTTTTGCCCAATCCATTCTTTCTTTTTCAGAAAAAACCTCGGCTATTTTGTCAAAAGAGTAAAACATAACAACTTCCGTTCCCTTTTTCACATCAAACATATCCTCAACCATCGCGCGGATGCCGTTCTTGCCTTCAAAATAACGCACTACGGGCTTATCCTTCTCTTTGTTATCCATTTGCTTCAATTCCGGCAAAAGCTCCTTGAGGCGGTTTCTGTTGAATTCAATCTCTTCTAATTGTTGCTTAAATAAAAGCTCCAATTGATCGGGCGATTCAGCAAAGAAATATTGTTTCTTGCCTTCCTGATAACTGCTAATAAGACCCTTTTTCGTTAAAGACTCAATAATATTATAGGCGGTTCCGCGATTAACCATGGCTTCTTTGGCAATGATTTGCACCGGTGATTTTCCGAGACGTAATGCCGCTAGATAGACACTGGCTTCTTTTTCAGTCAGGCCAATTTTTTGCAATTCAATTTCCAACATAACATTTGTTTTAACGATTAAGTTTTTTTAATTAGCTTTATTATAATTGACAAAGGCGGTTTTGCAAAATTAAAAAAATCCGTTAAGCTAGGATTATATATGCAAACTGAATTTATCACGCAAAATGTTAAAGAAACGAAAGAGCTGGGAAGATGTTTATCCAAAGAGCTTTCCGGCGGGGAAGTGATTTGTCTTTTCGGTGAGCTGGGTGCCGGAAAAACCGCTTTTACACAAGGCATATTGGAGGCATTGGGAGCGCAAAAACCATATACCAGTCCAACTTTTGTCATAATGAAAGAATATCGATTGAAAAAGAGGGGAAAAATTAAAAAAATTTATCATATTGACGCCTATCGAATTGAAGCCAATGATTTGTTAGGTTTAGGGTGGCAAGAAATTGCAATGGACAAAAAAAACATTTCTATTATTGAATGGGCAAATAAAGTTGAAGGAATAATGCCGAAAAACGCTATTCGAATTGATTTTGTATGGATGGGTGAAAATGAGAGGAAGCTAATTTGCATCAATTTGCCAAAAATAAAAAAACATGTTAGAAAGAATAAACAAGAGTTTGTATAATAATTTTAAAAAACTATGCCAATTAAAAAATCAGCCAAAAAATATGTGCGCGTAACAGAGAGAAAAACTGAGAAAAATCGCAAAATCAAAGGCGCTTTTCGCAGTGCGATAAAATCAACTAAAGAGGCGATTGCTAAAATAGATATTGCTAAAGCGCAAGAATCATTAAAAAAGTCAATCAAGGCGCTTGATAAAGCGGGGCAAAAAAAAGTTTTGCATAAAAATACCGTTGCCAGAAAAAAATCACGTCTAAATAAAATTGTTAAAGCTTTGGTGTTTAAGAAAAAATAAAAAGTCATTTTACTAAAAAATAAAAACCGCTGCAAGCATTTGAGCGGTTTTTATTTTTTAGTAAAGGCAAGCGCATATTTTCGTCAGAGCTCGCTAATAAACTTATCAATAGCCAGCTTGATTTCAATTTTTCCGGTTTTTATTTTTAGATCAGTCGCGCAAAGTTGGGCGTAAATTTTTTTTAATTTTAAAAAACCGAAAAGTTTAGCTTGGTGAAAGCTTTTTTTTACCACATAGGGATGTAATTTTGTGAGCTTGGAAATTTCAAATTCACTAGAAATAGTGTTTTCTTGCAAAGAAGATATGCGCAAAAGATTGCGAAACTGATAAATAAGCATAGAAAAAAGATAAAAAGGATCATCTCCAAAGGCGATATGTTTATGAATGAGTTTTATAGCTGACTTTTTATTTTTGCTTGCTAGAACATCAATTGTTTCAAAAATATTTCCATTTAAATTAGCCATAACTAAAAACTCAATCGCCGTGTCATCAATAATTTTTCCGCAAGAAAAGGCGATTAATTTTTCCAGCTCTTGATTTATAGTTGCTAAATCGGAATTGGTATAGGCGATTAATTTATTTAGTGCCAAAGGGGATATTGCGGTATTTGTTTCAGGGGTAATTAGTTTTTTTAATATCCATTGTTCAAGTTTTGTGCCGGATAATTTTTCAAAATTTTGTTTTTTAGCTTTTTCTAAAAGAAATTTAAATAGCGCATTATTTTTTCTTGGGATTGAGTTTTCCCAAAAAATAATAAGCGAATCCGTGTCGACTTTTAATTTTTCAATATTTTTTTTAAAAAAATTTAAAATTTGCGCTTGTTCTTCGGCGGGAGAATCGGAAATGATTTTTTTCAAAATAAGTAATTTTTTGTTTGAAAACAGGCCGGTATTTTCTAGGGCATTTTTGATTTCGGATAATACATTTTTTTTCTCGCTTGCATCAAAAGAAGACAAACCCGATCCGGATTTGTCATTCATTTGAAATTTATGTTTTATTTCCAGGACTTTTTCATAGGAACGAAAAGAGTCCTCTCCATAGAGAAAAAAAAGCATAATGAATAAATATCGAAATTAATTTGTTTTCCAAGATAATCCTTGCCCTGGTTCCAAAATTTCCACCCAAATTTGTCCAGGGACAAATTTAACTTCTTGCCCGCTTTGATCATAAAAGAATAATTTGCTTTTAGCGTCAGACTTGTCTTTTTTCCATGTTCCGGTTGTTTCTGTTCCGTTCATGTAATAGTGTGCTTCTCCGGTGTCGATAGTATCAAACCATGGATCACCCAATTGAACATTGTTGTATTGTTCTCCCTCTACGAGTTGTTCTGATTTAGCAATTAGAACGACTACATTTTTTGGCGCAATTCGGTTGCCATTGTTACGGTCAGTATCAGCAACTCCGCCCCATGTGCGCAAATAGGAATTGCTAGCTTTGTCGTAGTCATAATCAACATTATAAGGTTTAGCAAATGCAACGCGCAAATGTCCTCCGTTTGGTCTTTGATCAAGTGGTGCCTCATCTTGATGTGGATAGCCGACGAATTTATTTTGGAGGTTGTAACCAAAAGCTTTGGCGCCTTCAAGCAATTTTGCAAATTTGGCATAACCGGAATCGACCCCGCGCGCCATATCTGTTTTGCGGTAACAATATTGACTGGCGGATTTTCCCGCGTCGTCATTACAATTCATATCATCATAAATTTTGCTATTAAGAACATCTTTAAATTTTTGAATATCTGATCGTCCCCAATGCACAAAAATAGCATCCAAGCCCTCCGCGAGACTTAAAAAATCATGACGAGCGCTACGCATCGATCCGACATCTTCCGGATTTCCGCAAACATAAACACCCATTAGTCGCGTGATTGAAGCGGTAATTACGGGCATTTCAAAAACCATGTCCGCATCAGAAAAGCCGGAAGCGGGACGCGCTGATACATCAGCCGGTTGCATAACAGCAATGGCTCTGCGATTCCAGTCTTGGCAAGGCAATCCGGAAAGGTAGCTTACATTTTGTGGATTTCTCGGTGCGCCCGTATCAATCTTTTGATTTAGATTGATCTGTTTATTTGCTGGTGTTTTGGCATTTTTTCTATAGAAATATGCGCCTAATCCGACAATTAGGATTGCAACAATGGCAATTGTGATCTTTTGCTTTTTGTCCATTAAAATAAAATTAAAAAATTAGATGTGTTCAGTATATAATAAAAATAATAATTTGACAAAATAGATTTTGGATGCTAATTTGTATTTATTATGTTGAATATGCATTTTACATCCAAGAATACTTGCTTGCCAGTCGCGATTAGACTGGTCGGCTTTGGTTTTTGGAAAAAGGTAAAAGCGTAAAAAATTTTTTCAAAAAACTAAACCGACCTCTCGAAAGGTCGGTTTTTTAGTTTAGTTCGTTGACAATTGAAGCTGTAATATTAAAAACAAAAAAGGAGATTTGTTATGGAAATCAATTGTTTAAAATGCGAGTTTTCCGGCAGATGCGGTTTTTTCCCAGTGCTGTCGAATTGGACGGGAAGTTGCCAAATTCGGGTTCCCCGTTGTTGGGAATCTGGCAAAGACAATAAAACAATAAATGGCATTATCACCAGCAGAGTGGTTGATCCTGTTTTTTTCAGTAAGTTTAATGAAGTTAAGAAAAAAGAATCTCCCACGAAAACCGTTTTTTGTGGCAATAAGACTTGTGCAAAAAAAGGTTGGTGCAATGATGGCATTGCTCGGCATTGCAAATTGTTTCAATCAGAGGTAGAAAACAACAAAGAAAGGAGAGAAGAATGCTACAATGAGTAAACAGATTAACAATCTTCAGGCGGAAATTTCAAAAATGAAATTCCCGCCTTTTATTTGCTAAAAATATATTTGAAAGGTATTATAGGTTTGTAATACGAATATGGGCGGATGGCGAAATTGGCAGACGCGCTAGCTTCAGGTGCTAGTCCTAGCGATAGGGTGGAGGTTCAAGTCCTCTTTCGCCCACAAAAATGTTTGCCCGGATGGCGGAATTGGTATACGCGCCAGTCTTAGGAACTGGTTCTCGCAAGGGATTGGAGGTTCGAGTCCTCTTCCGGGCACAATATGCAAAAAATTGTCATCGCTGAAGAATATGCAAAGCAAAGAATAGATAAATTCCTCAGTAGCGGGATTTTTTTTGATGGAAAAATTACACGAAATGAAATTGTGGAAAAAATCAAAGAAGAGAAAATTTTAGTTAATGACAAAAAAATTAAGCCAAGTTATTTTTTGAAAAAAGACGATGAAATCAAAATTGATTTTAATTGGGAAGAAAAAAATTTTTTGAAAAAAAATAACCAAATAAAAATTCCGATTGTCTATCAAGATGAAAATATTATCGTGATTGATAAGCCGGCGGGAGTGCGG
>JAJYBE010000002.1 GCA_021779205.1 bacterium
GTCTTGATTGGCAATCTGTTGGCACAACTGCTTCGAGTTGTACGGCAGGAAGAAAATGCGAATATTATGTATCTGATGGAAAAACTAATCCAACAAAATATGTTTCACTAACGGGTGATTATGGTCGAGCAACTGCTGATAAAATTGATGTGCACGGAAGATACGCAATCAATATGTACAAGCCTGGTTATCTGCAATATTTTCGCTTTTTCATACCACCGGGAACCAGAGATATAGATGCCACTATTCTTGAATGGCAAGGTCAAAGTATCGTTGCTCGTCACCAAATTATTCCCACAAATGATTTTGGGCAATCATCTAAGCAGTCTTATTCTTTATCGGATTATGAATCTGTCGATCAAAGTATTAAGGGCATAGATCCTAGTCAAAATAATGGACGAATACAAATCTTGAAAGATTCATTTGTCTCACCCTATCTTTCAAAAGATCGTGCCGGTTGGTTTTATGTGAAAGTAAATGGAGATCTCGGTTCGTCTTCCTATTATAATTCAGTTTATATTACTGTTGATGCCACTACCTATAATAACTGGTATGATCATTCGGGATCAAATGCGGACGGATCTATTAATTGGGCAAAAGATGTGGAAAGTGTTGAAACTTATGGTTCAAACACGGCAGGAAGTTCTAGCATCTGTGCTTCTAGCTGTTCGGGTAGTGATCTAACTTGCCAAGCAATACAACCAACCAATTCAACAAAATCAACATCCGGTTCTTGTTGTGATGGAAAAAGTTGTTATCAATGTCCGTCTGGTTATTTTTGGAATACAACCAGTTGCTCAAAGTTGAGTGATACTTGCGATCTTTCTGCCACGCTTTCAGCCACTCCGGTAAGTGGAAGCTCTCCATTGACGGTTGATGTAAAATCCAACATAAACGCAGCTCACGGACCAATTTATTGTGATAATCAAGATTGCAATGGTGGAACAGTTTCTAATATTGACACCGCGACAACTCATGGGTGTAATTTTACTTGCGCATATAATTCCAGTGGCACATATCAACCTACGGTGCATATTGCAAATTCTGCTTGTGCAAAAGATCCAACCGCAATAATTACTGCTTCTTCCGGTACATCTTCTTCTTGCGCCTCAACCACTTGTCTTGGCAATTCTTGCTGGAACGGTACAGAGTATGTCCAAGGCACCAAAACGGAAGGTTGCGCCACAGGCAGTGCTACCGTTACTCCCAATCCGTTAATTTTGCCAAACGCAACTGAAAAAATCACTTGGACCACCACTAACGCTTCCAAAGTAGATGCTCAATGTTATGGATTGAAAGATGTCGCCAAAGGCGGTTGGTTTATCAATACTGCAGCTTGTCATACTGCTGGATATTGCGATAATGACGGCTATCAATTTAAATTTAATTCAACCACTCAAACCGGACAAGAAGTTTGCGTTCTTTTTCCCTACAATAAATCTGATGGAAAATCCGGTACGCCGTTTTTTGCTATAATGAATATTAATGCATCCGCTTCTGCTAAAACAGATGGACAATGCGGAACGGCCAACAAAACCTATGACGCAACAGCCACAAGTTGGGGGAGCGATACTTTTTGCGCTCAAGGCACTGCCAGTTCAGCAAGTCCAACTTTCCCCACCGTATCCGCTCCCGCGACCTGGACTTGCCAGGGGACTAATGGTGGGGCGGATATCAATTGTGTTGCTCAAAAACAGATAAGTGTTAAAACTAGCACCGAATCTCAAAGCCCCAGTTATATTTGCCAACCGGATGATGCCAATTGTCCGGAGACAACTTGTGCCGGAACATATTGCAATAATGGCTGTGCGTTAGTCCCGGGAAAAAAGAAATGCAAGTAAGAATAATCGGTTTAATTTAAATCGAATGCCTGTTTTTGCTTTTGAAAAATCAATTGGAGCGGTGATTTTTATCATAGAAAAAGATGTTCCGCTCTTTTTGCTTTTGCATTATCCGGCGGGACATTGGGGTTTTGTGAAAGGGCATATTGAAAAAAAAGAAACAAATGAAGTGACTTTGCGTAGAGAGGCCGAAGAAGAAACGGGTTTGGTTGATTTAAAGATAATGCCAAATTTTTTGGCAAGCGAGGTATATTATTATAAAGCAAGGGGTGAAGAAGAAAGAAAAAGAATCAAGGCCGGAAGAGGAACGAGAATTTTTAAAAGAGTTATCTATTATTTGGCTAAAGTTAATCGGACAAAAGTCAGATTATCGCATGAGCATCAAGGTTTTGCTTGGCTTGATTATAATCAAGCGCTTGAAAGAGTAAGTAATCAAAATTCCAAAAAAGTATTAGAAAAGGCACAAAGATTTTTGATTGAATATTTGCCAAAAAAATAAATTCAGTTAGAATAAAGATTATGAGTATTGGAAAAAAGCTTAGACTAAAATTTATAGCGGTAGTTATTTTTGCCGTTTTGGTCGGATTGATTGCTTATCCGAAGGCGGTAATAAAAATACCGAAGCTTTTTAATGCTTTAAATAAGCCAAAAATTAACCTTGGTTTGGATTTGCAAGGAGGGATTCATCTTGAATATAAGGCTGATGTAAGCCAAATTGATAATTCAAAGGTTGCTGAAGCAATGCAGGCGGTGCAGGATGTAATTGAGAGAAGAGTAAATGCTTTTGGTGTCGCCGAGCCGGTGGTATACACAACAAAATCAGGCAGGGAACAGCGCTTAGTTGTTGAATTAGCCGGGATAAAAGATATAAATCAAGCGAAAAATTTAATTAGCGCAACGCCGCTTTTGGAATTTAAGACCGAAAAAACAGATGTTGGCGAGCAAATTCCCCAAGATGTGCTTGATAAGACAAATGAGGAAAATAAAGCTAAGGCGCAAGGCTTGCTTGACCAAATTAAAAATGGCGCTGATTTTGCAATATTGGCCAAAGAGAATAGTCAGGATCCGGGATCAAAAGATAGCGGTGGCGATCTGGGTTTTGTTAAAAAAGGAACATTTGTTCCTGAATTTGATAAAGTGCTTTTCGATGGAAATCTAAAGGATGGAGCTGTTTATCCCGATTTAGTGGAAACTCAATTTGGCTGGCATATTATAAAAAAAATAGAACAACGAGGCAGCGGGGATAATTTAGAAGTTCATAGCGCACACATTTTAATTTCCAAGGCTACTCAGCCGGTACCAAAAACGACTTGGGTATTGACTGGTCTTTCGGGGAAAAATCTTAAAAGTGCCAGTGTTCAATTTAAAACTCAAGGGTTATCCGAGCCGGAAGTGGCGCTTAAATTTGATGATGCCGGCACTAAGCTTTTTGCTGACATAACTAAAAATAATATTGGTAAAAGAGTGGCAATTTTTTTGGATGGTTCAATCATTACTGCTCCGACAGTGCAGTCAGAAGTTTCCAACGGGGAAGCGGTGATAACCGGAAATTACACGCTTGATGAAGCGAAAAATTTGGTTAAAAGATTAAATGAAGGCGCTTTGCCCGTTCCGATAAGCTTGGTTGGACAACAATCAGTTGAGGCGACATTGGGGCAATCTTCTTTGGAGAAAAGTTTGAGAGCGGGAGTAATCGGCTTAGCTTTAGTAATAATTTTTATGCTTTTTTATTACCGATTTTTAGGTTTAATCGCCTCTTTTGCTTTGCTTATTTATTCTGCATTAATGATTTCCATTTTTAAATTATCAGGATTCACTCCATGGCAAATTACACTGACACTTCCTGGTATTGCCGGATTTGTGTTGTCAATCGGAATGGCCGTGGATGCGAATATTTTAATTTTCGAAAGAACGAAAGAAGAAATATGCAAGGGACGCAACATTTTGAGTGCAATCGAGGAGGGCTTTAAAAGAGCATGGACATCAATTCGCGATGGAAATGTCTCCTCGATTATAACCGCGTTTATTTTAATGGAAATGGGCACGGGATTTGTCAAGGGTTTTGCTGTAACATTGATTATTGGAGTTTTAATGTCAATGTTTACCGCAGTCATTATCACTCGAACTATTTTGCGTTTTGTTCTGGGAGGTTGGATTGAAAATAAGTTGTGGTTAGTTGGCGCAAAGAAAGATGAAAATAACGAAATTCTTAAGAAAAATAATATTAAAAATAAGAATTGATTTTTTTATATGTCTAATTTCAATATAATAGCCAAAACAAAATATGCTTATATTTTTTCCGGAGTATTGACTATTCTGAGTATTTTAGCGCTTTTTGTCTGGGGATTAAAATTCGGAATTGATTTTACCGGAGGGACGCTTATGGAATTTAAGTTTGAAAAAAATATTCCGGCAAATCAAGAAATTGAAAATACGCTTAAAAATTTAAATTTAAAAAGTCTTACGCTTCAACAAACCGGCAGTGGTTCGGTATTGATTCGATATGCCTCTGAAGATGACAAAATCAATCAAGATGTGATAAAAGAAATCAGCGAAAAATATACTGATGCAAAAAATCTTAGAACCGACTATGCTAATGCTTCAGTTTCTAGTGAATTAAAATCAAAATCGCTTTTGGCAATTTTTTGGGCAGTAGTTGGGATAATGACTTATATTGCAATTGTTTTTCGTCGAGTTTCCTATCCGGTGGCTTCTTGGAAATATGGCGCCGGAGCGGTGATTGCCTTAATTCATGATATTTTGATTACTGTGGGAATTTTTTCCGTTTTAGGGCATTTTTTTGATATAGAAGTGGGCATTCCTTTTATTGCCGCATTGCTTACTATTTTAGGATTTTCGGTGCATGACACTATTGTGGTTTATGATCGAACGCGAGAAAATTTGCAACGCAATTCATCTGATAAAGGACAATTTCCTGAAATTGTTAATCGTAGTTTAAATGAAACATTAATTCGCTCTATTAACACTTCATTTACGGTAATAATGACATTGCTTGCCATTTATATTTTTGGAGGCGATTCAATTAAATATTTTGCTTTGGCACTTTTGATTGGGGTGACTTTTGGAACATATTCATCGATTTTTATCGCTTCGGCGCTATTGGTAACAAGTTATAATTTACAAATTAAAAAGAAATAAATCTATGTGGAATCCATTTGGAAAAAAAAAGAATCAAACTAATGTCTCACAAAATAATAGCGATGTGGATAATGACAAAAAAGACAATCCGCAAGCCGATTCTTTGAAAATGAATATGCTTCAAAGATTGGCAATGAAAAAAATGGAAAAAATGAGCTCACAAGAAAAAGCCAAGTTAATGCAAGAGGTATTTAAGCCTGAAAACAGAAATAGTCTTTTGGCTGCAATGGAAATGATGCGAAAAAGCGGTCAAATTTCAGAAGAGCAATATCAAGCAGCCAAGCAAAATGGGAGTATGATCATTGCGGCGCGTAAAAAGCATTATAAATCCAATTGACTGGCGAAATTGGGCAATAAAGATATGTTAAAAAAAGAACATAGAAAAAAGATTATTTTTTCTGCTGATGATTTTGGAGTAAACGAGTTGGCCAATGCTAATATTTTAAAGTTGGCGCAAGCCGGAAAATTAGATCGAGTGGAAATTATGATCAACAACCGTCTTCGAAAAGAGGATGCATTAAATTTGGCAAAGACAGGCGTCAAACTGGATATTCATTTGCATCTTATAGGATATGATTCTAATTATTGGCAGGGCGAGCGTAATCTAGAAAGAGGAATGGTGGAAAGAATCTGTCTTTTTGTTTGGAATTGCACTTTTGGAGAAAATAATCCACGAAAAGTGGTCTTAAAATGGGAAAATCAAATTGAGAAGTTCAGAGAAATTTTTGGTCGGTATCCTGATGGGATCGGTTCTCATGAGCATATTCATTATTTTCCTTTTTATTTTAATATATTGCTTGGTTTAAGCGCGAAATATGAAATTTTTTATGTTCGTTTTGGAAGGCGCAATTTTAGAGGCACTTGTTTAATTGGAAAAATTTTAAATGGACTTAGGGTTATTGATCAATGGCTGTTTAAAAAAACTAACTTTGAAACATCTGATTTTATGTTAAGTTTTGATTGGTTTACTGACTTGGATTTTTTAAGTGAAATTTCCGAGGGCAAAAATGCCGAGGTTGTTTTTCATCCGGAAAGAGTCGAAGAATTTTCTTTTTTAGAAAAAATGTAGAAAGTTGTTTTTTGGCTAAAAAAAGCAAAAAAATTGACAAGACTTGATCAAAAAGCTAAGATGGAATGGATGAAAAGAATTGTTTTAATTCTCATCAAGTTATACCAAAAAACGCTTTCCCTTGATCAGGGGCTGTTTTCTTTTTTTATATCGGAGCGCATATGTCGGTTTCATCCACTATGCAGTCAATATACTTATGAAGCAATTGATCGATTTGGTGTTTTAAGGGGTGGGTGGCTGGGATTGAAAAGAGTCTCGCGTTGTCATCCATGGAGTGATGGCGGTTACGATCCTGTTCCAAAAAAATAATTGGTTAATAAATTAAAATTGTGTTTACCGATGAAGTTAGAATAAAGGTTATTGCCGGTCGCGGAGGCGATGGAGTGGTAGCTTTTAATAAAATTAAAATGAGCCTTGGTCCGACGGGCGGAAAGGGCGGTAATGGTGGAAGTGTTTATTTTGAGGGCGTATCCAATTTATCGGCATTGAATAAGTATAAGCATAAAAAGGAGTACTGTGCGGAAAATGGACAGAACGGAAAAAAAGACAACTCTGAAGGCAAAGGTGGAAAAGATTTAGTACTAACTGTTCCGATTGGTAGTGTTTTGCATAATACACAAACAAGGGAAGAAATTGATATTACGCAGGTTGGCCAAAAAATACTTGTGGCAAAAGGTGGCATTGGCGGTCGAGGAAATTTCAGTTTTCGTTCTCCAATCAATACTTCGCCCAAAGAGAGAGAGCTGGGAAAGCCGGGAACGGAGTTTGATTTTTATATCGAATTAAGATTTATTGCCGACATTGGCTTAGTCGGCTTGCCTAATGCGGGAAAATCATCTTTGCTTAATGAACTTACGAAGGCCGATGCTAAAGTGGGAAACTATAATTTTACCACTTTGGAGCCTAATTTGGGTGTAATGGACCGGTTTATTTTAGCCGATATTCCCGGGTTGATTGAAGGTGCTTCGCTGGGGAAGGGTTTGGGAATAAAATTCTTGCGCCACATTCAAAGAACAAAAATTTTAGCACATTGCATCAGTCTCGAAACAAATGACTTGCTTGGCGATTATGAAATTATTAAAAAAGAATTACAAAATTATGATCAAAAATTAGCAGAAAAGAAAGAAATAATTTTGCTTACAAAATCGGATATGCTTGATGAAAAATCAGTCAAAAAAAAGATCAAACAAATAAAAAAAGAAAAAGGCGATTTGGAAATATGCGCTGTGTCTGTTTATGATCAGGATAGCTTGGAATGTTTGAGAAAAAAATTTTTAACAATGCTAATAAAATAATTTATGTATTGGATTTTTTCCATTTTATTTTTATTTGCGGTTATGATTCCGGATATTATTCGCGGACCGGTTTATTTTCTCAAAGAAGAGCGGGCAGAAGAAGTGATGATTTTTATTTTAGGTTCAATCGCTTTTCTGACTTTTATTCGCAATGAACGGCGCGTTGTGGCTCAAAAACAAGAAAAAGAAAATGCACAAAAGAGAATTGATCAAACAGTCAAAGATTTAGTGGATTCCTATAGCTATATCGGAGAAGTGAATCGCAAGATGGATATTTTAATGGAGGTGGCGCTGGGGTTGACGGATCGTTCATTATTGGATGCAAAAAAAGAAAAAGAAGTTTATGAATCAATTGTAAATGCTGCTAATTTTCTTTTGAAAGCTAATTCAACAATATTGCGTTTTGTTAATCTGGAAACAAAAAAAACCGAGCAAGAGTTTAAGGTTTTGGAAAATGTAAAGACGCATATCTCAAATAAAGACTTGATAGAAATGCCTGAAAATGTTAATATAAAAAAGCAAAAAAAATGTTTGATTGTATCTTCTCCACAAAAAATCAATCAAATAAGAAGTTATTTTGTGATTGATGGTTATGATGAAAAAGAGGAGAAAAAACCAAAGAATTTGGAGATTTTGAAATTATTTGTTTCTCAAGCTATATTTTTATATGCATATGTGAAAAAAAACGAGATTGCTGATTGCGATTGTGCGAAAAGTGAAAATGTTAATAATTAATTTTTTTATAAATATATGGAAAAAGAAAAAATTAAACCACTAGGTGAAAATTTATTAGTAAAATTAGCTAAGGCGGATAAAAAAACAAAATCAGGTATTTTTTTGCCTGACACGGCCAATGCCGATCGACCGCAAGAAGGATTGGTTATTGCAATTGGAGAGAGTGACAAAATTAAAGTTAAAAAGAATCAAACCGTGCTTTTTGCAAAATATTCCGGAACGGAAATTAAAATAAATGGAGATGACTTTTTGATTCTTAAAGCGGAAGATATTTTGGCAATAATTGAATAATCGATTGATTAAAAAAACAATTTATTTTATTGTTTCAAAGCCTTTCTGTTTCCATCCATCGATTCCATTTGAAAGTGAAAAGGCATTAAAAAATCCAAGATCGAAAAGCCTTACTGCGCCTTTGAATGAGTTGATGCCAGTTTTATCGTAAAGAATGATTTTTCTATTGGAATTTATTTCCAATCTTCTTTTTTCCAGCTCAGAAAGAGGAATGTTAATAGCAGTATTGAGATGTTCCGATGTGAAATCTTGGCTTGCCCGGACATCGATAATCAGAATATTTTTTTGATCGATTATTTTTTTCAAATCTTCCGGAGTGATGTATTTTACTTTTGCTTGATCGGAAAAAGAAGCCGGATTACCGGTGCTTACAGTGGGGCTGAAGCCATTTTTCCATTCGGCAAAACCGCCTTCAAGATAATAAATATTTTTGTAGCCATTGGAGGATAAGAAATTGGCGACAGAGTTGATAGTGGAGACATCCTCAGTATAATCAAGAAAAACATAAGGTTTGTTCTTGTCCAGTTTTGCAAGAGAAGCGGGTATGTCCGAAAAGGGAATATTTTGAGAATCTGCAATGTGTTCTGTTGCATAGTCAGTTCCATTGCGTAAATCAATAAGATTTATCGCTCCTTCAGTTTGGATCTTTTTCATCAAGCCTTGCGGTGTTATTTTGCTGATTTCGGATGTGTTGACAGTCTCGATTTTTGCTATTTGATTGATTTTTGTTGTTGTCTGGTTGGAATTTCTTGTGGCATAAAATTTAAAAATAGTGATTGCTGCGACAAAAACAATTAAAGCAAATCCGATTGCTA
The DNA here is from genome assembly GCA_021779205.1 of bacterium. Lineage (GTDB taxonomy): Bacteria > Patescibacteriota > Minisyncoccia > Moranbacterales > UBA2206 > UBA9630. The sequence continues at coordinate 9,206 of JAJYBE010000002.1, forward strand.
AAATTTTGAGATTTTCTTTTTCTCCTTCTTTTTGGTAATGACTGTTTTGCATAAATTAAATCAATAATTATTTTAGAATACTTCCGATAAAATCAGCATTGCCGTTAATGAATTTTTTTATGTCCAGGTTATTTTTGCCTTCTTTTTGTATTTCTTGCGGAAAAATCAAACCTTCACCTGCTTGAATAGCAATTTTTTCTTCTATTTGAAAAACCTCTCCCAAATGTTTTTTTTCTGTTGTATTCGCGTTGGAAAAAGTAATTTTGTTTAATTTTATTCGTAAAATTGAACCATTCTTTTCCCAATAAGTAAAAATGCCAGGCCATGCAAAAAAAGCGCGATAGCGATTATAAATTGATTGAGCCGAGTCGGACCAAATTATTTTTCCATCACTTCTTTCGATTAATTGACAGAGGGTGGCTTGTTTTTCGTTTTGAGGAGTTGATTTTATTTTTCTTTCAATCCAGAGCGGCAAGCTTTCCAGTATTAGTTTGACCGATAGTGCGGATAGTCTTTGAGATAATTCAGAGGCGGTTTCATTATCACCGATAGCGATTTCTTGTTGTTTGATTATTTCACCGGTATCGATTCCTTTGTCCATCAGCATAAGTGTTACGCCGGTTTTTTTTTCTCCGCTCAGCAGAGCATTTTGAATGGGTGCCGGTCCGCGATAACTCGGGAGTAGCGATGCGTGGATATTGATTGCTCCAAATCCGGGAAATTTCAGAATTGATTCCGGCAATATTTTGCCATAAGCGGCGACAATCAACAGATCAGGCGTTTGCTCTTTTAGCTTTATAATTTCTTCTTCATCAAGTTTTGATGGTGAAAAAACGGGAATATTGTATTTTTCCGCTGTGATTTTTACCGCAGTTTTTTCCAGAGTTTGTTTTCGCCCGACTTTTTTATCCGGTTGGGTGTATACTCCGATTAAATTATAATTATTTTCAATAAGTGCAACCAGAATTGCGTTGGCAAATTCCGATGTTCCCATAAAAATTGTACGCAATTTAATCGATTTTTGTTGCATATTTTTTTGGTTTTATTATTTTTTAGTTTTTAAGCGGTCAATATATAAAATACCATCAAGATGATCTATTTCATGCTGAAAAGCTCTGGCTAGGATTCCGGTTGCTTCAAGGGTGATTTCTTTTGCGTTTTTTCCGATTGCTTCGACAACGACTTTTTTGGATCTTTTTATCGGAATAAATTGACCGGGAAAAGATAGGCAGCCTTCTTCAGCGGTTTCTTTGCTCCAGGATTTTAATTTAAATTGCGGATTAATGAGAACATAAATTTTTCTTTCATATTTGACTATGCAAATGCGAAAAGATTTTCCTATCTGCGGAGCGGCTAAGCCCATGCCGTTATTTGCTTCCATCGTTTCTATCATATCCAGAATCAACTCTTGGATTTGAGGATCGGCAGGGTTTTTAACTATTTCCGTTTTTTGCTTAAGAATAGGATCCGGGTAGATTTTTATTGGCAAAATTGTCATTTTTTTAAAAATTAAATAATAGAAATTGGATCGATATCAACAATCCAACCGGAGGAAAGCGAGCCTAGAATAGCTGCAATTTTTTTTTCCAAAAAGGAATCGAATTTGATGATCAGCTGTTTGCGAAATTTTCCTTTTATTTTTGCGGAAAAACAATCTTGTGGGGCGGTTACTTTTAATCGGTTATCAGCAAAAATGAGAAGTTGATAAACTTTTTCAGTTTCCAAATCAACCTTTTTTTTATTATAATCTTGAAAAATCAACTTGGCAATTTTATTAAAAGGAGGATAGGACAGTATTTTCCGATCGGACAATTCTTGTTCATAGAAGTTTATGTAATTCTTTTCGGAAACGGATTTGAATAATTTATTTTCCGGATGATAGGTTTGAATAATAACCGTTCCGGGAAATATTGCCCCCGGGCGAGAAACGCGCCCGGAAATTTGCATTAAATCTTGCCAAGCTTTTTCTTGTGTATTCCAAGACGGAAGCGCAAGCATATTATCGGCGTCAATGATTCCAATCAAAGACATTTTTGGAAAGCCCCAGCCTTTAGTGATCATTTGCGTTCCGACTACAATATCCGCTTCGCCTTGTGAAATTTTTTGATATATTTTTTTATGAAAATCTTTTTCTTTTGCATTTTCCGTATCAATACGAAAAATTTTGGCTGCTGGAAATAGCGCATTTATTTCTTTCTCTACTTTTTGCGTGCCTAATCCGATATTTTTGAAAATAATTTTTTTACATTTGGAACATTCCGGAATGACGGGAGAAATGTAGGAGCAAGAAGGGCATTTATAATTTCCGAAATTATTATAGATTAGGGCGTGATCGCAGTTAGGACAGCGAAGCACTGTTTTGCAGTTATTGCAAATTGAAAAAGCGCTCATTCCTTGGCGATTGATGAATAAAATGCTTTGCAATCCGTTTTTAAGCGCATAGGCAATTTCTGCCTTTAGTTTTTTGGAAATGCAAGAATAATTTTTTATCCAATGTTCTTTTCGCATATCAACGATAGTTGTTGTGAGCGGTGGTTTTTTAAGATTTTTCAATTCCAATTCCGGTAATTTCAATAGTTGGCGTTTATTGATTTGTGTTTGATAAAAAGAGGCTATGCTTGGCGTGGCTGATCCGAAGACTATTTTGCAATCATTGATTTTTGCCAATTTTTCTGCCACGGTTCTTGCATCATAGCGGGGAGTTTTCTCCCATTGTTTGAAAGACATGTCTTGTTCTTCATCAACTATAATTAGCGCTAATTGTTTAAAGGGGGCGAAGACAGACATTCGTGTTCCAATAATTATTTTTGCTTTTCCTGATTTTATGTTTTGCCAATTGGAATATAGATCGCTATTTTTCAGACTACTGCTAAAAAGGACGATTTCTGCCGGATTGAAATAGTCGCCATATCTTTCCATTGCCTGAGGAGTCAATGTTTTTTCCGGCACCAGAACCAGGAATTGATTTTGCGAGTCGTGTTTTTTTAGCTTAAGAATGGAATGAATATACACTTCTGTTTTGCCCGATCCCGAAGGGCCATAAAGCAAGTAGGGAAGCGATTTGTTTTTTTCAGCGCCTTGCGTGATAGCGTTCACTGCTTTTTTTTGGGCGAGAGTCAAATCAATGGTTGGCGGGTTAGGCGTTTTTTGTTTATTTTTTTCTGTTGTTTTGATTTTCGCCTTGGTTATTTTGATGATGAAATTTTTAAGTACTGTTCCCAATGGAGCAAAATAATAAACAGAAAGATATTCCGCTAATGCGATTTGTTGAGAAGTTAAAAAATCTTTTTCCAGAATTTTATCAATATTTTTTAGATTTTGTGTGGGTGAAATTTTTGTTCGAGCATTATTTTCAACGACAATGCCTTCGATAATTCTTGTGGAAAATGGTATTGAAACCAGCGATCCGACGGAAATATTTTCAGTTGAGAAGTAGCAAAAAAACGGCTCCCTATTAAGCGGAATTTTAGTTAACGGAACAATATTTAGGAGGTATTTAGTTTTTTTTAGCATGAGTTTATTTTAGGGCGGTTGTGTGATTTTAGCAAGCAAGTAAGAGTATTTTTTTGTGAATTTGCCATTTGCCGCAAACAAGCCAGTGGCTAAATTTATTTTTTTATGTTAAAATTAAAACAGTTGAAAAATAATCGGCAAGATGGAATAATCGCGCACCTGAAAAATAGAGTGCGATAATTGAAAAATTAAAAATAATTCAAATTTATGTTGGCAATTTTTTTTGTTTTCGGTCTTATTATTGGCAGTTTTCTTAATGTGGTGGTTTATCGCACCAATTTGGCGGAAACGCTTTTGGGACGATCGCATTGTCCGAAATGCAAAAAAAAGATTCGCTGGTATGATAATATTCCGGTTTTGAGTTTTGTTTTTCTTGGAGCAAAATGCCGCGATTGCGGGAAAAAAATTTCTTGGATTTATCCGCTGGTTGAATTGCTAACCGGAGTAATTTTTGCTTTTTTGGGAACGAAGTTTTTTGTGCTTTCTGATCCGATAACTTGGTTTTCCGCTTCCTATTATCTGGCAATCGCGTCTATTTTGATTGTGATTTTTGTTTATGATTGGCTGTATATGGAAATTCCCGGCCTCGTGCTTTGGCTAGGTGTCGGAATTGCGATTTTTGGTAATTTGGTTATTGATTTGCAAAAAAACGTTTTTAGAGGGGGGATTTTAAACAGTCTAACCTACTCCGGAGTATTAGCGGCTTTTTGCGCTTTTATTTTTTTCTTTACGCTTTCCAAAGTCTCTAAGGAAAAATGGATGGGAATGGGGGATGTTTTCTTAGTGATTCTTTTGGGTTTGGTTTTAGGCTGGCCAAAAATTCTTTTGGGGCTATTTTTAGCTTTTGCGATTGGCGCAATTTGTGGTATTATTTTGATAGTGATAGGAAAAAAGAAAATGAGTAGTCAAATTCCTTTTGCACCTTTTTTGGTCTTGGGAACGATTGTTACAATGCTCTATTATGAGCCACTAATTGGTTGGTATCTGCATTTTTTTTAGGAAGTGATATTTTTTATTATATGTCAAAAAAAATAAAAGCATTTACCTTAATTGAAATACTGATTGTCGTCGCCATTTTGGCTGTTTTGAGTGCTGTTTCGTGGTTAAATTTGAACAATTCAAAAAAATCCGCTGATGTTGGGAATGCTTGTTCGCAAGTGGCGGCCTATATCAATAAAGCTCGAAATTATGCAGTTTCCGGCACTGTTAAATCGGCAACAGTAACCGTATCAGGAAAAGAAATCAACGTTTCAATTACGCCCAATAGCGGAACGGTTACTAGTGAGAGCTATATGCTCAAGGGTGATGTTTCTTGTTCATCATCATCATCATCATTTTCGTATTTAGCACCCAATGGAGTTGGCGTTAGCGGAACAATAAAATGCTCATCATCCGATGGAAGCGTAAAAACTGTTATAGTTACACCATATCAAGCGGTTTGCAACTAGAATGATTAAAATAGATTAAAATGAGAAAAAAAAATAAAAACAATAAGCAAAAAATGTTTGTCAGAAAAAAAGGCTTTATGATGATTGAAGCAGTTTTTTCTATTTTTATTACCGGAATCGCACTGGTAGCTTTCTTAAATGTTTTGGGAATTATGTATAAAGCTGAATTTAATAAAAGAGATTATGTTATTGCAACTAATTTGGCGCAGGAGGAAATTGAATTGGTACGAAATATTAGGGATAATAATTGGAAAACATCAGGAAAGGCATTTGATTGTCCAGGAGATCCGCTTGGTTGTCATGTTTTTCCGTCAAATGGAAATTTATGCATAGATTATTCTATGACAAATTCAATTTCTTGCGACACTAAAGATAAAAGGCAATTATATATTAACAACGATGAATTTTATCAGTATGACAGTTCCAACGCTCACGCGACAAAGTTTTACAGATATTTTATTCTTTCCGGCAGTGGTGATTCGAGGATAATAACGGTTAGTGTGACTTGGGATAACAATGAAATTAAAGTTCAAGATACTCTATATGCTTGGGCTGATGCTTCGTAATAAAATAAAAAAAGAAAAATGCAGGAAATATTTAAAAAAAAAGGCGGACTGACTTTAATTGAAATGCTGGTGGCTATTTTTGTTTTTTCTATAACGATTGCCGCTAGCATGGCGGTGGCTGCTACATATCTCAAGAGTAGCTATGCTATTAAAAAATATCAAGAAAATAGTGAAGAGTTATCATCAGCTTTAAATTATATTTCCAAAGATATTCGGATGAGCAATACCTTGTCTGATAGTAGTGGCAATGGAATAAATGCAAGCATTAATTTGACACCCAATAGCGAAAGCGCTTCCGTGTCGTATGCTTTTGATAATAGTCAGAATATTTTAAGTAAAGAAGGAAACCCGATTATTAGTAATATTGGCGGTTATTTTTATATAAAAAATTATTCAGCCATTCCAAGCATTACAATTGTCATTTGGAAGAAGAATTTTCCTGGTTTTCCCGTTCAAACAACAGTCTCGATGCGCAGTGGCTATAAATAGAAATAAAATAAAAAAGTATGAAGAATGAGAGAATAATTTATCAAAAAGGTTCAATGCTTGTCGGCGTGTTGATCGTATTTTTAATGATTTCAATGGTGGCGATTGCCATCATTAATCGCTCGCTTCAAGGGACGGTTCTTACGGTAGATTCTAAAAAAGGTTATGCGACATATCAAAATTCAGATTCAAGCGCGGAGAGTTTTTTGGATAAGTTTAAGAGTTTAGACAATGGAACATCCAATCAAATTCCGGAAAATACATCAGCCTTAAGTTTTTGCGGTGATACATTATGTTATAAAAAAGATGGGACAACTAAACTTGATTCTACTAAAAGCGTTAGCGATATTTTTAATTTTAAAACCAGCGCCACAGTGAATGATGTTACCAGAACGATTTTTGCTCCTGTGCCTGATAGAATTGATGGAAAGTTGGGAGTGAGTGATTTGGAGGCGAAAAATTGCGATGGCATATATGCCCCTTGCAATGGATCATATAATAAATGTGATATAGGTATTAAGGTAGATGCTAGAGGTTTTGACTCAACGACAATGTTAAACTATGAAATCAGAAAATCAATCAATTCGTCATTGGCATTTGGCGCGTCTAGTGGAGAGTATTATGGTTGGCAAAGAGTGCCTCAAGGAGATGCTACCTACGACCAATTTTTTGCAAAAGATGGAACGAAATTGCTTAAAAACGGTGATAGCTTGCTTAGTAATCAATATGGTCAGACATATTATTTCACTATCAAGGCCAGACACAAAAATCCTTTCAGTCTGGATTCGCTTTATTTGGATGATGGATCGGGAAAAGCTCCCCAAGAAGTTTTAATTGATAGCGCGCCAAAATGTAGCGGAACTGTAACTATCGGCACAACAAGCTATAATGCTCTTGATAAATTGGGATGTGTTACTTCGAATAATCAGCCGGCTGGAACAGAAACTTTCAAAAATTCCTATAATTGTTGTAACGGAACAGAGTGTTATATGCCTAGTCCGCATTGGACAAATAGTTCGGATAACACATGTGCTTTGGAGTTGTGTGACAATTCTGATCAAGAAGGTTTTCGTGATAATGTTGTTCCCGATGTTCCATCTGGTATTTTTGACGCACGAACTACTGGATTGGGTTGGTGTGGAACAGCAGTAATGTGCGTGCCAGGAAGAACATGCAAGGATCCTTATAGATATGTTGGGTATTGTAATTCTCCAAAAGATAAGAGCTCTCAATATGACGCTTTTCTCCCAGTCACAGACTGGAAATTTAATAATTTTGTAAATGTAAATATGAATATTGTAGGAAATGCGCCAAACAGAACCGCAGGAGCTTTGGTAGAGCCTCGCTGTTCATATCACACTTGTCCAGCAGCTCCTTTGCAGAGTTGTGGAACTCCCACTGGTGGTTATGGATCTTTTAGCGCAAGTTTATCTTGTAACAATACGACAAATTGTGGACCATATACAGCTACGGTTTCATGCAACCTATCTTGTGATTCCGGATATTATCCGGCAGTAGATAAGGCAAGCTCAACGACAGATCAAGTAACGATTAGTTATCCCAATAAATCATGTTGCTATAAGGATGCACCATCACCAGCTCCAACATGCGCAAGTGCCGGTTATAGTTGCGGATGGTTTCAAAGTTGGGTACCTATTTGTGGTAGTGGGTCGTGGAGTACTAGTTCATGCTGGAACCCTCATGGGTGCGGACCTGCTCCTACATGCTCTTGCGGCACGACAGGAAGTTGCACGGATACTTGCTCTGGAGTAGTTAGTGATACGAGGAGTTGCACTGATCCGACCAATTTTGGCACTGCTTGTTATTCGGGAGCGAATAATTGTGGAGACACGAATACTGGAACAATTCAGTGCGATGGTAGTTGTAGCGCGTCAGTTCCTGCAGATATTGCTCCCACTACTTGTTGCGATGGAAGCACGGTGAGCTGTGGTGCTAGCTGTACTGTTACTTGTCCACCACCGGCTTTGCCTTAATTTTATTATATGAGGGTAGGGTTTTTAAGATTAAAGAATGATCAAAAAAAAAGAAAAAAAAGAAAAAGGCTTTACACTCATAGAGATATTGATTGTTGTGGCATTAATTGGTATTTTGAGTGTTGTTTCGATTACTTCAATGAAATCAGGGCAAGATCAAAATAAGCTTAAAGCAGCGCAGGCAGAAACGGAATCGATTATAAAATTAGCGCAAAGTTATGCGCTTCAGGGTAAAAAGCAGGGAAATATTGTGCCAAAATATTATGGCGTTAAATTTTCAGTAGATGGAAAAAACTATTCTTTTTGCAGTAATTTGAATGATACCGATGTCGATTGCAACAATCTAATAGAAAACTATCAATTTAAAAATGGGGTGATGCTTAGTGCGGGACAGGGAACGCAAATATCTTTTGATATTCCTTATGGCAATTGTCGGTTAAGTTCAGCCAGCGATAACTTGACATTGACATTTAAATTTGACAATAATTCGCGAGGAATAATAGTCAACAAAGGCGGCGCAATTACGGAAAATTAAATGAAAACAAGATTTATAAAATTAAAAAAATATGCAGCTTTTTCTTTTGTTGAAGTGATGCTTTCCGTGACAATATTATCAATTGGCATAGTTGGTGTGATGCCTTTATTTATTTCCAATTTGAGGGTTTCTATGGATAGCCGCGATCAGATTATTGCCGATATGTTGGCGCAGGAAGGAACGGAATTAGTGCAGAGTTTGCGAGATAATAATTTAGTGAATGGGGCAGTCGGGGGAATTTTTGATGGCGCAACATTTCCCGGCTCAAGTTCAAGTAATTGCAGAATCAGTTATGATACGGATAAAATAATTTGCGATGGAACATATCAACTTAATTTAGATGCAAATAAATTTTATACTCACAAAGCAGATACGGGAGCGGTTGCTACAAAATTTAAACGAAAAATAAGTGTGGCATATAGTCCAAACTCAGATAATACGAGTGCCACGAAAGCGGAAATTATAAGTATGACAATTTGGGGAAATGTTTTTCCGGATATAGGCAGTTGCAACGCAGGCAATAAATGCGCTTATACCAAGTTAATTTTAACCAAATGGAATTAAAGATGCGAGAAAAAAATAAAAAGAAATATGCCGGTTTTTCTCTTTTGGAGATGGTTATCGCTATGAGTATTTTTGTTATAGTGGTAATGGTTGCGACGATTTCTTTTTCAAATGCTTTTTTTTCTGGACAAAAAACAGAAACAGTGCGAAAAAATTTGGAAAATGGCAGGGCGGCAATAGAAACAATGGCAAAAAATATTCGGATGAGCAGAAAACTTGTTGGAATAACGAATGGGATAAAGATGTTTAATAATTCTCAAGGAAAATGCATTGCGTATGTTTTTGGCAGTGGAAAATTGCAGAGTGTCGTTTATGCCCCTAGCGATATTGAAACAGACTCTACTTTTCCAACTTGCTCCGATCCTAATATGAGCAATGCTTCTGATTTGATTTCATCCGGAGTCAGTGGTTCCTTTTCGATAGTCCAAACTTCAATAGTCACTCCTAAAAAAATAGGCAAGGCGACTATTTTGATAAAAATCGGAGCTGGCAGTAATATTCAGTATATGCAAACAACCGTTTCCTTTCGTGATTTTAGAGGTGTTTTATAAAGGTGGTTCAATAAAATTATGTCAAAAAAGATAAAATATAAAGCATCGGCGCTTGTCATCACGATGATAATTTTAGGAATTATGCTGGTTGCAGCTCTTTCCACTTCCATTGTCTCGATTCGAGAAAAAAAAGCATCAATGGGCGAAAATATTTCCGGACAAGCCTTTCAAGATGCTCAAAGCGGAGTGGAATTGGTAATGCGAAATATTCTAACCGGAGGACTCACAACAGTTAATCAACTTTCTAATTGTGAAAAAAATATTTCATCTTCAAATTACGGGTTTATTATTGATGCTAGTGTTCCATATAATGTTGAGCTTGAAGATATTAGCGGCAACAAAATAAATTGTGATTCTACGGCTCTGATTTCCAGTATTGCTTCGCTTAAATCAGCGGGAACTTCCGGCGATAGCCAAAGGGCGATTCAAGCAATAAGGTGATATAAAACGCCGATAATGCGTGCATATAATTCGGTAATTTTGAGTTATCGTTTTTTTTGATTTTTTTTATGCATTCTATCGCAGTTGTTTCTAGTAAAGTATTACAATTGATTATTGAACTTAGTGTAATCGGGCGTTTGACAAAAAGCGTGCTTAATGCTACAGTTAGCTGTTGAATTTTAATTATATTTAATGGAAAAATATGACATTGGAAATTTTTTTTAGATTGCTTAAAAACAATTTTAAAAATATCTTTTTAGTCGGGATATTTTTAGCAGCGGCATCTTTTGTCGTTTTAGTCTTCACGCAAAAGAATTATCGCGCCAGCACCGATCTTTTGCTTGTGCAAAATCAACAAGCGACAAGTGATTATTACGCATTGTCAAAATCAACGGATTATTTGAGTGGAATTTTAATGGAAGCGGTGTATAGTGAAAAATTCTTGGAAGAAATTAAAAATGCTAATCTTGTTTCAACTAATTTTTTACCGACCAATGAAGCTGATCGCTTAAAAGAATGGCAAAGAATTGTGAAGTTGAAAAAAAATGCCAATGTTGGAATTATTACAGTGGATGTTTACGCTGATTCGCAAAAACAAGGAACGGAAGTTTCTAATGCGATAGTGAGTGTGCTGACTAATAAATATTCTCTTTTTTTGGGACAAGGGCAGAATATTGAAATTCGAGTCCTTAGCGGTCCGATTGTGGAAAAAAATCCAAGCGTCATTCAAATTTTGGCAGTTGTTTTTGGCGGTTTTATTATCGGATTCATATTGGCATTCATGTTTTTTTATTATAAGTCCGAACAAGCTGAAAAAGGAAGCGGTTTTGATATTTTTGGTAAAAATACTTTTACGCGTAATTTTTCCGGTAATGATAAAAAAAATGATTATTTTGATGAAAAGGGTGATTATTGGAAAAGTAAATTGGCAGAAAAAAACTAGAAATAATTGTTTTTTGTCCAGTTTCGTTTTTTCGAAATTGGCATAAGATGGTTATGGAATGTTCGTTAAAAATTAAATGATGTTAAGTTAAAAAGGAGGAATGGCAGATGAGAAAAATTCAAGAAATAGTATCGGTTGTTGTGGTAGCTGCCATTTTTTCAAGTTGTGCGGCTACGAATATGAGGTTTAATGGGAATTTCAGCCAAGCTAATTTAAATATCCCAAAGGAGTATATGAAAAATTATGCTAACAAGGATATTTCAAAGATTGTGCTCGGTGATTTACTCATTGAGCCTTTTGACTCGGTGGGAGTTAAGGAGACCCCCGCACTTTTGCGGGGTGAGTTTAGCGTATATAAAGTACCATTTCCATTTCCTGAGGAGCTTAAAAATGAACGGTACATACCAGAAAGAATTAAGTGGTATGCAATTGTTCTGTCTCAAGGATTTGAATATTTGGGGCAGTTGGTGGCATTTGGCGATGGCGAAACGGAGCTTTTAGTTGATATTGCTAAGGCATTGAAAAATGCTAAGGCATTGCTTTTATCGACAATGGCTGAAAAAGTTTATAGCATTAAGTTGGATGCGAAAGGTGTTAATGTCGATCGCGGAAGGCTAATGGCAGATGTGGCTTATCGGAAAGATTTGATTGAGAAATATGGCACCAATCTTTCGGAATTTAGGCCTTCGAATAAGCTAATCAATGAGATTAGCAAGTGGAATCGATTTGATTCTCCACGGGGATATATCTTAACTCCGCTTGATGAAAAACGATTTGACGAAATAGTTTCAATTAACCCAGGGTACACCTATTCTCAGAGATTGGTTGGGCAGCCTTGGGTAATTTCGACCAATCCAATCGGTATGATTTTACAAGATGTTATTGCAAATAATGTTGGTGCCGCTATGGGATCGCCCAACATGAAATGGTGATCAAATCAAAAAACTAAACTAATACAGCAGGAGGATAAGCATGAAAAAAATTAAAAGTTTTCTGATTATGGCAATCCTGCTGTGTATCGCTTGGCCAGCTCAGGCTAAGATATATACAGTAGTGCCGGGAGATACGCTCGGCAGAATTGCCAAGGCTAATGGATCTTCCATTTTCGAGCTTGCTCGGATCAATGGAATCAAGAATGTTAATATTATTATGGTCGATCAAAAAATAGAGGTTCCTGAAAAGGGAACTGAAAAAAATGATCGACGGAAAGTGTTTGCCGTGGGTCTTGGATATGCTCATGTATATAGACATGAAATGGGTAATCCGTTTGCGCCTCGAGTGAATGGGGTGCAGAAAAAGCTGACCGCAAAGGAATACGCTCGTCACATGAGTAATATCATGAGACATGGCGTTTCACAAGAAGGTGCGCGGTCTATTTTGGCCGCAAAAGAAAATAACCTCTGCGCAGGAGATATTTACTTGCCAGATGGAACGATTGTAAAATCCGTTTCGTTTAGAAAGAATAAAGTTTGGACGGGCGGAGTTTTGATTGAGGTTAAATCCGGCGGAATCCATGCCAAGTTATGGAGGGCATGGACAGGTGAGATTATATTGGACGCACTGAACTGCGGAAATTATATCAGTCCTCGCGAGGTTTATGTGCCCAAGGGCAATCAAACCGTAGAGCAACAGGTAGAAGCTCAGCAGGAAAAATCAACACCTGTTATTTTTCCGGAAATGACAGAAGCAGAAACTGAGAAACCTCCTTGCTCCAAGTGTCATGATGATTTGGAAACTGACACTGGAGTTTATTTAAGCAGTGGATTAGGAGGAGGAAAAGGCTCTATTAGAGGAAAAGGGGTTTTCGGCGAAATGATTTATTGGAAAAATTTTGCAGAAGATTGTTCCTCTGAATATTATTGGGGGCTTGGTATATTGGGAAGCCTCTATGAGTATAATCTTTCCGATCTTCCAAGTCAGGGAGACGGTGGTCGTTTTGCCGGTCAGTTCGGAATCAAGAGAGTTTGGGCTGACAAGGAAACCGGATTAGCTCGTCAGTGGATAGTCAAAGGGCGAGCGGGGTTTGAGCGGTCGCATTGGGAAAATCCCGATCGCGACTGGCATATTAACCAAGTTGGACCGGTTATTGGTGAATATGCGGAGTATCGCCGAGAACTGGTCTATGACACACTGTGGGGATTTGTCACGGTGGAAAGTTGGTTAGGACTTGGCAATCAAAGCATCGGAAGTAGTTTTTCCGATACAAGTCCGTCATCAAGAACCTATACCGAAGCCTTGGTAGGGCTCGACTATAAATTTGCTCGCACTTGGGTGTTGCGCGGATATGCCGGTCTTGATTATGAAGGCTGGGATTATTGGATGCCGGGAGTGGCCGGTGCTGAAGTTCGCCATGAGTTAAAAAATGATTGGGGAACGGTAGCACTGGGTGTGCAGGCAAAAATATATTCTGCGATAAATCCGGTGGGGCTGTTGTGTGTCAAATGGGAAATTACCAAACCAATTGAAAAGTGGTATGACAACCATCGGCAAAATGAAGTGAAATTGGTTGGCTATGGAATCGGTGGAAATCAATTTCAAAAAACCACCAAACAAAAAACCAACCAAGCGGATCATATGAAGGAAGTTATGAACTCCATAAGTTGTAAAAGGTAGTGGAATTTAATTTCCAAAACTTTAATTAGTTTTATTTAATTATTCCACTGCCGAGAGGGTGGTTGAGCGTTCACACTGTCTGCAATATTTTGCAGGCTTTGAATGAATTGCGGGGATGATGAAGATAAAACGTATTAAATTTTTTGTGAAAAAATTCCTTGTGAAAAATTTATCCATCGTTTGAAAATATTTAGGTATTGACAAACGATGGCGAATTGATATATTATGAAATGTTCGAGTAAGCATTGTGCTTCTCGACAAAAATAGAACCTTTAAAAAGGAAGGAGCGGAGTAATGAAAAATATCATGATGAGTTTATTGATGGCAATTGCCATCACGGTAATCGCCGGTGTCGCTCACGCGACGCCAATTATGATTAACACGGATATAACCATCAGTGCCGATGATAACGCGGTTGTGACGGTTTCAGGGACAACGCGTCTTGTTAGAGCGGTTCAATATTGCTCGGATGAAGTAAATAATGAGATAGGGTGTCCCAAAAATGTTGTAACCCCATTGAAAAACAACAGCTTTCAATTGGATATTGAAGGACTGCAGGCTAAACAGAATGTTTTCAACCTGCAGTATGAGAAATATAATGACTGGCTCTGGATTCCCAGCGCCAGAGTAAAAATCGGGAAAAACCTCAAGCTCATCAGGCTTGGGGGTGGTGCCGGAATTCAGTACACAGGGCCCATCCCCACCAAATGAAAACCCGGCCGGGTGCTGTTTCATGATCCGGCCATAACTTTCAATTTTTAACCCGGACTGTTCAGTGAATAGTTCGGTCCAAGCCCCAAAAACCTAATGGTTTTTGGGGCTTGATTTTTTTTGGGAAATATGCTATGATAGCGAGTTGTGAAAATAACAAGAATAGCACGAATTTATGCTTAGGTTTAACCAAAAAAACCCAATCCAACCCGAAACAATCAGTGCAATTTTCAGTATTATTTTTTTGAGCTTATTTATTTTAGCTAATTTTTTTGTTGGTTTTATTTTGCCACTTTATCTATTGGCAGTGGGGGTTGCTTTTGTTTTAGCAGTAGCCTATCCGGCAAGTGGATTGTTCGTGTTGGTTTTTTTGACATTGATTTTTGAGCGCTTTTTTACTCTTTCACCACTAGTGCTTGGCAAAATAGAATATAAAATATTTTTGCCGGATATTATTATTTTGGGAATGTTTTTGGGTTTATTTTTTAAATATTTCAAAAAAAATGGAAAGTTGTCAGGAAAAATACAGGCAATTGACAGCATCTTTGTGGCTTTTATAGGGCTCAATATTTTATATTATTTTTTAAGCGTTTATATCTTTAGTTCTGATGCTTATTTGTCTTTCAGTTCGCTTAAAAATTATGTTTTTTATAGTTTGCTTTATTTTTTGACTTATTTTGCCATAGATAATCGCGAGCGATTGAAGTGTTTTTTTAAATTTTATTTTACCGGAGCAATTTTAATTTTGGGTTTCGTCGTGTTTGGAATTTTTAACGGAGAAGGGTTATGGACAGAGTTTACACCTCTTTCCACTGAAGGCGTGCGAATTTTAGCTTTTCCTCACGGGCTTTATCTTAGTTTAATTTTTATTCCAGTGCTACTTTTTGCGATTTTTTACAAAAAAAAATGGCCGATCGTTCTTAGCTTAGTGTTCGCGGTGGGAATTTTAGGCACGATGATGCGTCATCTTTGGGTGGCTTTGGCGTTAGCCCTCGGCTTAGTTTATTATTTTTTGGAAAAAGAACAAAAAATTGCCGGCAAAAAATTGATCGGGAAAATATTTTTTTCGTTTGCGATTTTTGGTTTATTATTTTTCTATACAGCCTTAATGTCTCCACAATCAAAGCTAAACGATTTATTTTCCGGTGTTGGACAGGCTCTCTCGCAAAGAGGTATTTCTATTGCCAATGCCAATCAAGATGACAGTTTTATTTGGCGTGCGATTGTGTGGAAAAGCGTCTGGGAGAAATATCAGAAAAATTTAATATTTGGTATTGGTACCGGACAAGTTGTTTCTATGGAAAATGGAACATATCATGCTTTTGTTGAAATCAGAAATGCGCATAATTCTTTTCTGGCGATTCTTGTGCAATTTGGAATTTTAGGTTTTGGCTTATTTGCCACTTTTATTTGGATGCATTTTAGAATGCTGATACGGGCGGATGATTTTAGGCATAATTTTTATAAGTTAGCGTTATTTAGCGTTTTAGTGGTCTATTTGGTGGCGTTTGCATTTCAGCCATATTTAGAAACAAATTTATTATCAATGTTTTTTTGGATCGGACTCGGACTTATTCGATCTATGCAAAAAGAAGGAAAAAATTATGAAAATTTTGGAGATAAATAAATATAATTATGCTAAAGGTGGCGCGGATCGGCATTTTCTGGATGTTGTTTCGTTGCTTGAATCGGCCGGACACAATGTGGCGATTTTTTCGATGGAAAGTTCAAAGAATATTTTTTCGCCTTGGCAAAAATATTTTGTCAGCTATGTCGGATATAATAAAAATGATTCAACACTTTGGCAAAAAATCAAAGGCATATTCAGAATGTTTTATTCTTTCGAAGCGAAAAATAAAATAAAAAAAATATTAGCGGATTTTCAACCGGAAGTCGCGCATTTTCATAATATTTATCATCAACTTTCTTTTTCAATTATTGGAGAAATAAAAAAGAAAAAAATTCCCTTGATAATGACGGTCCATGATTATGCGCTTATTTCTCCTGATCGTGAAGAATATCTTGAGGCGGTTGGCGAAAAATATTGGAAATTTATTTTTTTGAGTAAAAAATATACCGTATTCAAAAGAATGGTTTTGGTTTCAAAAAGTTACTTCGAAGATTTTATTGACTGGAAAAGCGCGGTGGATGTATTTATTTCTCCCAGTCGATTTATGGCGGAAAAATTAATAAAAGCGGGAATTGCAAAAGATAAAATTGTTGTTGTTCCGCATTTTATTTTAAATATTACTTCTGATAACCGCTTGGAAAAAGAAGAAATTGACAATACTTCGGAACGGTACGCTTTTTATTTTGGCAGAATTTCTAAAGAAAAAGGTGTGCCGGAAATGCTGGATATTTTTAGGAAAGTTGGTAGAATAAAATTA
Source organism: bacterium (assembly GCA_021779205.1). Lineage (GTDB taxonomy): Bacteria > Patescibacteriota > Minisyncoccia > Moranbacterales > UBA2206 > UBA9630. The sequence goes on from JAJYBE010000002.1 coordinate 25,958, forward strand.
CTTTTAGCTGGAGAGATAGAGGATGACACTGAAATACCTTCAGATGATCGGATAGTTTATTTGGGTTATCTGAATCAAAAACAACTCAAGGTATATATAAATAGAGCTGATTTTTGTGTATCATTTTCTCATTTGTCGGAAATTTTCGGGCTTATCGCCTTGGAATCCATAAGTGCGGGAAAACCCTTTTTCGGGCTAAATAGTGGTGCTTTTGCGGAGATAATTGAACAAGGAAAATCCGGTTTTATTTGTGAAAATGTTTTTGAACTTGAAGCTAAAATCAGAGAGATAATTGAGGGAAAAATCAGTTTTTCCAAAAAAACGATAAAAGAAGGGGCATATGAAAAGTTTGGTCAAAAAAAATATTTGGAAAAATTAATAAATTTATTTAATTCGTTTATAAAATAAAAATATGCAGAGTAAAAAAAATATTATTTTAAGTATAATCTTGAGTTGCTTATATTCTCCCGGGAAATTGGCAAATCTGCTTAAGGTTTTTTGTTTTCCCAAAAAAAATAAAGTAAACTTTTCCCCCATTTTCGCCGATATTGAATCTACAATCTCTTGTAATTTAAATTGTGTGATGTGTCATAGGAAAGAATTGGTCGCGGGAAGAAGCAGCCTTAATTTAACATTGGTTCAATTTCGAAAAATTATAGATAAATTGCCTTATGTTCTCAAGCTTAATCTGCAAGGAATGGGCGAGCCACTTCTTTCAAGGGATCTTTTTGAAATGATTAAGTATGCCAAAAAGAAACGCATTTATGTTTCAACCGTAACTAACGGGATGCTGATGACTGAAGATCGAGCGCGAAAAACAATAGAATCCGGCTTGGATCGAATATATTTTTCTATTGATTCGGCAGATTCAAAAAATTATGCGAAATATCGAGTGAATGGAAAGCTTGATCAAGTGATTGATAATTTAAAAAAACTCGTTGAATTAAAGAATAAAAATAAAAGCAAATTGCATATTGGAGTTTGGATGTTGCTTTTTAATAATAATATTGACCAGCTTATCCCGGTATTGAAATTGGTTAAGGAGGCAGGAGCCGATGAATTGATTGTTCAGTCGCATATTTCCTATCGAGGAAAAAATAATTGGAAAGAAAAAATAAATAATTTAAAAATTAAAGATAAAAATAATGATGTTTTTATAAAATTGGAAGAGGCTAAAAAATTTGCCAAAGAAATAAAATTAAAATTTTCAATTCAAGCCGGTATGGGTGTTTTGAAACCTGATGCGAAAAGTCTTTGTCAATGGCCATGGAAATCGATCTATATTGCTTCAAACGGAGATGTTTCGTCTTGTTGCATTGTTGCCGATCCCAAGGTTGCATATATGGGAAATATCCTTAACCAAGAATTTTCTCAAATATGGAATGGAACAATGTATCAAAATTTAAGAAAATCTTTGCTTGATAAGGAGATTCCCGACTATTGCAAGGAATGTTATGGAAAATAATACGAAGAATGTTTTTTATTATTTTAGTGCTTATCGTTTGACTAAAGCTTTTTTTGTGCTATGCTGAATGGGTATTTTATTTAGGGTTTATAAATTAAATAAATATGCTAAAAAAAAGAAAAAATTTAGATTTGGCGCTAAATTGCTCTGTTTGTTCATCTGTGTTTGATGATCAGCGAATTATTTTAGTTGGTGAGCGGGAAAATGGTACGATTTTTCATGCGACTTGTCAAAAATGTCTAACTTCGGCTTTGATTTTTCTTTCTCAGACGGAACAAGGCATGATGAGCATCGGAATGGTAACGGACATGAATGGTGTCGAGGTGCGTGATATATTTGGTAAAAAAGCGATTGATGCCGATGATGTATTGGAAATTTATCGTATAACGCATAATAAAAAAACGGTTTTTGGGTAATTAATTTTTTAATCCGCTTGAGAGGTTTCATGTAATAATTGAAGCAGGTAGAGCGAAAAAATAATGGAAAAAATTTTATTGGAAGCATCCGGAAGGGATGTTTTAGGTAGAAAGACAAATAAGGGTAGGCGAGAAGGATTAATTCCGGCTGTTGTATATGGGCGGGGAATTGAGTCAAAAAATATTTGGGTTAGTGCATTGGATTTTAAGCGACTGGTTAGAAAGTCCGGAGAAAGCACGATAATCGATCTTAAAATCGACAAAAAAGACGATCGAAATGTTTTAATTTATGATACGCAAAAAGATCCAATCAGAGACAATTATATTCATATCGATTTTTTTCAAGTGAAAATGGATGAAGAGATTGAAACTGAAGTCGAATTGGAATATATTGGAGAATCTTTGGCGGTGAAGGCGGCTGGTGGAGTTTTGGTTAAAAGCTTGGATATGATTGAAGTGAAATGTTTACCAGCAAACTTGCCTTCAAGTATAGAGGTGGATATTTCAGCTTTAAACACTTTTGAAGATCATATTTGTATTAAAGATTTAAAGATTTCCAAGCAGGTTAAGGTTATGGCTGATCCGGATACCGTAGTGGCATTGGTTGCTCCTCCGCGGTCGGAAAATGAATTATCGCAATTGGAAGATAAGATTGATGCTGATGTTACCAAAGTCGATGGTGTAGTTAAGGCTGTTGAGCCTGAAAATGCTTCCGGCACAAAGGAAGAAAAAAAGAACAAATAGAAGTCGGAATTTTTAGAATTTTTCAAAAAACACTTCAAGAAACTGGAGTGTTTTTTTGATTGTGGATAACTCTGATTTTTCGCTTAAAATAAGTTGCTTGCCAAGTATTTTGCTTGTGGTATAATCACAATTAGTTACACTATATATAGTATAAAATAATAAATATTATGAATTGTCCTTTTTGCAACAATGCGGAAACGAAAGTCGTTGATTCGCGAGAAACCAACGAGGGAAAAATTACTCGGCGACGTCGCGAGTGTTTGAAATGTTCTTCTCGGTTTAGCACTTATGAAGAAATCGAACTTTTGCGCCTAAATGTCATTAAAAAAAATGGAACAAGAGCGGAGTATAATAAATTAAAGATTGAAACAGGAATAAGAAAGGCATTGGAAAAACGACCGATAAATGAAGAAAGAATATCTCAATTTATTGGAGAGATAGAGTATGAGATTCGCACAAAAGAAAAACCAGAGATAACTTCAAGAGAAATTGGAAAGATTATTCTTAAAAAGTTGCGGCTGTTGGATGAGGTGGCTTATGTGAGATTTGCCAGTGTCTACAAATCTTTCGGTAGCATTGAAAGTTTCAAAAAAGAATTAGATACATTTGATAAATAAATTTTTTAAAAAAACCGTATGAAAATTAAAAAGAAAAACAACAAAAAGAAGCAATCCGAAACATCAAGAGTAAGCGAAGCCAAAATTAAAAAAGTGATCAAGCGCGATGGAAAAATGGCTAAGTTTGATCAGCGTAAAATAACCAGTGGCATTCTTAAGGCGTTAGTTTCGACAAAAGAAGGCAAAGCGGAAGATGCCAAAAAAATAACTGAGAAAGTGGTAAGGTTGCTTTCCCAAAAACACAAAGAGGGATATGTTCCGGAGATTGAAGAAATTCAAGATTTAGTGGAAAGAGTTTTGATGATTTTGGATTTTGAAGAAACGGCCAAGGCATATATACTTTATCGCGAACAACACAGAAAAAATCGTGAAGCGGAACAATCATTGGATGAAGCGGTTAATTTAGTGGATAAATATATTCAAGGAATGGATTGGAAGGTTAAAGAAAATGCCAATATGGCATACTCTCTCCAAGGACTTAATAACTACATATCTTCCATTGTGAGTGCTAAATATTGGATGAATAGAGTTTATACAAAAGAAATTCGCCAAGCGCATGAAGGCGGTGATTTTCATATTCATGATTTGCAACTTCTGGCGGCTTATTGTTGCGGTTGGGATTTGCAAGATTTGTTGCGTCGCGGTTTTACGGGAGTGTCGGGAAAGGTGGCGTGTAAGCCAGCTAAACATCTGGGAGCAATTCTCGGGCAAATGGTTAATTTTACCTATACGACTCAAGGTGAAGTGGCGGGAGCGCAAGCTTTTTCTAACTTTGACACATTATTGGCGCCATTTATTCGCTATGATAAATTGAATTATGATCAAGTTAAACAAGAAATTCAATCATATGTTTTCAATATGAATGTTTCTACGCGCGTGGGATTTCAAACGCCATTTTCCAATATCACTATGGACATTACTTGTCCGAAAAATTTAGCAAAAGAAGTGGCAATCATTGGTGGAGTTCCGCAAAAAGAAACCTATGGAGAATTTCAAGAAGAAATGAATATGATTAATCGTGCTTTTGCGGAAGTGATGACAGAGGGCGATGCTAATGGCAGGATTTTTACTTTTCCCATTCCAACCTATAACATCGGCAAGGATTTTGATTGGAAAGACAAGCGGTTTGATGCGATTTGGGAGATGACGGCAAAATACGGTATTCCATATTTTGCTAATTTTATCAATTCAGATATGGATCCGGACGATGCTCGTTCAATGTGTTGTCGTTTGCGTTTGGATAATCGCGAACTGCATAAGCGCGGCGGCGGTTTATTCGGGGCTAATCCCTTAACCGGTTCGATAGGTGTTGTAACAATTAATTTGCCTCGCCTGGGTTATGTGGCGAAAAATAAAAAAGAATTTATTGAAAAACTTAATCGCTTAATGGATTTGGCAAAGGAAAGTTTGGAAACAAAAAGAATAATGGTGGAAAAATTAACCGAAGGAGGACTATATCCCTATACTAAATTTTATTTAGCGCCGATCAAGTTGCGTCGCGGACAATATTGGGCGAATCATTTTTCCACAATCGGTTTGATTGGAATGAATGAGGCGTTGCTAAATTTAATTGGAAAAGACATTACTACTTCGGCAGGACAAAAATTAGCTGAAGAAATTTTGATACATATGCGGGAAAGAATTATCGGATATCAAAAAGAAACTGATAATCTATATAATCTGGAAGCTACACCGGCAGAAGGCACGGCATATCGCTTGGCGAGAATGGATCAAAAAGATTATCCCGGAATTATTTTTGCCAACAATAAAAATGTGAAAGAAGATGGTGCTGAGCCGTATTATACTAATTCCTCGCAACTGCCGGTTAATTTTACCGAAGATATTTTTGAGGCGTTGGATTTGCAGGATAATTTGCAAACAAAATATACCGGAGGAACAGTATTGCATGGTTTTTTGGGTGAACGAATCTGGGATATTGAGATGACTAAAAAATTGGTTCGCAAAATTGCCGAAAATTATGCATTGCCTTATTTCACACTTACTCCGACTTTCAGTATTTGTCCGGTGCATGGTTATCTTGAGGGAGAGCATCAATTCTGTCCAAAATGCGTGGTAGAGCAAAGAACGGAAATATATTCGCGCGTAGTGGGTTATATCCGTCCAATAGCTCAATGGAATGATGGAAAGCAAGCGGAATTTTCTGATCGCAAAGAATTTAGAGTGAAAAATAATAGTCGTTAAATTTAAAAGATAGTAAGCCATTCCGCTTTCCAAGCGGAATGGCTTAATTTAAATAATATGCATATTTCTGGTCAACAAAAATTAACATTAATTGATTTTCCTGGACATTTGGCAACTACAATTTTTACCTCTGGTTGTAATTTTCGTTGCCCTTTCTGCCATAATCCGGAATTGGCTATGGGAAAGATTGAAAAAATATCATCATCTGAATCTAAAAGTGAAACGGATTTTTTTAAATTTTTATCGGCACGCAAAGGAAAAATAGACGGTGTTTGCATTACCGGAGGAGAACCGACACTGCAACCTGGCTTAGTTGATTTTATTAAAAAAATAAAAGCGTGTGAATTTTTTGTAAAACTGGACACTAATGGGACAAGACCCGACGTGCTGAAATGCTTGTTAGATTTAAAATTATTGGATTTTGTAGCAATGGATATTAAGAATAGTCCGGAAAAATATAGTGAAACAGTTGGTGTGAATGTTGATGTTGAGAAAATAAAAGCCAGTGTTGAATTGATCAGGAATAGTTTTATTGATTATGAGTTTCGCACGACAGTCGTCCCGGGAATTCACGATTACGTTGATTTTTTAGCGATTGCAAATTGGCTGTCCGGATCCAAAGCGTATTATTTGCAAGAATACAGAGATGCGGTTATTTTGGATAGTAATTTAAGAAAAAAAACAAAAAATCAAAAAATTGATTTGGAAAAAATAAAACAAACTATCGAACATCATTTTCAAAAAATGGGAATCAGAAGCTAATCTTTTTTTATTATGCGAATTTATCTTAAAGTTATTCCTCGCGCTTCCGTTAATAGTTTGGAAAAAATTAATGAAGGTGAGTATAAAGCGAAATTGACTGCTCCTCCAGTGGACGGGAAGGCTAATTTGGCTTTGATCAAACTTTTGGCGGAATATTTCGGAGTTTCTAAAAGCGCCATAACAATTATCGGTGGAAAAACTGCTAGAATAAAAATAGTTGATGTGGATTTGTAATTTTTTCTTGCAAGTGGCGTTATTTAGAAATTAAAGACGACGGGGCACTTGTCAAAAAATAAAAAGAAGATTATACTAATGAAGTAACAGAATCTTTAATTTGATATAGGTTTTGGTTAGCTCATATTCTCGCAAGAATCGCCCGAATGTGTTTTGGTGCGGTTTGTTGCGTTTTTTGTTTTATTCAGTAAAAAAATGTTCAAATTATACTCAAAAATTTTTTCTACGCCAAGAACCGTAATTGATGCGGATGAATTAATTGTCGATAATGACATAGAAATAGTCGGAAAGCGTTTGACAAAAAAAATAAAAGATATTTTTCAAGGATCATTAGCTATTCGTGAAGTTGATGCGGGATCAACTAACGCTTGCGAGCAAGAATTAACAGCTTTGAGCAATGCTTATTATGATGTTGAGAGATTTGGAATTCATTTTGTCGCATCTCCCAGGCATGCCGATATGCTTATGGTTACCGGAGCTGTTTCGCGTAATATGCGGCAAGCGCTAATAAAAACATATGAAGCAACACCTAATCCAAAAATTGTAGTAGCGGTAGGGGATGATGCGATTGATGGTGGAATATTCAAAGGCTCATACGCGGTTATGGATGGTGTGGATAAGGTTATTCCTGTTGATTTTAAGATTCCTGGCGATCCACCTTCTCCAAAAACAATTATCAAGCATCTTCTGAAAATTCTTGATTTAGTTGAAAAGAAAAATAAAGAAAGAGTAAAAAGCATAGAGTAAGTTTTTTTTGTTTCAATATTATATGTTTAATTTCAGTTTTGTTCAAATGAATTTTTTTATGGCATTAGCGCTATTGTTTATTGGCGCATTCGGCTCATTATTAATGAGAAGAAATGATGTGTTAGCAAATTGGTGGAGTGGTGTAATGGCAATTTTTGCGGCTTGTTTTGGTTTGGTAGTGGCTATTTCGGTGCTATTCTTTGGAATGACTGCTAATTTTAGCGCCAATTCTACATTGCCGCTTTTGACTTTTTCTTTGAGAATTGACCCTCTTTCCGCCTTTTTTATTTTTATTATTTCATTGATTACAATCTTGGCGTCAGTTTATGGAATTGATTATGTAAGGCATTATTACGGAAAGTATAGCATCGGAACATTGGGATTTTTTTATAATTTATTTATTGCCGGAATGCTTCTTGTTGTAAGTGCTAACAATGCTTTATTTTTTTTGATTGCTTGGGAAATTATGTCTTGTGCTTCTTATTTTTTGGTTATTTTTGAAAACAAGGAGGTTGACAATGTGCGCGCCGGATCGCTTTATTTTATTATGACGCATATTGGCACAGCTTTTATCATGCTGGCATTTTTATTGCTTTATTCAGTTAGTGGTTCTTTTGATTTTACGATAATAAAAGAAAATTTAGTAACGATTTCACCCGTAATGAAAAATATTATTTTTTTATTGATGCTGATCGGATTTGGTACTAAAGCAGGAATCATTCCCTTGCATATCTGGCTTCCTCGTGCCCATCCGGCTGCTCCGAGTCATGTCAGTGCTTTAATGTCCGGAGTCATGATTAAGACTGGAATTTATATGTTTATTCGTATTTTTATTGATACTTTGCCTGGCGTTCCATTGTGGTGGGGCGAGTTGGTCTTGTTGATTGGCGCTATCTCTGCATTGGCGGGCGTCCTGTATGCGCTTACTGAACATGATATTAAAAGGCTTTTGGCATACCATAGTATTGAAAATATCGGAATCATTCTTTTGGGAGTGGGAAGTTCTTTGATTTTTTTAGCGCTTAACCTTAAGGAATTAGCGATATTAGCTTTAGCGGCGGCACTTTTCCATACACTGAATCATGCAATTTTTAAATCCCTACTTTTTATGGGTGCCGGTTCGGTTATTTCAAAAATGCATACTCGCAACATGGAAGAATATGGCGGCATAATTAAATATATGCCACAAACCGCCCTTTTCTTTTTAATTGGGTCATTAGCCATTTCCGCCTTACCTCCATTTAATGGATTTTTTAGCGAGTGGATGACATATCAATCTTTATTTTCCGGTATTGCTAATTTAAACAGTTCAGCTCAATGGATATTTATTTTGGCGGCTGGTTCGTTGGCTTTTACTGGCGGATTGGCGGCGGCTTGTTTTGTTAAAGCTTTTGGAGCGATATTTTTGGCTCGTCCGCGCAATAAAAAGGTTGAACAAATAAAAGAATCCGGTGTGATGTCGCGCATTGGCATGGGCATGTTGGCGATTTTTACTTTGATTTTTGGAGTTTTTGCCTATCCGATTTCAAGAACTATTTTAAACATTGCCGGTAGCTTGAATGTTTTTGACGCAAAAAAAATTGAAAACAGTTCAATTATTCAAAGAAAATTGGAAATCATTTCAATGCCGGTAATTTTTATAAGTATTGCGTGCGTGCTAATTTTGGTAATCGTTTTAATTTCTGCGTTAACGAAAAAAAGAAAAGTGCAAACTGGTTGCACATGGGATTGTGGGACTGAGCTTACTCCAAGAATGGAAATTACAGCAACCGGTTTTTCTCGCTCAATAGTGGTTATTTTTCGAGGAATTTTGCGTCCGACAAAGCAAAATACGATTGAATATCGTGATGCCGATATGCGTTATTTTGCCAAGAAAAATCTAGTTAAATTGGAAGTTGAAGATTTTTGGGGAACACGCGTGTATTATCCGGCGCAAGCCTTGGTAACAAAAATATCTAATCGAGTTAAATTATTACAAAGTGGAAATATCAATACCTATATTTTATATATTTTTTTGACATTGTTATTATTGTTATTATTTTTAGTAATTTGATATGAATATTTTGACAATTATTATTTGGACAATTCAATTGATTTTAATTCCGGTTGCTTCGCCACTGTTTATCGGATTGGTGCGAAAAATTAAAGCGCGCTTGCAAAACAGGGTTGGCGCAAGTATTTTTCAACCTTATTTTGATCTTTGGAAATTATTTCATAAAGATGAAATTATCAGCACTGATGCTTCTCGGATTTTTCGTTTTGCGCCATATCTAATTTTTTCTATCACATTGATTATTGGAGCCAGTATTCCGCTTTTCAGCACGGTATTTTCAAATAATAGCATGAGTGATTTTTTGGTTATTGTATATTTAGTGGCATTAAGCACATTTTTTTTGGCGCTTGCAGGAATGGATGTCGGTAGTGGATTCGGTGGGTTTGGCGCAAGTCGTGAAATGACGGTTTCCGCATTAACTGAAGGTGGCTTGATTCTTTCTATTTTGGCAGTAACTTTTATTGCTCACTCAACTAATCTTTTCACTATTTCCGGATTTATTTCGCAAATGTCTTTATTTTCGTTTGCTCCGATTTTTTTGGCTTTCTCCGCTTTTGTGATTGCAATGCTTGCGGAAGCCGGTCGCTTTCCTTTTGATAATCCTGCCACGCACTTGGAATTAACAATGATTCATGAAGCGATGATTTTGGAATATTCCGGCAAGCGCCTCGCATTAATTGAGTGGTCTGCTGCCAATAAGTTTTTAATTTTTTTGGCATTGGGGGTCAATTTATTTTTTCCATGGGGAATTTCCAGAACATTTGATTTGCAAAGTAGCATATTCGCGCTGGTAATATTTTTTATAAAAATCTACGTGATGAGTTTGGCTGTGTCTGTTTTAGAATCAACAATTACTAAA
>JAJYBE010000036.1 GCA_021779205.1 bacterium
TACTTTCTTTGTTTACAAAATAATCAATCTTTTCTTTTGAATAATCCCCGCCATTTTTCAACTCATCATTAACACATTCTGCCTCTCCCTGTTCCCTATCTACAACTTTTCTTTTCCCCTCCGAATCCAAAGCCTCAAAATCCTGTTGTTTTTTTAAAGCTTCCGCAAAATTAAATTGTCCAGCGCCTTCTGACATATGATTTGTTGATTTATTTGTTATTTTATCCTTTGAAACAAAACCTCTTCCAGCTTCTTCGTTTCCAGAGCTTTTTTAATTTTTTGCGAAGTTTCAGGCATGAAAGACAAAAGTAAAACTGAAATTAGATTTATATCAGAAAGTAGTTTTTCCATCACTTCTTTAAATTTAATCTCGTCGGTTTTTACCATTTCCCAAGGTTTATTATCTCCGATAAATTTATTATTATCGGAAATAATTCTCCAAATATACTCTAGTGCCTGATTCAAATCAATATTGTCAATCAGTTTTTCGAAGGTTGAACCTTCGATTTCCGAAGGTTCAACCTTCAACTCGATATTTTCTGATAATTTAATTACTCGTGAAACCAAATTCCCCAACCCATTTGCCAAATCCGCGTTATATTTCTCAATCAGTTTTTCCCAAGTGATATCAAAATCCTCGCCAAAATTTGCTCCCGCCAAAAGCAGATAACGTGTTGCATCCGTTCCAAATTTCTCCACCATTTCATAGGGCGAAATAACATTGCCAAGAGATTTACTCATTTTTTGTCCATCGACAGTAATAAAACCATTCACGAAAATTTGCTTAGAATTAGGCAATTTCGCAGACATAAGCATCGCCTGCCACATTGCCGATTGCTGACGCAAATTATCTTTTCCGCAAACTTGCATTCCCGGCCAAAATTTTTCAAAATTTTCCAATTTATTTGACCAACCTAATGTGGAAATATAATTCACTAGCGCATCAAACCAAACATACATCACCTGTTCATCGTCACCCGGAACCGGCACACCCCAAGCCATTTTGCTCTTAAGTCGAGAAATACTGAAATCCTCAAGCCCCCGCTCCACAAAACTGCGCACTTCATTCATTCTTTTCTGTGGCACAACAAAATTTGGATTATTTCTATATAGCCCCAAAAGCTTTTCTTGATAAGTGGAAAAACGAAAAAAGTAGTTCTCTTCTTCGATGATTTCAATTTCCATACCAGGATGATCGGGGCATTTTCCATCAATCAATTCCGAGTCAGTTTTTTCCAGCTCACATCCAACACAATATTTGACTTTGTAGTTTTTCTTATAGATATCTCCGTTTTTTTGGCAAAGCTTCCAAAATTCCTGTGCAGCCTTAATATGCTGTTCGTCTGTCGTTCGGATAAAATTATCAAAGCTCAAATTAAGCGAATGCTTTAATTTATCAAATTCCGGCACGATACTATCGCAATATTTTTTCACATCCATTCCTAATTCAATCGCTTTTTGATAAATTTTTTGTCCGTGCTCGTCCGTTCCGGTATTAAAAAAAACTTCTTCGCCCAAAAAACGATGATAGCGCGCCAAAACATCGGCTTCTACAATTTCTTTGGCAAAGCCAATGTGTGGCTTGGCATTGATATAGGGAAGCGTTGTTGTGATGTAAAATTTATTTTCCATATTTCAATAAACAATTATTACAAATTCCCCCTTAACTTTTCCGGCATTCTCCAAAAAATATCCCAACACTTCCTCTACCGTTCCACGCACGATTTCTTCAAACATTTTTGTCAATTCTCGTCCAAGAATTATTTTTTTGTCTGGCGCGAGACTTTTTAAAAGTTCCAGGTTCTTAACAACCCGATGAGGTGATTCAAAATAACTGACCGGATATTTTTGCGAAACAACTTCTTTGAAAAAAGTCTCTCGGCCTTTTTTATGCGGCGGAAAACCTAAAAATACAAACCGCGTAAGATCAATTCCGGAAACACTTGCAAGTGTGGTAAGGGCAGAAACGCCAGGAACAGGAATGACTAAAATATTATTTTTCACGGCACACTCAACAAGCTGATTGCCCGGATCGGAAATCCCAGGCGTGCCAGCATCGGTTATAAGTGCAATATTTTTTCCATCAGTCAGTTCCGTTGTAAGATAATCCAGCTTTGGCACCGGTTTAGTTGCCCCGCCTTGGCGAATATTTTGATAGAACGAAACGGTCGGGGTTTTAATTTCATAACGTTCCAAAAGTTTGCGACTCGTCCTCGTATCTTCACACACGATTAAATCCACTTTTTGCAAAGTTTCAATTGCTCTATGTGTCATATCCGCCAGATTGCCAATTGGCGTTGCTACGATGTATAATATGCCTGTAGTCATAAATGAAGTTTAGCTTAAAATAAAAAACTTATCAAACAATATGATCCTTGCCACACACGCCCTTGTTGGCGCCGCCATTGGAAAAAATATCAATAACCCCTGGGTAATCATTGCGCTTTCGCTAGTTTTTCATTTTACAATGGACAGTTTTCGCCATGGAGAATATTTCGATGATCGCGTAGCCACACTGAAAACTACTTGGTGGAAAGTCGCTCTGGATTTGATTTCCGGATTATTGATTATTCTTTTCGCTATTTATTTACAAAAACCAAACATAATTCAAACAAGAAATATTTTACTTGGCGCTTTCAGTTCAATGTTTCCCGATCTTTTAACCGTGCTTTATTGGAAATTTCATTTCAAATTCCTAGAGAAAATAAAAAAGTTCCACGCCTTTTGCCATCGCTATGACCGCTTTCCCAAATATGGCAAGGAAAGGCAATGGACATTGCGAAACGCTTTCAACGACTTACTTTTTTCCCTTATCGCAATAATTTTACTTTTTATTTAAATCTAATCAACAATTAAATTTTTCTCTTTTCCATCAAGTCATTGATAAAAAGACTGATTGCCGTCGCTACCGGAATAGAAATAATGGCACCGAGCATGCCACCCAATCTCGCTCCAACAAGTAATGCAATAATCGTTGCCACCGGATTTAGCCCCACCGCTTTCTTCATTACCTGCGGAACAATGATATTGCTTTCCAACTGTTGCGCAATCAAATAAACCAAAAAAGCGAAAAAACCAACAGTCGGAGAAATCAAAAATCCCAATATAATTCCTGGTATGGCAGAGACGATCGGACCGACATAAGGAATGATTTCCATCAATCCGGCAAACATTCCCAAAATCAAAGCATAGGGCACGCCAATTAAATACAAACCGATAGAATCAAGTATGAAAATTATTAACATTAAAAATAATTGCCCCAGCATCCATTTACCGATTTTCTCTTTAATACGCGAAGACAAATCAGCGGAATATTTTTTATATTTATCCGGAGAAACTGAAACAATGAATTTTTTGATACCATTTTCTTCTACTGTCATATAAAACGCCAAAGAAAAAACTACGACGGCGGAAAAAAATCCGGAAAAAATTCCAAATGTTTGAGAGAGAATATTTTTAGAAAAATCCGAAAATGCTCCGGTAATATTATTTGCAAATTGTTGAAAATCGACGCTAATATTTTTACTTCTAAAAAAATCTCCCAAATGAACAAGCGCAACTTGCATTGATTGGAAGTAATTGGGGAAATTTTGAGAAAAATCCTGAAATTGGCTAATCATTGGAGGGATAATAAAAGAAATAGCTATACCAAAAATTAAAAATAAAATTAAAAATAAACCCAAGACACTGACTGCACGCGGAATTTTTTTGCGTTGAAAATAGTCCACCATCGGATCCATTGCTGAAGTTATAATTACCGCGATGAATACCAACGCGATCACATCCATAACTAAATACAAAAACCAAAGCGTTAAAAGAATTAGAATTATTTTAAAAATAATACTCGTGGATATTTCAATTTCCTGCTTTTCAATCATATATTTTTTTAAATTAAATACTTAACGCCTTTTTTAATTTCAGTTCATCTTTATGCGGTCCGATAATCGCCAAGTTCAGTTTTTTATTTTGAAAAATCTCCTTGGCGACTGCCAAGATATCTTCCGTTGTCACGGCATCAATTCGCTGAAAAATTTCTTCTCTCCTTAGGATTTCTCTTCGCGACAATTCTTGTTCCACAAAAAACATTGCCACCTCATCAGACGCTTCCATACCCATCACCATTTTGCCCTTGATATAATCCTTGGCTTTTTGCAACTCTTTCTCTGTTATTTTTTCTGTTGCAATTTTTTTGTATTCGCCCATAATTGTCTCGAGCGCCAAGGTGAGATTTTTATGCTCCACTCCTGCTTGCGTCGCCAAATAACCACATTCTTCAAATGATTCCGTGTTAGTCCGGACATAATAGGCCAACCCTCTTTTTTCACGCACCTCAATAAAAAGCCAGCTGGACATATTTCCTCCTAAAATTATAGCGAGCAACGAAAGCGCAAAACGTTTTTCGCTGTATTGATCGTAGGCTCGCACGCCTAGAATCAGCTGTGTTTGATCGGTTTTTTTGAATTTTATTTTTATTGCCGGTGTTTTTTGCGCCTCTTTTATTTTTTTCAATTCGGGCTTTTTGCCGTCCGGCATTTCTTGAAAATATTTTTTTATCTGATTGGCAATTTTTTGTTCATCAAACTTTCCAGCCACGCAAATCACAGTATCATTTGCAAGATAAAAACGCCGCATATATTTCAAAAAATCCGCGCGCCGAAAGCTTTCGATTGTTTTTTTATAGCCAACAATATCTCGCCCCAAGCTCGTTTCCGGATAGAGCAAATTCTCAAACACATCACCCACATTGCGCATTGGCATATCCTCATACATATTCAGCTCTTGAACAATTGTCCCTCGCTCTTTTTTTATTTCCGCTTCATCTATTTTGGAGTTAAGATACATATCAGAAACCACATCAAGCGCCGTATTGATATGTTTTGCATCGACTTTAACATAATATCCGGTTGAGTCTTTCGAAGTAAAAGCATTAAATTCGCCTCCAATCGCATCCAATTCTTCAGAAATAGAAAGCGCTGTCGGTCGCTTTTGGGTTCCCTTGAAAAACATATGTTCGATAAAATGCGAAAGTCCCGCTTCCTTCTCGCTTTCATAACGGCTACCAACGCCCACCATAACCACCACAGTCACTGTTTGCGTCTCCGCCATCGGCACGGTAATAATTCTCAAGCCATTTTTTAGATTGGTTTTTTTATAATTCATAAACTGATTCGAAACTACGAATGAATTCGAATCTACGAATTCGGATAAATTTCATAGTCTTGTAAAATTTATTTTTTAACTCTGCTAAATCTTGTCAGTCCACCAAAAGGAATAATCTCAATCCCATTCTTCTCTAATTCATCCAAAAACAAATTCATCCCGATTGAGTCGCTAGAGATATGCCCAGCAATCACCACATTGATATGTGCCTCTTCTGCCGCTTTTCGATGATCTTCGCTTTGATGCATACTGATGATCGTTCCCACACCAGCATTCGCCATCGCCCCATAGATTTCTTTAGAGCCATCCGTTCCGCCCGCAAACTCAGAAACAACGATTTTCCCCGCACGATTATTCTCCGCCCCGGAAAAAAGCATCGGCCCGCTGCCGCGTCTTTTCGCTTCTTGATATTCCCAAATACTGCCAATAACTTTCAAAACATCTTTGACATATTTAGGCTGTGCTTTTTCAATTTTTTGTCCGACAAATTGCGCCGATAAATTGTCTGCCGGGGTGTGCACGTTCATCAAATTTATTCCCAAAGCTTTGGCCGCGTCGATAATGGCATAATGATTGGAGGGGTTGATTCCTCGCGCCACTTCAGAAATTCTTTTGTGCAATAATTTTTCCGCAATATTAATCGGAATCCCCAATTTTTCCATATGATCAATCTGATAATTCATCACGTCATCTAATCCAGTAAGAGCTAAACCAACTGGATGATGATTGATAACCAAATCCACGCCCAATTTCTTAGCAATGAGTAGACTGCCTTGCGTGATATCAACCGCCGCCAGCACTTTTTTGATCGGCTTTTTTCCGACTTCATTGTGGATACGCGTGTCAGAATAGGGATTAATCAACCGCTCTTTGTCAAAATAGGCCTTTTCGTCTTTGCCCAAGCCCTCATAGGTCTCTTTTTTCTCTTTCAAATATTCATCAAGCTCCTTTTTGGTGCGAAAATCATTTTTAATTCCCAGCTCAATAGCTAATTCATAGATTTCTTGGATTGTCATAATTATAAATTTTAATTTTTTAAATCAATCTAGAAAATTCTTCGCTTGCTTTTTTCAAAGTAACATATTTAAAGGCAAAAAGCAATTAAAAAACACTCGGCAGTGTTTCTTTTGCAAATGCCAGACTCGTTTTCGATTTTTAATTTTGGCGGGCGTCATAGATCTAGAACCCACAGATATAAGGAATCATAAGGCTTTTTAGGAGGTATTGCCCGCATTAATAATTTGAGGTGCTCGAGTCGCATTTTTGTAAGTAACCCGCCTGCCGGCGAGGCAGGAATGAGACAAATAAGACACCCGTCCTATTTATTTATTATTCATATTTAAGCGCATCAATCGGATTTAATTTCGCCGCGCGCTGAGAAGGATAGAGCCCAAAGAAAACTCCGATTGCAACGCATACACCCACAGCCAAAAGAATAGGATAAAGCTGAAAGACGAAAGGAATCTTTATAATAATAGAAGCAATGTATGAAAAAATTTCTCCGGTAGCCATTCCAATAAATCCTCCGACGATAGTCAACACCACCGCTTCGATTAGGAATTGAAGTAAAATATCTTGTCTTCTGGCGCCCAAAGCCTTCAAAAGTCCGATTTCCTTGGTTCTTTCCGTAACACTCACCAGCATAATATTCATCACTCCAATCCCGCCGACAAGAAGTGAGATGCTGGCAATTCCGGCTAGCATTGCCGTCAGTGTGCCCGTTATGCTGCTTAATTTTTCCTGCATTTCTTTCGAACTGGTAATATTAAAATCAATATTGGCTTCGTCAGTTATTCCATGCCTTTCCATTAATGCTTGTTTTATTTCCGAAGTAGTCTGATCAATCAAACTGGAATCTGAAACTGACAGCTGAACCATTTGAACATAATTCTGCCCCAAAAGAACTTTCATAGCCGTAGTTACTGGAACATAAACGGCTTTATCCGGATTTGACATCCCACTGCTTCCCTTGGCCTTAGTAACTCCAACTACCCTGAATAACTGAGACTTTATCTGAATAACCTGACCAGTCGGATCGGCTCCTTCGCCAAAAAGCTTAGTGACAACATCCGGTCCAATGACCGCCACTTTGGAATAGAAACTCTCATCTTCCTCGCTAAAAAGCTCTCCGGAACCAACAGAGATGGATTGCATTTGGAAATAACCAGCTGAAACACCCTGTACTGTCGTATTCATATTTTCCCCGTTTCCAATTACCTGTGCACTGCTTTGGACTGAGGCTGAAATCGCGTTAATATTGGAGAAATCATTATTATTCTTAAAAAATTGAGCATCAGCATAAGTCAAAGTTTGAACATTTCCTCCGCCTTGGACTGGACCATTGGATTGGCTTCCAGGCGATATAGATAAAAGATTGGATCCCATTGAGGAAACTTCCGAGGTGATTGAAGATGTGGCTCCATTGGCGATGGAGATAATAAGAATAACCGAAGCAATCCCAATCACGATTCCCAACATTGCTAAAATCGTCCTTAGTCGATTATGGCGAAGGGATGAAAACGATATATTAAATGCATCAAAAAAACTCATACTATGTGCTAATTAGATAAATTAATTTCTTGGGCAGAGTTCACTAAGACATCAATGCCTTTGAGACTGTTGCTGGCATCCTCCCTGCTCGTAATTGGAGCATTAAAATCTTTCAAATCAGATAATAATTCTTTATTCTCCCCTTTCACTGTTTTTAACAAATCTTTGTTCTTTGAATTTAAAAATTCGATAATTTTTGCGATTCTTTTTTCTATTTGCTTGAATTGCGATTCTTTTTCCGCCTTCATCCTGGAAGCCTTTTCAATAAGCCCGTCATTATTAGCAATGGATGAATCAGATTTGGATCCTTCTTTTGAAATACTGGGATTTTCATTGCTCGTGGAACCTCCGGGTATTTTCATTTGTCCGCCTTGAGGCGAAGTCATTTTTGTGCGTTCATCATCTGTCATATTCTTGAATTTGTTTACCATTTCACTACATTGCTCTTTTGTTTGTCTGGTACGAGATACACAATCGTCCACAGTCATATTGCCCGGGCCATTTGTAGCGCCAAGAACAAATAATGGAGCAAACATAACTACCGTTGTCGTCGTAATCAGTATTGTTAGAAAAATAATTATTTTTTGATGTAAAAACATTTTTTTTATTTTAATCATTCTTATCTTCAACAATAGATCGGA
>JAJYBE010000037.1 GCA_021779205.1 bacterium
ATAGTGCTCTATTTGTTCTCGCTCATAGTAAGTTATTCTTTGCATAAGCCACTTTACTACCCTTAAAAATTAACTGGTAATCATACCATAGGTTTTGGGTAAAGTGGTGCAATGGGTTTTGAATCCGTCGACTTATACAGACTATTGACAAATTTTAAAATAAGTTTATAATGAATAGTTAGATTTAATTTTGAATCTAATTTTTTTCTTTCCTTAACAATATAATAAGGAGAATATAAAATGGAAAAGAGAATGGTGTTTATTGTTCATTGGGTTGAGAGCTGGAATTGGCTCTTAAAATTTTCTAAAGGGCTTAACGAAAACCCTGAAAAAGCTTGGATGTTTTTTGCGTTAGCTCCAATCTATAAATTGATGTCTGTTGTATATCTTTTTTCAAAAAAAAGCCATGATGTTGTAGATGTATACAAGTTTAAAGACTTGGTTGGCGAAACAAGAGTTATTCGAAATTTTGGTTGGAGTTTTTTTATTAAAAAATTTCGACCGTTGATTCTTGAAAGAATTTTCAATACAGTGCTTGTCTCCCAAGGGGATGATCCGGCAAGATACCCTGGAGCTATTGGATTGGGTGCGTTAACAAAAGCAGAATGGCTTACGGCTGGAGGTAAATTGATCGTTGATGTGCTTGGGGAGAAATTAAGAGTCCCCTTGGTGCATGGAGATACGCTTACTGCCGCAGCTTTAATTAGGACTGCCGTTAAGCTGATTGATAAGTTTAGTGTTATCTCCCCGATTGCAATAACTGGAGCCACTTCAAAAATTGGACGACCGGCATGTATTGTCCTTGCAGCTAAAAGAGGATTGGTGATAAAGATGTACACGAAGAGCCAGCAGCGTTTTGAGGAAATTAAAAAAGAAGCGGATGCCTATGGCTGCGGACATCTTTTGAGACAAGTGACCTCACTGAAGGATTTGAGTGACTGCAAGCTTTGGATTACCGGAAAGGCTATTCCAAGTGGGAAAAAATTGCTCAGGGCAATGCCAAAAAACTCGATTGCTTTAAATTTTTCAGTTCCCAATCCATTAACGAGAGGAAACTTAAAAAATCGAAAAGATGTTTATTCTGTTGAAGGTGGATTATTGGCATATGATCCAAGCATAACAACACTTTCTTTTACAATGAGGCTTAGACCAGGCCTTACATATGCTTGTCATGCAGGCACTATGGTGCATGCAGCAAAGGGTTGGACGCATCATGAAGTTGGTCAGGTTGCCGTGGACACTCTTCATGAAACATGGAAAGCGGCGAATGACCTAGGTTTTTTTCTGCCAGAATTTCCAATCGAACAAAAAGTCATGCCAAAAAAAGGGAGATTGGGGTGGAAAATCCAAAACCTTGCTCATCAACTAGGGATTTTCTAGTCCGAGCTATTTTACCGGTTTATATTGAAATGCTAAAAAGCAAATCACTATAAACCGGTGTTTTTTTTGTAAATTTTATGATATAATAATAGCAGTAGTAAAAAATTATAATAAATTATGCATTTCACTGACGCACTTCCAGCAATAAGCGCAATATTTGTTTTTTCTTTGGGTCTTTTGGTGTTTGCAAAAAATAAATATGCACGAATTAACTTTACTTTTTTTCTTCATTCAATTGCAGTTACGGTTTGGCTCTTTGGAACTTTTATGATGTTTTTTACTAAAAATAATAGAGCATTGACAGTTTTTTGGGATCATTTTGTATACATTGGAGTAGTTTTTATTCCAGTGCTCATGTATCACTTTGGCTTAGCGTATATGAACAAAAAAAGAGATTGGCTTTTATATTTAGCCTATGGGCTATCTCTGTTTTTTGTTGTATCAATTAATACTAAGTATTTTGTTGACGGGGTATTTGTTTATCAGTGGGGAGTACATACAAGAGCGCAACTTTTTCATCATTTATTTTTAGTTTATTTTTCTGTTTATGCTATCATTTGGTTTGTAAAAACCTTTATTTATTATAAAGCATTGCATTCTGGAAAGGCAAAACAACAAACAAAATATATTTTTATTGGTTTTTTAGTGTTATTTACTGTTGGTCCGCTAGCATACCTGCCGGCATATGGAATTGGAATATATCCTTTTGCTTATGTTTCAGGCGTGATTTTTACTATAATTATTGCATATGCAATAATCGTGCATCGCCTAATGGACATTAAATTGGTAATGCGCAGATATTCTGTTAGATTGGTTTCTATAGTTATAATTTTATCAGTAGCGCTAGAAATGCGCAGTCTTGCCGGATTACATTTTTCTACCTATGCAAATCTGGTTGACTTTTTGATTTTAATTTTCGCAGTCTTGACTTATGCTCCAATCAGATCCGGTTGTTATCGTGTTGCCAACAAATATTTTTTTTCCTCGTTGTATGACAGCCGCTATGTGATCGCTAAAATAAGTGATAAGCTTAGATCTACATTGGAAATAAATAAAATCAGTGAAAGCATTTATGATATGCTAAACAAAGCTTTTCATATGAAATCTTTTGCGGTTTTAACTTTTAACCGAAAAGAAAAATGCTACTATGTTCAATATAATAACGGATTCAATCTTGGCACGAAAAAAAAGTTTTCTAGTGATAAATATTTGTATGAAAGATTTATTGCCGGAAATGAAATAATTCTTTTTGAGGAAATTAAAAATAAAGTTTATGATGAGAATACAAAAAAACAAATTGATATTCTTACGGCGCTGGATGTTGATGTAATCGCACCTTTAAATGTTAAAAATAAAACAATCGGTTTGCTGGTTTTTGGTGCAAAAGAATCAGGCGATATATATAATGAAGAGGACTTGGAGGTTTTGGAAACCGTTGATGCTCAAGTGGCAATTGCGATTGAAAACGCCACGCTCTATGAAGAAACAAAAAATTTCAATCTTAAATTAAAAAAAGAGGTTGAAATAGCGACAAAGGAATTGCGATCAGCTAATGATGAGTTGAAAAAACTCGATCAAGCGAAGACGGACTTTCTTAATATCGCTTCGCATCAGCTTAGAACGCCAATATCCGTAATCAAAGGCGTGGCATCTATGTTTGCTGAAGGAGATATGGACAATCTTCCACCCGAGAAAAAACAAGATTTTTATCAGGCGATTATTGTCAAAAGTGAAAAATTGGAAATGATTGTGCATGATATTATGAATGCCACTTCGCTTACAGCTAAAAAGTATAGCGTAATGGATAAGGAGGCGGAGATAATTGATTTAAGAGAATTGATAGAAAATATTTTAATTGATTTCAAATTGGAAATAGAAAAGCGACAGCTGATTGTTGAGTTATTACCGGAAAAAGAAGGCATACCTAAAATTCGAGGACAAAAAGAATATCTCAGAGAAGCATTTATTAATTTATTAAGTAACGCCATAAAATATACTCCGTCTTCCGGAATGACAAGTGATATAAGAAGCAAAAGAGATGAAAGCGGTGTGATTAAAATTAGTCTCGAAAAAGATCCAAAAAATGAAAATAATGTTTTAGTTAAAATAAAAGACAATGGAATTGGCATTCCCGCCAATGATTTGCCAAGATTGTTTAAGAAGTTTTCTCGAGCGGAAAATGCTAAAAATATGTATACTGACGGAACGGGAATTGGTTTATTTGTTGTTAAGGAAGTGGTTGATGGGCACAATGGAAAGGTTTGGGTGGAAAGTGAATTGGGAAAAGGTTCGATATTTTTTGTCAGCTTGCCTATTTATTCCAAAGAAAAAGTAGATGTTAAAAAATATATTTTGACTAATTAAAATAAATGTAAAAATATGACAAGGGTATTATTTGTTGAAGATGATCCGGATCAAATTATGATTTATGAAGTTAAATTTAAATTAGAGGGTATTGATTTGAATATTGCAACAGAAGAAAAGGAAGTGTTTGATGCTCTTGCGAAAGAAAAGATTGATTTGATTTTGTTGGATATTTTAATAAAAGAGCAAAACGGTCTTGATATTTTGGAAAAAATTAGAAAAGAAGTGGGCTTCAAAGATCTTCCAGTGATTGTTTTTACAAATTTCGATAAAAAAGAAACAAGAGACAGGGCGGAAAGTCTTGGTGTGATAGATTATATTATCAAAGCGCAAACATATCCCCGAGAAATGACGGAAAAAATAAAAGCATTCGCAAAAACAGGAATTTATACCAAGGGAGTTAGCAATAAAAGTGTCTAATTTTTTTGTTTTTCAATGCCCCCTATTTTTTTGCCAACTCCACCCGAAGCCTTTTTGCAATAATTTTTCCGTCATCATCTCGATAATCACCTTCTTCAGCGACAGTTATAAAACCAAAAAGTTTGACAATTTTATGTGACGGCCCGTTTTCAGGCACGTGCGCGATTAGCCTCTTTGCACCGCTCGCCAATTCTTTTTCCACAATTTCACGCAAAAAATTCTCGCCAAAATAAAATTTTTGAAGCAGTGGATTAATATTCATCGCGCCGAGATAGCGTTCGCTTTCCGGCAACTCTCTTTGTCCATCAAAGCTGGACGAATGCATAAAACCAACTAAATTTTCCAGTGACTCTTTCGGCTGATTTTTATTATCCTTATCAAAATAGACCAGATGAAATCTTGGGTTGTGCTGTTTGTGTGCCTCAAAATCACCCATCAATCTTTCCAAATCTTCCTTTGATTTATGTGAATTATTGGCGCGATACATCTCCGTGAGCTTTTCCACCAGCGCCGGATTTTCCCTGAGTTCTTTTTCGCCGACCATTTTCATCTCCACTCCTTTTATCCCCGAAATATTCTGCTCCACCCCGGCTTTTTTGGTCGCGATAAGCAGTGCCGCCATAATCTCAATGTCGATGCGACTCTTTTCCAAATCCGCCAAAAGTTTTTGGATTTTTTCTTCACTAGCATTTCCGCTTTTTAATTCATCCGCAAATTGAAAAATTATATTATGAGCTTTTCTGAGCAGTTCCGTCCAAATATCTGCTGAAATTTTTTGCTCTTTGTTCTTGAAAATAATTCCGGCCAGATCTTCGCTTTTTTGCTGAGCCAAATCAACAATGCCAGATACTTTTTGAAAAATCTTCATCGCATCTATTGAATCAATCTTTTCTTCTATCTTCAATATATTTTTTCCATTTTCAATATCAAATTCGCAAGTCAGAAATGTTTTCAAGCCGGAAAGCCCGTATTTCTTGGCAAAATTCAATAGTTGTTCTTTTTGTCCTTGTGCTCCCAACTCAAAAGCGGCAGCGGCCAACCACTGTTGCTCCTTCCAACTAAGATTATGAATTCCAATTCCACTTTTCTGGGAAAATTCATCACTCATTTTTTGAAGATAATTATAATCACCTAGTAAGCTTATCCGTTCAGCATATTGCTCCGGAGATTCTTCTCTTTTTTTCTGACTTTCCTTTGTTCGCAACCACGGACGAATTCTCTCATTCATTTCTCTCTTATTTAGAAATGATCTAGCGGAAATTTCACTACTGGAACTGTTGGGAAATTTTTCTTGCACTTCTACTTTTTTTTCTTCTTTTTCTCTTTCGCCAAGTAATGGAAAAATATATTTTATTTCCTCTTTACCATCAGCTCTCACTACTATCCCCACCGTTTCTCGGTCAAGCAAAACGGTTTTGATGTTTTCTGTCGGATATTTTTTACCTTCAAAGATAAAGCCATCTCTGCCCAGATAATATTTAACTCCATCGTGGGAGAAAAAATTAACTTCTCCTTTTTTCATTTCCTTTTTTTCTCGCAATAATTCTCCGCTCGGCCTGGTTGCTACCACCCCAAAATCATCCATACACAACATTCCATTAGCCAAAAGATGCGAACATTCTTTCCGTAAAAATCGATGAATGGAAGATTTCATTTCCGTGAAAGAAAAATTGCTCATATTATCCTCCAGCCAATCGATACTTATCGGACGATAATTCTCTCTTTTTTTATCAAATACCAATAATTGACCGGTCTTATCCCGATGTGCTCCATATTCCCGATAAAGCCTGGTGGTCAAAGCAAACTCTTTCGGATTTATTTCCTCTCCATTTTTTGCTTGAAATTTAAAGTTACTCCAAAATATTTTTTTGCTGATATCCCAAAAATTCAAATGATATTTTTTGGCCATTGTCTTTTCTTCATCAAAAGCTTCTTCCATACTATCTGGAACATTAAAAAGTGGCGTGGCGACAACATCTTTCTTGCCCTCACTTTTTTGCTGATACTCTTTCGGAGTTACGACATATAAATCACGCAAAGCATCAAATAGTTCTTGCTTGTTTAATCGCAAAGTAAGATTAGCAATTTCACTTGCCTCTGCTTTTTTTGTCTTTACTTCATCTTTCAATAAAACTTCTGCCAAAAAACGCTCCGTGTTAAAAATTGCTGCCCCCTCTTCAAATTTTAAAATTCCATCTTTTTCCAGAGCTAAAAAAACTTTTTCTCTCAAAGAAATGCTTTCTTTGTTTTCTAATCTATTTCCTGACGCATTTAAATCTACTTTTTCATCCGCCTTTTTCTTACCATCCACCGGAGTTTTGAAATAGCCTCCACCTTCTTCAAATTTTCGCATAGTTCTAATTTTAATCTACTTATGGTCAATACCCCTATTTTATACTATTTAGGGAAAAATAAAAAAGCCGTGCATTGGGTGGTAACCAAATGACGGCTTTGTGTTCGTGGTTGCGAACTTATTTTGCCCATCCTATCGCCGGGACCAGCTAGTAGGGATTCACGCGTTTACCGACTACTTCGCGACCTTTCGAAACGGCCATAAACTAGCCGGAGTCCTAGGATTTTAGAACTCGTGATACCTCGTGTCGGAAGCCTTGCGAGCCTCCTCGAAACACTGAGGTGCTTTCTCTTTTATTTCCCGCGGTTCGATGCGGGGAAGTTTTCTTGTTGCGACCTCCTTCATCAAAGGAGGTTCATCCCGAAAAGTTCCATGGTACACCCCCAGTGGAACAACAGGGACGACCCGGCCATCGTCCACCAGTATGAACAGTCCATACTGGGAGTCGTTGGCCGCCGAATCGGCGCCTGGGTCATCACTGGTGCAAAGTACCGTGTGACCAATGGCTTTTGGTCTGGCTATAAAAGCCTTGGCCGATTCGATTACTCTGTGGTTCCAGTGGCCTTTGGCCACTTGTTGCTCCATTTTGAGCAACATGGAGGAATATTCTTCCTCCATTAGAACGGGGAAAAGCAATTCCAAAAGATCCTCGTCCTGTTTTTTAAGGGTTTCAATCTCGGCCAACACCTTCTTGGCCGAGACCAGTGAATCTTCAGCAGACCGCAGCCTGCTGATTTCCCTTGCCGTTTCTAGGATATTATTTAAAATATCCATTTTTCCTCCTACCCGACTTACGCTTCGGGTCCGAGCGATTTTTTTGATCGTTTTTTTTGATTGCCATTTCAATTTTTGATTTTTTCAAAAACTCAAACGGCAACCGGAAATATAAACAACATTTGTCAAACAACTTTCATTCTCAAATCACAAACTATTTTTATGATCTGGGATAAAAGCAGGAGAAAGCGCTTCTTTTTTTGCTACTAGCTCCTCGACCGATGAACCCATGGCGTCGAGGGCTATTTGCATAGCCCTCGAGATGTCTCCACCATACGCATGTACGTAGTGGTGGAGCGTCCACGATAGATCTTCATTCAGATCTATTTCATTCCTGATCCATATGTGGCCATTGGCCACAAAATAGATCAGGGTTTTTTCGAAACTTTTTTTGCTCTCGCAAAAATCTGCGAGAGCATTTCCACTCCAGCCTTCCACTGGATCACTCCAGTTTCCGGCTGCCGCTGCCCTGAGAAATTCAAACGGATTTCTCAGGGCTTTATTTCTGATTTCAAACATTTCTCCTCCCGCCCCTTTTATATCCCGCCGGACATATAGCGGATACTACGAATTTTTCCTCTTTTTTCGTGGATCCTCTGTTTGTCTGTTGCTTTTATTTTGTCCTTTTTTTGGTGGACTTTTATTTCACAACTCCGACAAACTTCCCCACGCGCGGTTGCGTTTATCATGGGCATACTCGAAAAAAGAGAATTAATTGATAATTTCCCCCGTCAGATTCCTTTTTGAAAAAGAACCTCGCGGGGAAAAATCAATCCACTTTGCTATTTTATTGTCAATGAACTCTGTGAATTAGCTCTTCTTTTCTAATTCACAAAAATGCCAGTGATAATATTTGATTTTCGAAGAAGAGAGATTTTGACGAAAAATCAATTTTTGCTTTCTTATCACTAGCATTTTTCTAAAGACGATTATTTTCATA
>JAJYBE010000038.1 GCA_021779205.1 bacterium
CGGTTTTTTTAATAGTAACGCGTAGCATTATTCTAGTTGCCGGATCCATTGTTGTCTCCCAGAGTTGATTTGGATTCATTTCTCCCAAACCTTTATATCTTTGAATATTGATTCCGGCAATACTTTCTTTTATTTCTCCATCTTCATCTGTTTCTATTATTACCGAGGAATCTTTTTCTTTTTTATTGGCATCCATTTTTTGCTTGATTTCTTCAATGATTCGTTCTTTATCCTGATCCGTATAGGCATAACGAATATCTTTACCTTTTTGCAAACGATACAACGGCGGTTGAGCAATGTAGATATGTCCATTGCGAATCAATGGCTCAAAATAACGATAAAATAAAGTCAAAAGCAATGTGCGAATATGCGCTCCGTCAACATCGGCATCGGCCATTATGATAACTTTGTGATAACGTAATTTGGATACATCTAAACTATCGCCAATTCCCGCTCCTAAAGCGATAATAATTGGCTTTAACGTATCAGATTTAACAATTTTATCCAATGTTGTTTTTTCCACATTAACCAACTTTCCCCGCAACGGCAAAATAGCTTGAAATCTGCGATTACGACCCTGCTTTGCC
The DNA here is from genome assembly GCA_021779205.1 of bacterium. Classification (GTDB taxonomy): domain Bacteria; phylum Patescibacteriota; class Minisyncoccia; order Moranbacterales; family UBA2206; genus UBA9630. The sequence continues at coordinate 588 of JAJYBE010000038.1, forward strand.
GATCCGCCAGCTGAATCTCCCTCAACAATATATATTTCCGATTGTGATGCATCGCGACTGGAGCAATCTGCTAATTTTCCAGGAAGAGTCATTCCCTCCAACGCGCCCTTTCTAATTACCGCATCCTTAGCCGCGCGCGCCGCTAAACGCGCCTTGGAAGATAAGGCTATTTTAGAAATAATCGCCTTAGCATTATTTGGATGCGCCTCCAAATATTCCGCCAAAGCTTCCGCGGTTGCCGAAGAAACAATTCCACGAATTTCACTATTGCCTAATTTTGCCTTAGTCTGACCTTCGAATTGCGGGTTGCGCAATTTGACGCTAATCACGGCAGTAAGTCCCTCCTGAAAATCTTCCGAGGTAAAATTATCATCTTTTTCTTTTAAAATTCCAGTTTTCTTGGCATAAGCATTAATCACGCGAGTAAGCGCCGTACGAAAACCCGCTTCATGCATTCCACCTTCGGGAGTGGCAATGTTGTTGGCAAAAGAAAAAACATGTTCTTTGTATGAATCGGTATATTGCATTGCGATTTCAACCAATGTGTCTTCTTGCTCTTTCTGGGCATAAAAAGGCAACTCATTTTTAATCTCCTTTCCTCGATTAAGAAATTTTATATAGGAAACCAATCCTCCATCAAATAAAAATCCATAGGCTCGTTCTTTATCCACTTCGCGAGTATCATATATTTTAACGCTGATTCCTTTTGTTAAATAGGATTGTTGACGAAGATAAGCCAATATTCTTTCCCAAGAATAATTAATTTCCGGAAAAATTTGCGGATCAGCTTGAAAAATAATTTTTGTTCCGGTGCCTTGAGCTTTTCCAATAATCAATGGCTCTTTAGATTTTGGTTTGCCCCTTTCAAATTCCATCATATAAATTTTTCCGTCTCGCTTCACTTCAGCACGCAAATAGCCTGAAAGCGCATTAACCACTGAAACTCCAACGCCATGCAATCCTCCGGAGATTTTATAACCATTACCACCAAATTTTCCTCCGGCATGAAGCACGGTAAGCACAGTCTCCAAGGCAGATTTTTTTGTCTGCGGATGCTTATCAACCGGTATTCCAGCACCGTTATCTTCAATTTCAATTATATTTTCTGGCAATAATTTAACAACTATGCTATCACAACGACCTGCCATCGCTTCATCAATAGAGTTATTGACCACTTCCCAAATTAAATGATGCAAACCATCCACCGAGGTTCCTCCGATATACATTCCCGGGCGTTTGCGCACCGGTTCCAAACCTTCCAAAACCTGAATTGATTTTGCATTATATTCTTCATTCTTTTTTTGTAAATCTTTATCCGCCACCATAACTATATTTTTTAATAATTATTCTTGTTATAAAAACATTTCTTCAAATCAAAAAACTCAATAATTTTTTCTTGAAAGAAAATATAACTCGATGAGAAATATTCCCGCCACAATTAAAGCGCCATCCCACCAAGCTAATATTCGCAATCCTTGAAAAACGAGCAACAAAATTGCCAACATCGCCAATAAAAGTCCTTGGCGAAAACTCAAGATAATGTTTTCATAAACCATTTCTCCATGCATAAATCTTTTTCTTAAACGTAATAAAAATAAATTAAACACTCCAAATAAAAAAATAAAGGATGCTATATAGAACAACAATTTTCCCCACAATCCTTTTTGGGGATCTATTTCCGTAACAATAAAGATCAAAAATGACAAAGATAAAAAACTAACTATTCGCATTATCCAAAGATAGCTTTTGGGGACCATATTTTTTATTCAGAATAACCAAAGACAAAAAAATCAATGCAAAAAAGCACTCAATTTTTGCTTATCTCACGCTATTTTAGCACTTCTTCATTATAATCTTTTTTAAAAAATCGTGCAAGCGATGATATGCGAGTATTTGCTAATATTAAAGCTCGACGCCTATTTAAGCATTTTCAAAAGCTCATCAATCGAAACGATTCGACTTACTGTTTCATTGCGTTTTTTAAGCTCCAATCCGCCAGCAGTAAGAGATTTTTCACTGATGATGACGCGGTATGGTAAGCCCAGAAGATCAGCATCAGCAAATTTTTCTCCGGCGGAGACTTCACGGTCATCAAAGAGCACTTCAATTTTTTCGCTGTTTAATTTTTGATATATCTTCTCAGCTTCCTGATTCTTACCCAAATGAATCAAATGAACAATAAACGGTGCCACTGCCTCTGGCCAGATAATCCCTTTCTCATCGTGAAAAATCTCCACGATCGTACCCATCAAGCGTTGTGGACCAATCCCATAGCATCCCATAATGATTGGTTTATCCTCACCATTTTGATCTTTAAATACTAAATTAAACGGCTCTGAGTATTTCGTGCCCAATTTAAAAATATTACCCACTTCCACCGCTTTCGTTTGGCGCAAATCCGCATTACCACACTGAGGACATGTATGCCTCAGATCTTCAATAATTTCTTTATTAATGGCAATATGGCATTTTTCACAAATGTATATCGTATCTTCTCCCGCCTCCGTCTCCGCTTGAAATTCATGCGAATATTTGGAAAAAGTTCCACCGGATGCATAAGTAAAATAAGTTTTTTCGCCAATTCCCATACGTTCAAAAATATTTTTATACGCCTTTGATACCCGATCATAATATCTATCCAAATCATCTTGACTGCTGTGAAAAGAATAAAGATCCTTCATAATAAATTCGCGCAAGCGTAAAATTCCGGATTTTGCTCTTTTTTCTCCGCGAAATTTATTTTGAAAATGATAGACCGCTTTTGGCAAATCCTTATATGATTCAATAAATTTTTTTGCAAGCGGAGCTACCACTTCTTCATGCGTCGGCGCCAACGCCATATTCTTTTCTTCGCCCAAGCCAATTTTTACCAAAACATCCAGACTATCCCAACGACCGGTTTTTTCCCAATTTTCTTTCGGATGCATTGAAGGCATAAAAATTTCCTGACCGTCCACCGCGTTGATTTCTTCCCGAATAATTTCTTCTATTTTTTTGAAGGTGCGAAAACCAAGCGGCAAGTAACTGTAAATTCCAGCCATTAATTTATCAATATAGCCACCGCGAATTAACAGTTGCGCATTAACGCTTTCTTCGTCTTTTGGCGCACTTTTATTTGTTTTAGAGAAAAGTTCAGATTGTTTCATAATATTTTATTAAAAAAATTTGATTCTATCTATTTTTAAAAACTCATATATGTGCTATAATCAGTTTAAATAATAATCTAAAAAAAAATAAAATGCAACAAGCAATTACTCGTGCTAAAAAGCATATCCTCTTAAATCTACTACTATTTTCTTGCGCCACACTGGCGATTGCCGTTTATACTTCGAAAATTATGGCTAGCGATATAATTAACGGACAAGGAACGACTGAAAATAATATAAAAAAAGCAATTACAATACCAACCGCCACTTCAACAATGTCACCAGAAATCGCAACAACCACTGAAAAAGTAACAAGCGATGAATCTTCGGCAATCGCTAATTCATCTTCCGCAATCAGCACCGATAGCAAAACAATCCAGCAAAAAACGACCACTGCCGAGCAAGGCGTTATTACCAATGATTTAACCACAAGAGAAATCACAACTAGTGGCACAACAAAACAGAGTTCAACAAATCAAGCAGCAACAACAACCACAAAAACGAAAATTGCAACAACAAATAATAATATTGTTCAAACAACATCCGATAATACTCTAGCTGGAACAAGTGCCAAAAAAAATCCCGCCGCCGGAAACGGTTTGGTGACAATCACTCCAACTTTCACTTTTACCAGCCCTCAAGACGGAAAAACCATTCAAGATAAAATTACAATTTCCGGGACGGTTGATAATGCTCAAAATGTAGAATTTTATCTAATTCAAGAAAATTCCGATACTCAAAAATATATTGGAACAGCAACAAAGCAATCCGACAATACATGGGGGATGAATCTCAATTTGGACAATACGCCAAACGGAACTTTTTTCTTGATCGCCAAAATTGAAAATATTTATACTACCTACGAAAGTGGAAAAATAAAAATTACAATCAATTCCTATCCTCACAATTTAACTGACAGCCAAACGAATCCAAGTAATAATCAAAATACCATTATCTTTGAAAGCCCCAAAGAAAAAGGACCCGTTGAAAAAGATATCTACAAAGTAACAGGCGTTTCAGTTGTTAAAGTCGGAACGGAAAATAGACTGAAGCTGGAAGGAAAAGGTCTGCCTAATGCCTTTGTTACTGTTTACATTTACAGCTCTCTGCCAATTATCTTGACTGTCAAAACCGATTCTGAAGGAAACTGGTCGTATATATTAGACAAACAATTGGATGATGGAGAACATGAAGCTTATGTGGCAGTAACCGACAATACGGGAAAAATAACTGCTAAAAGCGAGCCGTTGCCTTTTGTCAAAACCGCGCAAGCTGCAACCATAATCGATTCGGCAAATGCCGCAGAACGAGCTAAGGCCAGCTTGCCACCGACACAAACAAGAACTAGCTCGGATATGCTTATCATTACCGCCATTATCTTACTTTCTCTTGGGCTAGTTTTCTCTATTATAAGCCTCACTGTTGTCTATAAAGCGGAAAAGAAAAATGTATGAAAGAAACTCTAAAGAAAATATTTGATTTTATCAAAAACAATCCCAGCATTCTCTATTCTTTAATTTTAATTATTTTCATTCCTATCGCTATTTTTTTGAACACTTTCATTATTTCCGGAAACTTTCAAAAAAATATCGACACCATAACTCAACAAAAAGCCGTTCTGGCAGAAAATATCCTGAATATCGCATTGCAAAATAAATCAAGCAGCTCGCAAGATATTCAATCTCTGATTAGTAAAATTCAAAAAGAAAATCCTGAAATAAGATCGTTTTCCATTATAAAACCTGACGCTAACAAAGAAAATTTTACTGTTATCACCTCGGAAAATTCTGCCGATGTCGGCACTAAATTAAACGGGATAGAAAAAAACCAAGCTGTTTTGGCCTGGAATAATCAGCAAGGAATCGCTTTTTTGGATGGAAATGGAAAAGAACGTTTTTGGAATATAACAAAATATTTGACTGATGAAAATAACAACAAATCCGCGCTCATATCGCTCAGCTTTTCCCTGTCAGATTCAGATAGTCTAATCAATAAAACCATCAACGATTCCTATATCATTCTTATTGTTACCATTTTCATTGTTATTCTTCTGGTTTCTAATCACACGCGGCTATTCAGTTATGCGATAAACCTGGAAAAGTTAAAGGAAGTTGACCAAATGAAAGATACATTTATCTCTATGGCCAGCCATGAATTGCGCTCCCCGCTTGCCGCCATCCAAGGTTATTTGGAATTATTTAAAGATAAAAATGACAAATTAATGGATCCGGAAAGTCAACACTATCTGGAGAATATCACCATTTCAATTAAGCGACTCGCTTCACTCATAAATGATATGCTAGAAGTTTCCCGCCTTGAAGGTAACCGCATTCCAATTGAGCCAACCCTGATCGACACGCAAAAAATAATCGCAGAATCAGTGGAAGAATTAAAGTCATCCGCTATTCAAAAAAAACTAGCGCTCATTTTCAATCCCCTTTCTGTTGTGCCGCAAGCAATGGCTGATCCTGAAAGAACAAAGCAAATTATCATAAACCTCATCAGCAATGCCATCAAATACACGCCCAAGGGTACAGTGGAAATCATCACTAAGATAGAAAAACAAAAAATATTTATTACCGTTTCCGATACCGGAATGGGAATTTCTTCCGAAGAACAAAAAAATTTGTTTCAAAAATTCTATCGCATCAAAAATGAAGAAACTAAAAACATAATCGGTACCGGGCTCGGCCTTTGGATTACCCGAGAGTTAGCCAGAAAAATGAATGGCGATATCACGGTCGAAAGCATGACCGGCGCCGGATCGCGTTTTACATTAATCTTGCCATTAGAAAAATGAATTAACCGAACCGACCGGTTTAATAATCTCGTAACTTTTTAATCGTTTTATGATCTCGAATTTTTTCCAACGCCTTTGCTTCTATTTGGCGAATACGTTCCCGAGTAACACCAAATTCTTGTCCAACCTCTTCCAGGGTATGTGTCACCCCATCCTCTAATCCAAATCTTATTTTTAAAATTTTCTGCTCGCGAGGAGTCAAATCTTTTAGTATTTCGTTCACATGCTCTTTTAGCATTTTCCTCGAAGCAACTTGATTTGGCATTACAGTTTCCGTATCCTCTACAAAATCACCCAAAACAGAATCATCATCACTATCGCCAACGGTAGTTTCCAAAGAAACTGTTTCTTGAGAAATTTTTTGAATATGACGAATTTTTTCCACTTCAACTCCCATTTCCACGGCAATTTCTTCCGGCAAAGGCTCACGTCCCAAATCTTGCACAAGTCGGCGAGTAATTTGCGTATATTTGTTAATTGTCTCCACCATATGCACAGGAATACGAATAGTCCTTGACTGATCAGCTAGAGCACGCGTTACTGCTTGACGAATCCACCATGTCGCATAAGTGGAAAATTTATAACCCTTACGATAATCAAATTTTTCTACTGCGCGGAAAAGACCAATATTGCCTTCCTGAATCAAATCAAGCAAAGAAAGATTATGCGAACGTCCGACATATTTCTTAGCAATACTCACCACTAATCGCAAATTGGCTTCCGTTAATTTTTGTTTAGCGACTAAATCATTTTTTTCAATTCTCTTTGCCAAAGAAACTTCCTCCTCGGTGGAAAGCAAACTCACCCTACCAATTTCACGCAAATACATCTGAACCAAATCTGATGAAATGTCATCAGAGGTATCATTGACATAATTGCTGCCACGCTTGCGGGAACTTTTTTTAGTTGTTTTTTCTTTTTCAAATTCTTCTGATATTTTATCCGTTTCGAATTTGAGCATCTCATCCGAACTAACAACCCTGATGCTATTTTTCTCCAACTTCTCATATAATTCTTCCAGTTTTTCAATATCTCTTTCCACATCGGGAAAGGTGTGCAAAATTTCGTCTTCGGTAATAAAACCGCGCTGTTTGGAGCGATAAACTAAATCGGTTAAAATATCCGCCTTGTTTGCTTCAGCATCTTCCGTCGGAACCTTATCCTTTTTTTTATCGGCGGAAGCGCGCGCCAAAGCGGTTTTCTTTTTTAATTCTTTTTTTGAAACAAGTCTGGTCTTTTTTTTATTTTTTATCTTATTTACTACCTGTTTCGATTTAGAAACAAGCTTTTTCTTTTCATTGTTTTTAGGCATTTTTTTAAATTTTATTTTTTTCTTTGCATCTTGCTTAAGAAAAACTTTTTTCTTTACTTTATTTTTTTTATTCATCATTATTTTTTTAACCATAAAATTTACGAAAAAATATAAGATTAAATTTTATCAAATTCTTTAAGTAAAAGCCTTTCCGCCATTCTGTCTCCCCTTTTTTTTGCCAATGCCAAATCTTTTTCAACCTTGTTCCTTTTATCTTTTTTAATTTCCTCTTCAATTTCCGCCAAAATCCCTGACAGTTCACTCTTTAACTCTTCAAATAAAAGATCG
>JAJYBE010000039.1 GCA_021779205.1 bacterium
ATCTCAAATCGGAAAAGCCGGATGAAGAATTTCCACAAGTAGTTGGATTTACTGACGAGATACAAAAGATTTTATTTGATGAAAAAATCGGCTTGAAGAAAAAGATAGAAGCTGAAGAATATCGGGCAAAAATTAACTTGAAATCTGATCCGGACGGCGTTGTGGCTGGTAATGACACGGCTTGCTGTATGCCATTTGGGAGCGGAAAAAATAATGTCTATACTTTTAATCCGATTTGTTCATTGTTCACTATTCAGAAAAAAAATAGTGAAGGCAAATGGCGGACTATCGCCCAAAGTGTTCTAACTAAGGACAAGGATATCGGTCAGAATATTGCCGAGCTGAGAACGAAATTAGAACAGGAAGGCACGAAAATGCATGAAGTAGTGAACGAAAGCGTGTTACTTGACAAGCCCAAGTTGATTGCCTGTGACAATATCGAAGTGGCACAGAATTTTAAAGGGCATTTGCAGAAAGAAGAAATAATTAAGACCATTTATGTAGATTTTTTTCAGGAATATTTAAAACGATTTGCCAAAGAAGACGACCTGGACGAAGAACGTGTCCCGATTGGCCTGGGCTATGCAGATTCGCTTACGACTATTCCCAAAGAAAATAACACCTTCATTCCCGAGGCGCCGGTTGGGTATAGCGATAAGTTGCACGATCAAGTGTATATGCTAAATGTGAAAAAAGATCAGGTCGCGAGTATTATTGCAAATAAAAGGGTTGATATTCAAGAGGTGAAAAGACTAAGTAAAGAAGATGCAAATACTGTATTGCCAAAAGGAATTAGCTATTTGACTTTTGAAGATAGTTTGCCAGTGGCTTACATCGAAGGCAAAGCATATCGTGACAATGAAAGTCTGATGGAATATTTGCATAATATGGAAAATGCACTGATTGCAAAGGATGTTAATAATGTTGCCAAAAATCGGCCGAATATGAGTTTCAAATATACTGACAGCAACGGGAATATTCATGGTTATATTTTGGCTTATGAAGGTGTTTCGTACAAAAAAGAAGAGCGGTATGGAGATGATTACGATAGTGAAGACGAAGAGGATTATCGGCCTGAGAGGCGTAGCGAGCCGGTTATTTATATTTCTGATTTGGCGAGCGACGGTAGCAAGAAAGCGGGTGGGGCGCTGATTATCGGTTTTACGGAAGCATATAAACGTAACTATGTTGATAAAAATAATCCTCTGCCGATTTTGGCTCAGTTCAGAGAGAAAACTTCATATCAGATAATTATGAAACAATTAGAAAAACTTTCTAAGGATGTCGGCTTGGAGTATGTGATAGAAGAACTGGAGACAAAAGAAAAAGAGGAAGACATTATGCATGAAATGATAATTAGGCCAAAAGCTCAATAATTATGCTAATCGAAACCCACGCTCATATAGACGACAAACAATTTGACTCAGATCGTGACGAAGTAATTGCGCGGGCTAATTCTTTTGGCGTGGAAAAAATAATAAACATTGGTGCGGGGTTGGGCAGCAGCCAACGCTCGGTAGCACTTGCGGAGAAATATGATAATATTTTCTGTTCCATCGGACTTCATCCGCATTATTTTATGGAGTATGGAGAAAAAAGTTTTGATAAGATTTTTGAATTTAAGTCGCTGGCAACGAGCAAAAAATTAGTGGCAATCGGCGAAATTGGTTTGGATTATTTCATCCCTGATGGAAATATAATCACCAAAGAGCAAAAAGAATTGCAAAAAAGAGGTTTTATGCTTCAGTTAGAATTTGCAAAAGAATTAAAATTGCCGGTTATTTTGCATTGTCGCGGATCGCGTCCGGTTGTGCCAAGCGCATATCGCGAAGCCGAGGATAGCTATGAAGATATTCTTGAAATCATTTTGAATTTTCCGAAATTGAATTTTGTCTGGCATAGTTTTGGCGGAAGGTTGGCGTTTACGGAAAAAGTTTTGGCAAAAGAAAATATGCTATTTTCATTTTCTGGAAATATTACTTATAACAAGCCAAACGCAGAAATTTTTGAAGTGCTTAGAAAAATTCCAATTGAGAAAATAATGCTTGAAACCGATTGCCCCTATCTTGCTCCTGTTCCGATGCGGGGAAAAAGAAATGAGCCGGCGTTTGTGAAATATGTAGCGCAAAAAATCGCTGAAGTGAAAAATTTGGAATTGGAAGATGCGGCAAAAATTACAACAGTGAATGCGGAAAATTTTTTTGGGATCAAAACAATTAACTAAAATTTAAAAAATAAAAATGCGAAAAAATATCCTTAAATTTTCTCTGCTTTTTCTTTCTTTCGCAGTCGCTTTTTTTGCTTGGTTTTCTTTGAATAATGCAATTCTGATTCCTAACTCTAGTGTTTGGCTGGTGCCAATGATTTGGTTTTCTTTGTTTTATATTGTATATTCTTTAGAGTTTATTCTAATTTCGGAAAAACTTTTAATTAATCTCTCGATCGCGCTAGGGATCTTTTTGAGTTTAATTTTCGTGCACATTATTTGGCATTTTCTTTTTTTACTTTTAGCTATAGGGTTATTTGTTATTTCTTTTAAACAAATTAAAAACGATTTGGGTCAAAATGTGAAATTGTATTTGCCAAAAACATTGCGAATGGGAAAAGTCTCTTTTATTTTTGCGTTGGCGCTGGTTATTTCCAGCCAATATTATTTTCAAGCCAAGGCGGTGGGACTTCTAAAATTTCCTGTTTTTGATGTGGGCGTGATTTTAGAAAATAGTTTGGTGCGAAATATTTTATATAAACTTAATCCGGATTTGCAAAAAATAAATGATAAAAATTTGACAGTAGATCAGATGATTTTGCAGAACTATCAAGCTAGCCAAATTCTTGGTGAAAAGTCCGAATTGTTAAGCGTAACTCAAGGAAATCAGGCTATTCTTTCTGTTGATTTGCAAAAGATTGAGGAATTGCAAAAGCAAAAAATTTTGGAAGCAGGGAGGGCGCAACTGGGGAAAATGGCCAATCGAACATTGACCGGATCGGAAAAAGTAATGGATGTATTTACAATAATTGTGAATCAAAAAATTCAAAGTTTAATTTCACCTGATTATGCTTATAAAAATTTTCCGGTAATTCCAATCTATATGGCAATAATTTTATTTTTAACCGTGTTATCGCTTGGCGCTTTTCTTTCACGCATTTTGGTGCATTTAATCAATTTTATTTTTTGGATTCTTATTTTAACAAAAATTGTAGAGATAAAAAAAGTGCCAGTGGAGATGGAGGTAATTAAATAGCAAATCTATGCCAAGAGAGAAAAAACGAAATTTGACATAATCTTTTTATTCAGGTATGCTTATTTTGCTGGATTACCAGTAGTTTTTATTAGTATTATTTTTTTAAAATTATCATGCCAACAATCAATCAACTAAAAAGGAAATCTCGAAAAACATTAAAAAGCAAATCAAAAACGCCTGCTTTCAAACATGTTTTTAATACATTGAAAAACAAACCGGTGCTTACGAATAGTTCATTTAAAAGAGGTGTTTGCTTGAAGGTCAGCACGACAACGCCAAAAAAACCAAACTCCGCATTGCGAAAAATTGCCAGAGTTCGTCTTACCAACGGAATGGAAGTAACCGCATATATTCCGGGTATCGGACACAACTTGCAAGAACATTCAATTGTAATGCTTCGTGGTGGAAGAGTGAAAGACCTCCCTGGTGTTCGCTATCATATCGTGCGGGGAGTTTTGGATAGCGCCGGAGTGGCGAAAAGAAAAAGAGGTCGAAGCAAGTATGGGGCAAAAATAGAAAAAGTCGCTAAATAATATTTTTTTGGAGAAATTGAGTTTTAAATCATTAAATTAGTATATAATATAAAGTTTGATAATATGGCAAGAAGAAAAAGAGTTTTTAAGAAACATATAAAGCCTGATGCAAAGTTCGATAATTTATTAGTTGGCAAGTTTATCAACAGCATTTTGAAGGGCGGAAAGAAAACTGTTGCGGAAAAAATCATGTATGATTCTTTTGATATCATTCATGAAAAAACTAACAAGGGCGGATTGAATGTTTTTGAGCAAGCATTGAAAAATGTTGCGCCACTTGTTGAGTTGAAGTCACGACGCGTTGGGGGAGCTAATTATCAAGTTCCTGTTCCTGTCTTAGGCGAAAGAAGAACGACTTTGGCTATTCGCTGGATCAAAGCAGCGGTTTCTTCTAAAAAAGGTAAAAAAATGGCAGAAAAATTAGCCGATGAGTTGGTTGATGCATCAAATAAAACCGGAGGAGCAATGAAAAAAAGAGAGGATGTTCATAGAATGGCTGAAGCGAATAAGGCCTTTGCTCATTTTGCCTAGTATTGTTTTTTTGTTTATCATCTATCTAAATATGGACTATATTGATTTTTTTGGTTTCTTTTTGAATTAAATCGATTTTTTAAAATTTTAAAAAAATATGGCACGAAAGTATTCTATCGAAAATTATAGAAATATTGGAATTATCGCTCATATTGATGCTGGAAAAACCACAACAACTGAGCGCGTTTTGTTTTATACCGGTATTACGCATAAAATTGGCGAGGTGCATGAAGGGGCGGCGACAATGGATTGGATGGAGCAGGAAAAAGAACGTGGTATCACAATCACCAGTGCCGCAACAACCTGCTATTGGAAAAATTGCCAAATTAATATTATCGATACTCCCGGACATGTGGATTTTACTGTTGAAGTCGAAAGATCATTGCGGGTTTTAGATGGAGGAGTGGTTGTTTTTGATGGAAAAGAAGGCGTTGAGCCTCAATCGGAAACCGTTTGGCGTCAAGCGGATAAATATAATGTGCCGAGAATTTGTTTTATTAATAAAATCGATAAAGAGGGTGCGGATTTTTATTATGCATTGAAAACCATTTGGGATCGTTTGACGCCTAATGCAGTGGCCGTGCAAATTCCAATTGGGGAGCGTGGGGGATTTTCTGGAGTTATTGATTTGATTAAATTAAAAAGCTATACTTTTTCGGGAGAAATGGGCGAAAATGTTATCGAAAACGAAGTGCCGGCAGAGCTTTTAGATAAAGCAAAAGAATGGCGAGAAAAAATGGTAGAAAAAGTTTCTGAAACTGATGAAGTATTGACGGAAAAATATTTGAACGGAGAAAATATTTCCCAAGATGAATTGAAAGGCGCAATTCGTCGAGCAACGATTGCCACTACTCTCGTGCCGGTTTTTACCGGAACGGCTTTGCGTAATAAAGGTGTTCAATTAGTGTTAGACGCTGTAGTGGATTATTTGCCATCACCGATTGATGTTCCAACAATTAAAGCAACAGATGTTCACGATGAAACAAAAGAGATTGATATAAAGCAAGATGACGGAATGCCTTTTTCAGCTTTAGCTTTCAAGGTGGCTACTGATCCATATGTTGGTCAATTAACTTTTTTTCGTGTTTATTCGGGAACGCTCAAGGCCGGTTCTTATGTTTTAAATTCTTCTAAAAATGAAAAGGAAAGAATTGGCAGAATTCTTCAAATGCATGCTAATCATCGGGAAGAAATTTCAGAAATCTATGCGGGAGGAATTGGAGCGCTTGTGGGAATGAAAAACACAACTACCGGAGATACGTTATGCGATATCGAAAAGCCAGTTCTTTTGGAAACAATAACTTTTCCCGAACCGGTGATTTCAATCGCAATTGAACCGAAAACCAAGGCCGATCAGGAAAAAATGGGCTTGGCATTGCGAAAATTATCGGAAGAAGATCCGACTTTTCGTGTGCATACCGATGAAGAAACTGGGCAAACTATTATTGAAGGTATGGGAGAATTGCATTTGGATATTATTGTCGATAGAATGAAGCGTGAATTTAAGGTTGAGGCTAGTGTTGGACAACCGCAAGTAGCTTATCGTGAAACAATTCGTCAGGTTGCTGAAGCAGAAGGGAAATATATTAAGCAATCCGGCGGTCGCGGTCAATATGGACATTGTTGGGTCAGAGTCGAGCCTCAGGAGCCAGGAAAGGGGTTTGAATTTGTTAGCGAGATTAAAGGTGGAGTCATTCCTCAAGAATATATTGCTCCAATTGAAAAAGGTATTAAAGAAGCGATGGATAATGGAGTTGTTGCTGGCTATCCAATGGTTGATATTAAAGCAACGGTTTACGATGGATCATTCCATGAAGTTGATTCTTCTGAGGCTGCTTTTAAAATTGCCGGATCGATGGCTTTCAAAGAAGCCTCTCGCAGGGCAAAGCCAATGTTGCTTGAACCAATTATGAAAGTGCAAACAACAACGCCGGAGAATTTTATGGGAGATGTCGTTGGTGATTTAAACTCAAAACGAGGCATAATCAAAGAGATGAGTGATCGAGGAGAAGGCAACGCTCGTGTTAAGGTGATTGATGCTGAGGTTCCGCTATCTTCTATGTTTGGATATGCAACGCAATTGCGATCAATGACGCAAGGGAGGGCGAATTATTCTATGGAATTTGGTCATTATGCCGAAGTTCCGAAAAATGTGGCGGAAGAAGTAGCTGGAGGAAAAAAATAGTTTAGGCTTATTTTTTTGAATGTTTCCAATCTAAATGCTAAAAAATATTACGGACATTTTTATCGTATTTGGTGCTAAATACTTGTTGTTTTTGATTATTGGTTTAGCTGTGGTTTATTTTTTGCGCCAGTCAAAAAATATCCGCAAGAAAGTTGTTATTTTTGGCGCATTTGTCCTCCCGATAGCTTTTGTTATTTCAAGAATTGTTGCGCATTTTTATTATAATGCCAGACCTTTTGTGGTCGAAGGAATTACTCCGTTGATTGCGCATGCTGCTGATAATGGCTTTCCATCAGATCATGCATTGCTTGGTTGTGCCATAGCCGCAGTCGTTTTTCGTTTTGATAAAAAATATGGCGTGGCAGTTTTTTTGCTATCTTTAATTGTTGGTTTTTCAAGGGTTTTCGCCGGCGTGCATCATTCTTTAGATATTTGGGGTAGTGTGGCTATTGTTCTTTTTTCAGCGATTATTTCTCAAATATTATTTCAGTATTATTTTGAAAAAAAACTTAAATAGACTTTTTTTACCGTGCTAATGTTGGCTTTTTTTGAGAAGTAATATATAATAGAAAAATAAAGATATGAAAAGAATCACAGTTTATTTATTTTGTGTTTGTTTTGTTTTGCTTTTGACTGGTTGTTCTTTTGGTAATGGCAAAACAGTGACATCTCCCGGAGGGCAGAAATATATTTTTTCGAAAAGTATTTGGATTTCTCATGATGGAGGAAAAAATTGGGAGGCATCCAATATTTCGAAAAGCAAACCGCGAGTTTCCGATATCGATCCGCTCAGCTTGGCTTTTGATGCAAGAAATCCCGATATTAGCTATATTGGTTTGCGTAGTGGAGGAATAATAAAAACAATGGATGGCGGTGCGAGCTGGGAATTTATGAATCTAAATACTGATAAAGTCTATGGTCTTGATGTTGATCCGTTGGATTCAAAAATAATTTATGCTACTACGGTTGTTAATAATCGAGGGAAAATATTTAAAAGCATTGATTCCGGTGCTAATTGGAAAGAAATTTATACTTTTGCCGCAAGCGGTCCTTTGGCCGCCTATCTTAAAATCGACAAGCAGAATTCAAAAGTTATTTATGTTTCAACCAGTGACAACCAATTAATTAAGAGTTCAGACAGCGGTAGCACATGGAAAAATATTTTTCAAACATCTTCGCCTGTATTAAAAATTTCTATTGATGCGGAAAATGATAATCATGTCTATTTAATAACAAAAAACGGTGATGTATTTTTTAGTTCCAATGCTGGAAATTCTTTTGATAATTTAGCAAATAAAAGTGGTTCCAACTCAATGCTTAGTTCCGGATTTTCTTCTATGAAAGTCGCTCCGATGAGTGCGGGCGGAGTTTATTTTTGGGGAAGATCAGGTATAATTTACAGTAGTGATGGGGGAAAAACTTGGAAAAAAATTGTAACACTGAATAATCCGCAAAATTCACCGGTAAGCGCATTAACAATAGATCCTCGAAATTCAAACGAAATAATTTATGGTGCATTGCAAGCAACATACAAATCGAATGATGGCGGAAATAATTGGGCGACATCACAATTTGATTTATCAAAAACGATCAGTATCTTAAAGTATAATCCAGTCAAT
>JAJYBE010000040.1 GCA_021779205.1 bacterium
AGGAAAGGGGGGCGGGCGCGTGATTGTTTCCGGTACGCCGGAAGAAGTGGCTAAATGGCACAAGGAGAGTTGGACGGGAAGATATTTGAAAGAATGTCTAAGTCATTGATTATCACTAATTTTTTTTGAAATAAAAAAAGCCTGCCGTGAAATTACAGCAGGCTATAATGTCAGGCAGGACGGCTATCAGTTAGATTGGAATATTTGTATAGTCCTGCTATTTGATGTTATTACATATCCATCAACATTTACAATTAAAAAAAATGATGCTGAACTGCTATATCCTTTTTCTGGAAGTGCAATGAAAAACTTCCAGTTTTCTTCTGTGTTGTAAAGCGAATATCCCAGTGCGCTTGTTCCGGAAAAAACAACCTTTAACCTATCAGCTTTTTGGCAGAAGGATGGTGATGGAGATCCGTCTTTCATTATCCATACTCCGCCTTTTTTTGTGTCTATAGTAGGAGCGGGCACTGTCAATTGCGAATAGACATCACTATAAATGTCTATTTTATCTGGTGATGGATTAAATTCTTCCACCGCTTTTTCCGGATTGATTGTTGGTAATCCCTCAAAATCACCGATTATCAATCCTATGGTTGTTTTATATGCCCTGGCATACCAAATGTCTGCCTTGCCAGAGACATTAAAACTTTGATTGTCAGCAATGAGAAACCAAACAGCTTCTCCTTCTGCCGCCCTATTGGCGACAATAATTCCCCCTGAAACAGGATCGGTGGGATCTGTGTCTCCTTTCGGAACGGTTTCTGATTTAAAACTGATGGTAGTTAAGCCATTTGTTTCAATCGAAACCGATGGTTTGGTGTAAAAATTCAACTCAGTTGTTGTGGCCTTTGCCACACTCGCCATTGCCAAAAAAACAAAAATTAATGATAAAACGATACTTTTTTTCATTTCTTATCTCCTTTTGTTAAAATTGAAAAGAGCAATAATACATATATGCACCATTGCAATATGTAGTTTTTTAGACTAGCATAGATTTATAAAATATGTCAATAGAGAACAAACTCAAAAGCTTGCCGACTTCTCCCGGTGTCTATATTTTCAAAAATACAGCCGGAGCTGTTTTGTATGTGGGAAAAGCGACATCACTTAAGGATCGAGTCGGTTCATATTTTCAAATACATAACAGTTATGCACGACCGATCGAGATGTTTATAGGCCAGGTTGCGGATATTGAAGTTCGGAAAACCGAAACGGTTCTTGAAGCGTATATCTTGGAACAAGAAATGATCAAGAAGTGGCAACCAAAATTAAATGTGGACGGTAAAGATGATAAATCATTTGCCTATGTGCTTGTTACTAAAGAAGACTTTCCGCGATTTATAATTTTAAGAAAAAGAGAATTAGAGCGAGATGAGAATATAAAAAATAAAATTGGAAAAATTTACGGACCATATGTTTCCAAAAAAAATATTGAAATAGCTCTCAAGATTTTGCGAAAAATTTTTCCCTATCATTCCAAGGCGCAAAAAACAGAAAAAGGCTGTTTGGATTGGGAAATCGGTCTTTGCTCCGGGCCATATGTCGGGGCGATTTCCAAAGAGGATTATGCGAAAAATATTCGAGGCATCCGGATGATTTTGGAAGGTAAGAAAAAAACATTACTTATGAAAATGAAAAAAGAAATGTTAGCACTAAGTGAGAAGCAAGAATTTGAAAAAGCGCTTAAGGTGCGTAATGCCATTTTTGCATTGCAACATATCCAAGATGTTGCGCTAATATCAGAAAATAGAAATGCATTACAACATATTTCCGCAAAAGCAAAAATGCGAATCGAAGGTTATGATATTTCCAACATTTCCGGAAAATCAAGTGTCGGTTCAATGGTGGTATTTGATAGTATGGATGGAAAAATAGATTTAAATAGAAGTCAATATCGCAAATTTAAAATAAAGACAGTAAGAGGTGCAAATGATACGGCGTCAATGGCAGAGGTGCTGAGGCGTAGATTTAATAATAACTGGCCAAAGCCGGATCTGATTATTCTCGATGGCGGGCAGGGACATCTTACGGTGGCGCGACGCGTGCTCAAGAATTTTCATCTGGAAATTCCACTGCTCGCCGTTGCCAAAGGTCTGACCCGCAAAAAACTTGATCGTTATGCTTTCGGCAATGTGCCGGAAATAGCTGATGAAATTGTTGAGCGCATCAGAGATGAAGCGCACCGTTTTGCGATAGCATATCATAAAAAATTGAGGAAAAAAAGTTTTATGGAATAGTTAATTTATGTCAAAAATAAAAATCTCAAAAATTATCCGAACTAAACGAAAAAATATCGCTCTTATGATTACTCGCGATGCGACTTTGATTGTTCGCGCGCCAATGCGCACGCCGCTTGGTTATATCGAAAAATTGGTAGAGAAAAAGTTTGCTTGGATTGAAAAAAAAATGCAAGAATTTGAAAAGCGTCCGAAAGCGGTTAAAAAAACTTTTTTTGAGGGGGAAGAATTTTTACATCTTGGGAGAAAATATAAATTGAAATTAACTGAAGGAATAAAAATTGAACTTGGTGAAAATTTGGAATTATTTTTTCCGCGAACATTTCTTTGGCGTGCGCGTCAGAGAATGTCAGATTGGTATAAAAAACAAGCGCAAAAAGCAATTTTCGAGCGGACAGAAATAATTGCTTCAAAATTAAATCTTAAATATTCATCGCTTAAAATTTCCAACGCTAAAACCAATTGGGGATCTTGCGGACCGAAAAACAGTTTAAATTTTAATTGGCGTCTCGTTATGGTGCCGGAAAAGATTATTGAGTATGTGATTATTCATGAATTGATTCATATAGTTGAAAAAAATCATTCGGCAAAATTTTGGAATAAAGTTGCAGTTGTGATGCCGGAATATCGCGAGGCGCGTGAGTGGTTGCGGCACAATCAAGGCTTGGTGGAATTTTTGTAAAACAAAAAAAAGACTGTAAAATTTTTATTAAAAATTTTACAGTCTGGAATGCTAAGACGCAGTTTTTTTAATTGCTTGTTCGCATGAAAAAAGTTTCTATTGGCAAATGACAATTTAAAAAACCTGTTGGGTGATCAGTTCTTTTGTCTGGTGGAAAAAAATCATAGCGATAGTACCACTTTGATTCAAAGCAATATCCGCCATCTGCGTTTCTGGAAGCGGAAAAATTAATGTTAACATTTTGTAAATATTTTTTGCTTTCAAAGCATTGAAAATGCTCAACGCCCAATATCTTGGTTGATGGCAAAATATTAGCGTCTTCGTCTGCTAAAAAAACAAGATACAAATTTTCCGATTCCGCAAAGTGCCTGCTTAATCTGCCAAAAACCAAAACTTTTTTATTGGCAGGAATTCCGATTAACTCCGGAAGTATTCCGGGTTGTTTTTCAATGTGCATGCGCATAATAATCCCTCCTCTCGAATTTTTTATTGGTTTTATATCGATAAATCCTTGTATAATTCTAATAAATTCTTAGTATGCCGTCAAAGGTTTAATGTGCTATAATATCCATATGCTTATAAATAAGAAAAAAATTAAAGAGCGAATTGTAAAACTTTCCGCTGAAATAAACAAATTGCGTTATGAATATCATGTTTTGGACAAGCCGGACGCAACGGATGAAATCTATGATTCGCTTACAAGCGAACTTTGCGCATTGGAAGAAGCATATCCGGAATTTAAGTTTAGCGATTCGCCAACTCAACGAATTGGCGGGCAGGCTTTGGATAAATTTCAAAAAATCAAGCATAAAGTTAGGCAATGGTCATTTTCTGATTTGTTTAATTTTTCCGATTTGCAAAAATGGGAAGAAAAAGTTGAAAAATTGCGAGATAAATTTTTGCCTGAGGAAAAGCTGGAATATGTTTGCGAACTAAAAATTGATGGTCTTAAAGTGATTTTAAATTATAAAAATGGTGATTTCGTGCGGGGCGCGACACGGGGCGATGGGTTGATTGGCGAAGATGTTACTGAGAATTTAAAAACGATTTTTAATATTCCGTTGAAATTGAAAAAACCCATAACATGCATTGTGGTCGGGGAGTGTTTTATGGGAAAAAAAGAATTGGAAAGAATTAATGCCTTGCGCTCCAAAAAAAACGAATTATTATTTGCCAACTCAAGAAATGCAGCTGCCGGATCGATTCGTCAGTTAGATCCTAAGATTGCCGCCAAACGTCGCTTGGATTGTTTTATCTATGATTTGGATTATTTGGATTTAACAGACGAAACGTTTTTGCCAAAAACTCAGATTGAAGAGTTGACACTATTACAAGAATTAGGTTTTCATGTTAATGATAAATATCATTTATGTGTCAATATTAAAGAAATACAGGATTATTATCTCGAATGGTCAAAGAAAAAAGGTTATGAAGATTATGGAATTGATGGTGTTGTAATCAAAATTAATTCACGATTATTGCAGGAAAAATTAGGTTATACCGGAAAAGCGCCAAGATTTGGCGTTGCCTATAAGTTTCCTGCGGAAAAAGTAACTACGGTTGTGGAAGATATTAGCGTGCAGGTGGGAAGAACCGGAGCACTTACTCCGGTTGCTCATTTGCGTCCGGTGGCGGTTGCCGGTTCGATCATTTCCAGGGCAACTTTGCATAATGAAGCAGAAATTGAAAGATTGAATCTGAAAATCGGAGATACTGTAATAATTCAAAAGGCGGGCGATGTTATCCCGGAAATAACCGGAGTTTTGAAAAATCTGAGAAATGGAAAAGAAAAGCAATTCTTGATGCCAAAAAAATGTCCTATTTGTGGCAGTGAAATCAAAAGGAATTTTATTGGAACAAAAAAAGAAGAAAGTGCGTCGATTTATTGTGCTAATCCGAAATGCTTTGCAGTGGAAAAAGAAAAAATTATTCATTTTGTTTCCAAGAAAGGTTTTAATATTGATGGTTTGGGTGAAAAAATTGTTGAACAATTAATTGGCGAAGGGGTGATTTCCGATGTGGCTGAAATTTTTGAATTGGAAAAAGGAGATTTGGAGCCGCTTGAGCGATTTGCGGAAAAATCGGCGGATAATTTAATCGTGGCGATTGAAAATAGTAAAAAAATTTCTTTGGAAAAATTTCTTTATGCGCTAGGTATTCGTTATGTCGGAGAAGAAACTGCGCTATTAATCGTAAAAAATATCAATTTATTAACATCGAATACAATAAAGAATCCAAATGATTTATGGGATGTTTTTTCAAAAATTCCTCAAGAGCGTTGGCTTGAAATTAATGGTATTGGTGAAAAGTCGGCAAAAAGCTTAGTAATGTGGTTTAATGATCCAGAGCATTATGCCTTACTGAAAAAAATGGAAAAATCCGGCATAATTATCGATATAGTCTACGGCCAATCTTTAGGACAAAAAACGGGAAAATTTCAAGATAGGGTTTTTGTTTTGACCGGTGAGCTTAAAAACTGGACAAGAGACGTTGTAAAAGATATTATAAGAAAAGAAGGCGGATCGGTTAGCTCAGCCGTTAGCGCAAAAACAGATTTTCTTTTATTGGGGGAAAATCCGGGATCGAAGTATGGAAAAGCGAAAGAATTGGGCGTAAAAATAATTCAAGAAGACCAATTTGAAGCAATATTAAAATAATTTTTTTTGACTCCAAAAGATTTAAAGTTAAAAAATATGCTAAACAAGGAAGATATTAAACATTTTGCCAACTTAGCGCGAATCGGGATGACCGAAAAAGATTTAAATAAATTCTCCGGTGATTTATCGGCTGTTTTGGATTGGATAAAGCAATTAGAAGAGGTGGATATAGCAAATATTTCTCCCACTTCCAGAACTGATGGTCTAAATAATGTTTTTCGCGAGGATATTGTTGCGACATTTAAAAAAGAAGAAAAAATTATTAAATTGTTTCCGGAGAAAAAAAATAATTACGATAAAGTGCGCAGTGTTTTATAATTTTTTTTAAATTTATGCTTAAAGATTTGCATAAAAAATTAGTCGAAGGGGAAATTACTTCAGAAAAATTGACTGAGGAATATTTGCTTAAAATCGAAAGTGCGGATGAAAATATTGGCGCCTATTTGACAATAACAAAAGAATTGGCAATTGCGCAGGCGAAAAAAGTCGATGAAAAAATAAAAAGCGGAAAAACAATTGGAATTTTAGAAGGAATACCAGGCGCAATAAAGGATAATATTTGCATTGAAGGAATCAGGACGACAGCGGCTTCAAAAATCTTGGATAATTATAACGCGCCCTATGATGCGACTGTAATTAAAAAATTAAAAGAAGCGGGGAGTGTATTTTTGGGTAAAACGAATTTGGATGAATTTGCTATGGGATCTTCAACGGAAAATAGTGCATATGGAGTTACAAAAAATCCGTGCGATTTGAGGCGCGTTTCCGGAGGATCATCTGGAGGGTCAGCGGCAGCTGTGGCAGCTGATTTGGCTGTATGGGCATTGGGATCGGATACTGGAGGATCCATTAGACAGCCAGCTTCCTTTTGCGGAGTGGTTGGATTAAAGCCAACTTATGGAAGGGTTTCCCGCTATGGATTATTAGCAATGGCATCGAGTTTGGACCAAATCGGGCCAATTACAAAAACAGTTGAAGACGCAGCGATTATTCTAGGCGCTATTTCCGGGTTTGATAAACAAGATGCTACTTCGGCGCACAGTTCTGAAAAGGCCTATGAAAAATATCTAACTGGCGGAATAGATGATTTGAAAATTGGTATAGTGAAAGAACATATTGAAAGTTTAAATGGAGAAATGCGTAAATCATTAGAAAAAACAATCGAAAAATATAAGAAACTCGGCGCTGATATTGTGGAAATAGAACTGCCTTATTCGCATTATGCTCTTCCTGTTTATTATATTATTCAGCCATGCGAGGTGAGCTCTAATTTAGCGCGTTTTGATGGCATAAAATATGGATTAAGTTTTAATGATAACAAAGAGACCAAGATAAAAGACAACGAATTGCCAAAAAAATTATTGGAAACATATTTGGATTCTCGCCAATATGGTTTTGGAGCGGAAGTTAAAAGGAGAATTATGCTTGGCACATACGCGCTTTCCGCAGGTTATTACGATGCTTATTACAAACGCGCCAAGAAAGTGAGAACATTGATTAGGAAAGATTTTGAAAAAGCTTTTTCCCAAGTAGATTTGATTCTTACGCCAACCACGCCGGAACCCGCTTTTAATATCGGAGATAAAACGGCGGATCCATTAAATATGTATTTAGCGGATATTTTTACAATTACGGCTAATATTATCGGTGTACCGGCAATTTCTATTCCGAGTGAAGAAATTGAATTTGAAAAAACAAAATTACCCTTTGGTTTTCAACTTTTGGGAAAATGGTTCGACGAGGAAACAGTTTTGCGCGGAGCACATAATTATGAAATAAATAAATAAAATGGATGGATTGGATAATTTATTATCGGAATTTTATTTTTGGGGAAATTTATTTTTTTCTTCCTTGACATTTTCTTTGATAAGAGGGTTTTTGGAAATATATACTTTGGTTTTGATTGCCGATATGATTCTGCTTATAAAACAGCGAGGATTCAGTAATGATTTGCGCGATACTGTTTTGGGCATGAATGTTCCACCGGAGTTGATTACACAGAAAAGTAAATTACAAATAAAATGGAATAAAATAAAAGAAAGAATGAAAGGCGAAGACCAGTCCGATTATAAGGTGGCGATTATTGAAGGGGATAATATTATTGATGACTTGATTGCAAGAATGGGATATAAGGGCAACAATTTTGGTGAACGACTAGATGGCATTAATCCCGGACAAATTGAAAATATTGAGAGTTTGCGGTTTGCTCATAATGTGCGTAATCAAATAATTCATAATGAAAATTTTGTTTTAACTAAAGATGATGCATATAAAGTGTTGGATTGTTTTGAGGAATTTTTACGTTATTTTCAAGTACTGTAATCATTAAATAAGGATATTCTCGATTTTTATTGACTAATGCATTTTTTTGCGTTAAACTTATACATAGTGCATTATTATTTTTATAGCGGGGTGGAGCAATGGCAGCTCGGATGGCTCATAACCATCAGGTTGCAGGTTCGAGTCCTGCCCCCGCAACACAATGAATTTAAATAAAAAATAGTTTT
>JAJYBE010000041.1 GCA_021779205.1 bacterium
AGTTTTAAATTAAAAGTTAATTTTTATGGCAAAAGATAAGAGGTTTCGAGCAAAAAAAGAAAAACCGGAGTATGAGCAAAAGCTTTTGGATTTGGCGCGGGTTACTCGCGTAGTTAAGGGCGGACGCCGTTTTCGGTTTCGAGCTACGCTTGTTATTGGAAATCGTAAGGGTAAGGTTGGTGTTGGAGTCGGAAAAGGAGCTGATGTTACCGATGCGATTAAAAAAGCATTTGATGATGCAAAAAAGAATTTAATCGTTGTTGCAATTAAAAAAAATACTATCTCGCATGAAGTTGAGCATAAGATGGGTAGCGCAAGAATAATTTTAAAGCCTGCCAAGGAAGGTCGCAGTATTGTGGCGGGAGGAGCAGTTCGTGCAGTGGTTGATTTTGCCGGAATTCGTGATATTGTTTCCAAGTCGTTGGGAACATCAAATAAGTTGAATGTTGCCAGGGCGACAGTCGAAGCGCTGGAAACATTGAATTTTTCAAAAACCAGAAAAGAACGGATGGCAAAAATGAGTTAATTTTTTAGGTAATTAATTTTTTGCAAATTTATGCAGTTAAATGATTTACAACTAACCCAAAAGAGAAAAAAGAAAAAAACTATCGGTCGTGGAGGCAAAAAGGGTACATATTCCGGCAAGGGAAATAAGGGGCAAAAAGCGCGTAGTGGCGCGCATGTTAATCCTTTGTTTGAAGGTGGGCGCTCAACACTTATTGATCACATGAAGAAAAAGCGTGGCTTTACTTCCTACAAACCAAAAAGAAATATTATTCAACTGGAAGTTTTGGAAAAAACTTTTAAAAACGGGGATGTGGTTAGCGCCGAAACGTTAATGGCAACCAAATTGATTGCCAGAAAAGATTTGCATTTAGGAATTAAAATTTTAGGAAATGCGAAAGTGACTAAAAAATTTATTGTGGCTGCTGAAATTTATTTAAGCGATGGCGCAAAAAATGCTATTATCGGAGCGGGAGGAGAAGTGAAGATCAAAGAGGAAAAATAGCGCTTGATAAAAAAAGAATATGCTAGAAAAAATTACTCAAATTTTTCGCATTAAAGAGCTCCGAAATAAGATTTTCTTTATTTTGGCGCTTTTGGTTGTGTTTCGCTTGGTGGCGAATATTCCTATCCCTGGTGTTGATCAAAATAAATTAAAAATGTTTTTTGACAGCAATCAACTTTTTGGACTTTTGAATCTTTTTTCCGGACGCGGATTATCGAGTATCTCATTGGTTATGTTGGGTGTCGGTCCATATATTACTGCGTCCATTATTATGCAATTGCTTACGATGATTATTCCCAGTCTTGAAAAAATTTATAAAGAAGAGGGCGAAGCGGGGCGACAAAAATTCAATCAATGGACGCGTTGGGCAACAGTTCCGCTTGCCGCAATGCAAACCTTCGGAATGATCGCGCTTTTTCGTTCACAAGGCATTATTACATCAGGTGGGGCGGGGAGTATTTTTTCGATGATTGTGATTGCCACCGCCGGAACTATTTTTTTAATGTGGCTTGGCGAATTGATTACGGAAAAAGGCGTTGGGAATGGCGTATCTTTAATTATCTTTGCCGGAATAGTTTCCGGACTGCCATCTTCTTTAATGAATTTATATGCCACTTCAGTGGATTCATCTCAAATATTTACCTATATTATTCTTGGTGCAGTTTTGATTTTAGCTATTTTGGCGGTGGTATTCGTTACCGAGGGGCAACGTAATATTCCGGTTTCATACGCAAAAAGAATTAAGGGTAACAAAATGTATGGAGGAAGTTCAACGCATTTGCCACTCCGCATTAATCAAGCAGGTGTTATTCCGATTATTTTTGCGCTTTCCATCATGCTTTTTCCGGGAATGATTGCTAATTTTCTAACTAAAAGTTCCAATGTAGCGTTGGCGGCTATTGCCGTTAAGGCTAGCGCGATTTTTTCTCCGACCAATTGGTTTTATTGGTTTATGTATTTTATTTTAGTTGTTGCGTTTACTTATTTTTATACTGCTGTGGTTTTTGATCCTAACAAAATTGCGGAAAGTTTGCAAAAACAAGGTGGCTATATTTTGGGAATTCGCCCGGGGAAAAATACAGCTGATTATCTGTATCGTATTATGAATAGGATTACTTTATCTGGGGCATTTTTTTTAGGA
This sequence comes from bacterium, assembly GCA_021779205.1. Taxonomy (GTDB): domain Bacteria; phylum Patescibacteriota; class Minisyncoccia; order Moranbacterales; family UBA2206; genus UBA9630. Next base: position 2,151 of record JAJYBE010000041.1, read on the forward strand.
TTTATTGCAATTCTACCGTTTTTTATTCAAAGTTTTACTAATATAGCATCCATTTCGATTGGCGGAACGGGATTGCTTATCGTTGTTTCTGTGGTGATTGAAACCATTAAGCAAATTCAAGGACAACTGGCAATGCGAGATTATGACGAATTTTAATGATTCTATAAAATTGTGAATATCATTATCTTAGGTCAGCAAGGATCCGGAAAGGGTACGCAAGCTGAGCTTTTAGCAAAAAAATACGGATTGGATCATTTTGATGCCGGTCATGCGTTGCGGCAGATTTCTTTATTAGATACTCCACTGGGAAAGGAAGTGAATGAAATTGTTATGGTGAAAAAAGAATTAGTACCCAGCCGATTACTAAAAGAAGTTTTGCATATCAGGCTCAATGATCTTGGACGCGAACAAGGCATGGTTTTTGATGGAGTTCCGCGCAATCTTGAGCAGGCGATTTATTTTCAAGAAGCGCTTAGGGAGTTTGGTCGAAAAATTGATCAAGTGATTTTTGTAAATATTTCAAAAGAGGAGTCATTGAAAAGAATCGGAAAAAGGTTTTCTTGCGAAAAATGTAAGGAAGCGGTAGCTTTGACAGGGAATGGCAAAAAGCTTGTTTGCTCAAAATGTGGAGGAAAATTAGTGCAAAGATCGGATGATACAAAAGAAGGAGTTGAGAAAAGATTAAGTATTTTCGAGGCGGAAACGATGCCGGTAATCGAATATTTTAAAAAAGAGCGATTAGTATCAAAAATAAACGGAGAGCAGTCTAAGGAAAAAGTATTTGAAGAGCTTTTAAAAAAATTAAATGCATGATCATAATTAAATCGTCAAAAGAAATAGAATTAATGCGAGAAGGCGGAAAAATTTTGGCTGAAGTTATGGAGTGCCTGGGTGAAGCAGTTTTTCCCGGTAATAATACATTTGAAATAAATAAATTAGCCAAAGAGCTTATTCTAAAAGCAAAAGGGGTGCCTATTTTTGAAGGCTATGGCGATAAGAAAAATCCATATCCGGCGGCAGTTTGTATTTCAGTCAACAATGAAATTGTTCACGGGATTCCACGCAAAGAAAAGATTCTTCAAATTGGAGATATCGTGAAGTTGGATATTGGCATTTTATATAAAGGGATGATTACCGATATGGCACGAACATATCCAGTGGGAAAAATTTCAAATGAAGCGCAAAAATTAATCGAGACAACAAAAGAGGCCTTGAACGCGGGAATAAAAATAATTAAAGCAGGAATGAAATTGAATGATTATGGCAGAGTGGTAGAAAAATATGCCAAATCAAACGGTTTTTCTGTTGTATATGATTTGGTTGGTCATGGCGTGGGAAAAAAATTGCATGAGGATCCTTTTATCCCAAACTATCCGGTAAAGCTTGTTGAAAGCGTTTTTAGGGAAAATATGACAGTAGCGCTTGAGCCCATGATCAATGTGGGAACGCGTTATATAAAATTAATGCCGGATGGATGGACATATGCCACGAAAGACGGGAAGCTGAGCGCGCATTTTGAAGATACGATTGTTGTGAAAAAAAATGGCGTTGAAATTTTGACAAGAATATAATCTTTTATGGCTGAAAATCTGAATAAAACTAAATATTTTTTGGGTATTGATTATGGCGAAGCGAAAATAGGTCTTGCTATTGCGGACAGCGAAATGCGGATCGCTTTTGCTTATGGAACATTGAAAAATGATAAGAAAATGTTACAAAATATTTTGAATATTATCGATAAAGAAAAAATTGAAACCGTGGTAATTGGCGTGCCTAAAAGAAGCGGTGATAAAAATACGACATATGCCGGAGAAAAATTGGGAGAAATTCTTAGAAAAGGGAAAACAGATGTTTATTATCAAGATGAAATATATTCGACTAAAATGGCGCGAGAGAATTTGAAAGAGAAAGGAATGAAAAAAATCAGTCGCATGGATCATCAAGAAGCGGCGAAAATTATTTTGGAGAATTTTCTGGTTTAATTATTTAATTGATTGCAAAAGATTAAAATAAAACGGTTCTCGTGTTTTTTTGTTTGTTTGACAGTGTTTTAAACGGAGGTGTATTATATAAATAAATTTATAAATTTAAATTAATTTAAAAAAATATTGGAGTATGAATACAATGAAAAATGCAAAAATCGGAATTATAGGCACTGGTTGGGTTGGGGGAAGCTATGCGAAAGAGTTTATTGCAAGAGGGTTTAATCCGATTTGCTATTCTCTTGATCAACAGTATATTGCCAATAAAGAAAAAATCAAAAATTGTGACTATGTTTTGATTGCGGTTCCTTCTCCAACAACGCCCAATGGATTTGATGATTCGATTGTGAGAGAAGCAGTGAAATTAGTTGGAAAAGGCAAGACTGCTATTATAAAATCCACCGTAATTCCGGGAACGACAAATTCAATTCAAGCTGAAAATCCGGATATTTTTGTTATGCATTCGCCAGAATTTTTAACGGAAGTGACCGCTAATGATGACACAATGCATCCAAAAAGGAACATCGTGGGAATTTCTAAGGATAATGATGAGTATCGTGCTCGAGCAAAGGAGTTTTTGTCTTTTTCTGCAAATGCCCCTTATAATGCGATTTGTTCCGCCACTGAAGCAGAATTTATTAAATATGCGCGAAATTGCGTTGGCTATATAAGAATTATTTTTTATAATTTATTATTTGATGTAGCCAAAAAAGCTGGTGCCGATTGGGAGAAAATAAGGGAGGCGATTGCCATGGATCCCGATAATGGACCGACATATACTCAACCGGTTCATAAGGGAGGCAGGGGTGCTGCGGGGAATTGTTTTATAAAGGATTACGCGGCTTTTACCCAATATTATGAAAAAATGCTTGATGATAAATCGGGAGTTGAAGTGTTGAAGTCAATTGAAAAAAAGAATCTCGAGCTGTTGCTTAAAAGTAAAAAAGACTTTGAATTACTTAAGGGTGTGTATGGTGAAAATATAATTAAGAAATGAATAGATATGCAATTTTTCAGAAAAAAACAAAATAAAATAGGGTTAATTTTTGAGTTATTGCCAGCTATACTGGTGAATAGTTATAATTTCAAAACTGAGAATTTTTAAAAACGCCATTGCGCGTTTTTTTGTCGGTTAGTGTCCGGGCTCAAAAATAAGTGGAAAATGTGCCATTGACAAGTAGATTATTTTGTGCTAGGTTGCTAAGTTATTTTAGCCCAAGAAAAATTCAAAAATCTATGCAAAAAACCAGAAAATTTCTATTTCAAATAAAGCTCAAATATGCTTTCTCTCTGGAGAAAGTCGGTCTATTTTTTAGTTTTTCAAATTTGAAATTAGTGTTTTAGCGGGACGGCGCGAGCTGTCCTTTTTTGTTGGTTTATTTTTAATAAATTTAGAGTTAAGCGAATGAAATACATATACATCCCCATTTATTCTACGGGAGAAAAAATGAAGATTAAAGTAAAAAAGATTGTGGAAAACATCAAATCAGAATTTCAGGATATTTCTGTGGTAGACACGGATATCTTTGGACGCTGTCTAGTTATTGACGGAGTTATTCAGGGAACGGATAATGATAGCGATATTTATGATAGGGAGATGCTTAAATTTCTTAAAAGAACCGATGAGAAAATCCTAATCCTTGGTGGTGGTGACGGCAGTCTAGTGGAATCGATTTTGGAAAAAAATCCCAATGCGCATATTCAAGTAATTGATTTGGATGTGGAAGTGATTAACTGTTGCAAAAAACATTTCGGACAAAAAATCTTTGATGACCCGCGCGTTAATCTCTATATCGGAGACGCTTTGCATCATCTGAAATCCACTATCAAGAAAATCAACGGAAAATTTGATGGTATCATTTGTGATCTAACTGACATTCCGATTGGCCGAAAAAAGAAAAAAGATTTTGTCAATTTTTATGAAGAGCTGATTGCCATATCCTCAAAGGCGCTCCAAAAAAATGGTTGGATGAGTATCCAGGCTGGTGCTTCGGAAACCAATGGCTATTATTTAAATATGATTAAGATTGTGGATGAAATCGCTAATAAGCATTTTTCTCGTGTGTCGCGTTCAGATGTTTTTATACCCAGTTTCGGGGAAAAAGGCGCTTTTCTTTTTATCGAAAAAATTGCGAAAAAGTCTCTATCAAAAGGAATCCATGTTTACCAAGCTCCGGTTGGCTTGACAACGAAGGGAAAATACGCTACTATTTAGAGTTGTTTTTTGACAATAGCATAGCAGAAACAGAATAATTCTGTTTCTCAACTTCAATGCGCAGGAGGGGGGGGGGATATGAAAACTAAAAAGACATTGAGATTTACTTTTGCCTATGTGCTGGTCACAGCGATATATTATCTATTTGACTATGTGTATATGCCATGGCTGGGAATTAAATTCGGCTTTGCCGTCTTTATCCCACTTTATCCATCAATTCTAATCGTCAACTTTTTGGGAGTCTATCTCTATGACTTTTTTAAGGAAGACGTGCTTTTTTTGGAACTTGGCAAGAATTGGATTGAAAATAATACAGGCAGATTCCTGAAAGTGAAAAAAGTTATCAGGAATAGTAAGAAACTGACTTTTGTCACTCTCTCAATCTGGCCGAGCCCAATCGCCAGTTATCTGTTTTTTCGCAAAAACTCCGAAAAGCAACCTTGGGAAGTTTTCAAGATTATTGCCTTTGGCAGTGTTCTTTGTACTGCTGTCTTCGGCGGAGGAATTAGTTTATTTGTGTATCTGTTCAAACTACTATTAAATTATTTATAGGAGGAGAAATATGTTTGAAATTCTCAAACCGGCTGATTTCACGCCGAAAGTCGTTACTCAGGTCATTGATCTTGGCAAGAGGAGTGGCACATGGCGGAATACAGATGTTGAATATTATGAGCGTCAGTTTTTGAATCCAAAAAATATTAACATTGCATATCAAAACGGTAATGGTCGGATTTTAGGATATATTTTGGCGAGACCGCATAATGATGCGGCGCTGGATTATTTTGAGTTAGATCCTTTAATGAAAGCAAGCGAAATCCCAATGTTTTATGTTGATCATGTTAATGTTGATAAGAATAGTGCGATGATTGGGATGCGACTTATTGTTGAGGTGATTAAAGAGGTAAATAGAAGAGGGATTTTTAGATTTTCCTTACATTGTCGGGTTGTAAACGGTTTAAATAAAATAATTCAAAAAAAATTTAAACCAGAGATAATTAGAAGAATTGAAAAATATCGTGACTGCAATAATGAGCCTTTCGATTATTTAGAGGGGACTTTCGTGTTGTAAGAAAAGGAGAATAAAAGTGAACAAAATAGTTACATTTTTGATGCTGGCTATGGTTTTCTTCAGC
>JAJYBE010000042.1 GCA_021779205.1 bacterium
AAAAACAATTGGAAAAAATTGGCAGTGTTAATGTGCTGATGATTCCGATTGGCGGGGGAAATTATACAATTGATTACAAAAAAGCCATCGAAAATATTAAAAAAATCGAACCAAATATCATCATACCAATGCACTTTAAGTTAAAAAATTCCACTACTGATATTGATGATGAAAAGGAATTTTGTTTGGAAATGGGGAATTGTTCAGCAGAAAGACTGTCTAAATTAAACCTAAAAAGCAAAGATTTTGAAAATAAAAGCATGCAAACAATTGTAATGAATATCGAGTGATTTATAAAAAGAATGTTTAAATAAGGCAAAAATAGGAAAAATTTGAAATGAATTTGTTAGTGAAAATTGAACAAAAGATCGAAGAAATAAGAGAAAAACCGGAGCATATCCGAGTGCATTATATTTATGGAATAATTGCGGTTTTTATGATTTTTGTTGTTGCTTTGTGGTTTTTTTCATTTTTTACAAATACAAATACAAAAGAAAATGACGCGATTAGCAAATTAAATGCTCAAAAAATTATAAATGATTTTCAAACGCAAAAAAAATCATTGCAAGACATTGAAAGCGCTGCTAAAAATTCGATTAATAATTCGAATAATATTTCTCCCCAAACAAATGCGGGCACAAATCCGGTACCGACAAATTAAAGTTTTTTATTATTTTTTAACTCTTAAGCTAGAATTACATCAAAATGGAAATGAAGATTGAGCTGGAAAATATCCAGTCGCAAGAAATAACAAAAGAAATTCAACAATCCTATTTGGATTACGCGATGAGTGTAATTGTTGCACGCGCGCTTCCTGATGTGCGTGATGGAATGAAGCCCGTACATAGAAGAATCCTCTATTCTATGTGGAATACAGGTCTTCGTGCTAATGCAAAATTTCGAAAATCGGCAACGGTAGTTGGAGAAGTTTTGGGAAAATATCATCCACACGGCGATGCGGCTGTTTATGAATCAATGGTGCGAATGGCGCAAGATTTTTCTTTACGCTATCCACTTGTCAAAGGTCAAGGAAATTTTGGCTCAATGGATGGAGATAGTGCGGCGGCTTATCGTTATACGGAAGCCAAATTGTCTGCCATAGCGGAAGAAATGCTTATTGATATTGAAAAAAATACAGTTGATTTCGTGCCAAATTTTGATGGACAGCACAAAGAACCAACTGTTTTGCCCTCCAATCTTCCTCAGTTACTACTAAATGGATCAATGGGAATTGCTGTTGGCATGGCTACTAATATTCCCCCGCATAATCTTAATGAATTGGTTGATGGTATTAATCATCTAATTGATAATCCTGATGCGACAATTGAAGATCTATGTGAGTTTGTTAAAGGTCCTGATTTTCCAACCGGTGGAATTATTTATAATAAAAAAGATATTGTTGAAGCCTACAAGACCGGTCGCGGAAAAATTTTAACTCGTGCCAAAGCCGATATTCACGAAACCAAAGCTGGTGCTTTTCAGATTATTATTACTGAAATGACTTATGCTACAAACAAATCAACCATGATCGAAAGAATGGCCGATCTTGTTAAGGAAGGGAAGATTATGGGTATTCGCGATATTCGTGATGAATCGGATAAGGACGGTGTTCGCCTCGTAATTGAGTTAAAGAAAGATGCATATCCGCAAAAAGTGCTTAATAAATTATTTGAGCTAACCGATCTTCAAAAAAATTTCGGAGTCAATATGCTGGCGTTAGTTGATGGAATTGAGCCAACCGTGCTGAATATAAAATCCATTTTTGAATATTACATAAAACATCGCAAAGAAGTTATTACCCGTCGCACCAAATTTGATTTGGAAAAAGCTAAAGATCGCGCGCATATTTTGGAAGGCCTAAAGAAAGCACTGGATTTTATTGATGCTGTTATTGATACAATCAGAAAATCAAAAACAAAAGAAGAAGCACATATAAATTTAATAAAGAGATTTAAATTTTCAGAAAAACAAGCAACAGCCATATTGGAAATGCGCTTGCAGACACTAGCTGGACTTGAAAGAAAAAAAATCGAAGATGAATTGGCTGAAAAATTACAATTAATTGCCGAATTAGAAGCAATTCTTAAAAGTGAAAAAAAGATTTTTTCCATAATCAAAGATGAACTTACTCGGATTAAAGAAAAATTTGGAGATGAAAGGCGCACAAGAATAATAAAAGCGGGATTAACTGAATTTCGTCAAGAAGATTTAATACCAAACGAAGAGGCAATCATAACCATTTCTAAAGAGGGCTATATTAAACGAATGAATCCGACTGTCTATAAAGTTCAAAAGCGTGGAGGAAAAGGCGTAATTGGCGCTTCAATTAAAGAAGGTGATGAAGTAGAGAAGTTGCTTGGCGTGATGACGCATGATAATCTTTTGTTTTTTACCAATAATGGAAAAGTATTCCAAACAAAATCCTATGAAATACCGGAATCATCTCGCACATCCAAAGGTCAATCAATTGTAAATTTTTTGCAACTTTCTCAAGAAGAAAAAGTAACCGCCGTTATTGCATTTAATAAAGATGATAGTTATAAATATCTCTTTATGGCTACTGAAATGGGCACGGTTAAGAAAACCACCCTTGAAGAGTTTGAAAATGTTCGTCGCTCAGGCCTCATTGCTATTAAGCTTGATAAAGGCGACGCTTTGCGCTGGGTTTGTGCAACAACCGGAACGGATGAGGTTTTTATTTCTAGTGCGCTTGGGCAAGCGATTCATTTTAAAGAAAGTGATGTGAGATCGATGGGTCGTTCAGCAACGGGTGTGCGCGGAATTAAGCTGAAAAAAACAGATGCGGTCATTGGAATGGATATTTTATCCAAAGGACAAAAAGGAAATCAATTACTTGTTATTACCGAAAATGGCTATGGAAAGAGATCGGAAATTAAATATTATAAAATTCAAAAGCGTGGTGGATCTGGAATAAAAACCGCCTCAATCACTTCAAAAACTGGAAAATTAGTCGGAGCCAATATTATTAATTCTGAAAATGATCTCGAAGATGATTTAATTTTAACTTCAGAAAAAGGTCAAATTATTCGCATTCCCCTGAAAAGTATTTCCTTGCTTGGTCGCGCAACACAAGGAGTAAGGGTTATGCGACCACAAGTAGGAGATAAGGTTTCTGCCACTACAATGTTATAGGCTTTCGATATTATATTCTTATGCTAGAAAAAAAGAGCGAATTTCAAATTCGCTCTTTTTAATGCATAGCTGTAGATAATTGATAATAGTAAGAATATTATAAAATAAAAATTATCATTAGTCAAATTTTATGTTTATAAGTTTTTTTTATTTTATTTGTTGGCTTAATGTGGAGCAACTTCCATAAAAACAAAACAAACAAGACTAATCCGACAATTCCCCATTCTGACCAGATTAAGAGGAATATGTTGTGTACCGGTTGATATTGCCAAATCTCTAAATCAGGAAATATTTTTACAGAGTTTGTGATAAATTGTCCCTCGCCTATTCCAAAAAAAGGATTGTTTAAAATAGTTTGTTTTGAAATGGAAAAATATAGGTATCTTTCATTAAGTGATTTAATGAATAAGGTATAAAAATCTACCTTAAGAAACTGTAGGATGCAAAAGGATACCCCGAGCAATATTAGGGATATTATTAGCGGCTTAAATTGTTTTGTTGTTACCATGGTGATATTTTTATATTTCGCATGAAATGTTTCACGTGAAACAGTTATGTATAAAATAGCTAAAAATAAAGCTATTATGGCTGATTTTGAAAAACTTAATATAAGTGCAAGAATTTCTATCGCTAAAATGGTGTTAATAAAAAAAGATTTTGGAATAAAAAGGTAGTTGTTTTCATTATTTGTTTCACGTGAAACAAATTTAAATATTTTTTTTAGCAGGTCAATTAAAAAAAACAATTGATTACTACAGCATATTGCTTTCCCCCTTGTTTTAATTGGCATGGTGCTATTGGCAGATATTTTTATTTGTTTCACGTGAAACAAATTTTTATATAAGATTGTAATTATAATGAGAAAAAATAAAAAACCTGCAAAAATATTTGGATGAGGAAACAGGCCATACGCACGAATTAAGAGATGGTGGTTGATTATGATTTTTGCTGTGCCAGCAATTTTTTCGTTGATTAGGCTTTCTTTCAGCCAAAATAATCCTAGAGAGCTTTGTCTGACAAATTGAATTATTCCAATCAACGCTTGCACTATTCCGATAGAGATAAATAAGTTTAGAAAGGTAATAATTGGCGGTAGAGTATTTTTAATTGTTTTGTTGGCGACTGGTAGTTGGTAACTTAGGTTTTCATTGGATGCTTTTAGTAATAAATCATCAGAGCTTTCATTGCTAGCGCATAGTATGCTGCCAAAAAGAATCCCTATTGTTAGCCAAAATAATATCTGACCTTGCCAGATGTCCCATAAATAATGGTCAAATAAGCCAATAAATAAAAAACCAAATAAAAGTGCACGAAAAAATAGTTGCATTTTTAAGAGAAGTTGTCTTTCTTGTTCGAAATTTTCTAGTTTTGTTTCACGTGAAACAAATTGTTTTTCTTGTTCTTTTAAGCTGAATTGAGGTTTTTGCTTATCGGTGGTAATAATTTTTTTTTTGATATGTAGCCAATAATAAGGAAAAAATCTTGATGCTATATAAAGGAAGAGTAAATATAGTTCAAAAAACTTAGCAGTTCTATAGAGACTGATTATTTTATTTTCAGACCAAAAAACAGAAAACAGTGACCAGAAAAATAGAATCAGTGGGATAGAAAAAATGCTTAAATTAAGGAAATTATTTCTTTTTTTCCAATAAACAAGAAGAGAGGATGACTTTATTGACAAATATAAGTTTTTATTTCTTAATATTAATACGATCCACGATAGCATTGTAAAAAATAAAAATAAATCAGAAAGGTAGATATAGATCCCTGCATATTCATTAAAAGTGTTTTTTATGGGAAAAAACCAAATAACCTTTCTTATTTCAAGAGAAAATGTTAACAAGAAAAGATAAAAAAAATGCAAATCAATTGGACATTTCAAGCTTATCCTCACTTGTTTTTTTTTAGTCAAAGGAAAATTGAAAAACATATGGCATTTTTTTAAACAAACCTTTCTTATAGTGTAATGTTTTTTATTTTTGCTCGCAAATGCTTGGAGAAAAAAATAAAATTGACCCGAGTCTTGCTAGCTGATATTATTGATTTAGAGTTTGAAATTTATTTTTATGAGATGATGGGCCCGTAGCTTAGTTGGTAGAGCGCTTCCATGGCATGGAAGAGGTCAGGAGTTCGAGTCTCCTTGGGTCCACCTTGTTGAGTTTGAAGGAACTCAGAGAGCTCTTTAAACGGAGGTTTTAGCTCTATAAGCACATTTTTTTCCCTGATTTGGCAGTTCGAGCACAATTTTTTGATGATCTCCCTTTTTTATCATTTGTTCCCATAGTATAGCTTAAATAAAGGGATTTAAGCAGTTCGAGTTTTTCAGTCACTTTTCGTCCGATGAAATCCTCTTGGTCGTCATGATCGGCCATTTCTTCTTCCATTACCTTCATTTCTTCCAAGACAGATTGTTTTCGCTGAAGATAGATCTCTTTTTCTATCATGTTATCGACAAACGCATCTGTGAGTCGATTCAAATGAGATTTGCATCGCTCCAGACGGAATTGAATTTCTTGTTTTTGCTATAGATCTCCCTTTTCCTTACAAGTTCCATGCACCAAAATCTATCTCAGCAAGTCTGAAGTCATTTTCGATATAAAGATTATTATCGTCAAAAAAGCTTAAAATGATTTTACTAGTTTGATCTGCTCTTTTGAGAGGACTGCTATAAATATTTCTTACATTTAGATCTTTGAGCCACTGACCTATATTATGAGCTTGTGTCTTCCCATTTTCTGTCAATACGGAAAAGTCAGATTGCCCCTGAATAACTCCATTGACATTGAGAGTTGACTTGCCATGCCTGACTAGAGAGTGTATTTTTAGTTTTCATTATAAAAGAAATTACAACATAATTACATCCGAACTAGGTAAAGTCCCTGTCAAAAAACACTCAAATATAAATCCAATAGAAAGCTGAGAAGTATCATGAGTCCTCTTTGGGTATAATAAATTGTTAAATAGATGAAATCAAAGCTTTTTGGATTGAAGACAAAACATCAGGCTGATTCTTATGTTGACTGTCACTCATTACAGGTAAGGCTGGCCACCCATTGTCGACCCAATCAAGGCCAGCAAATTGTCGAACACCATCATATCTAGGTATAACATGGTAGTGCACATGATGATCGGCCATCATAAGCATGAGGTAATTCATAATATTATGATTAAATGTCGACTTGATTGATTTTTCCAATTTTGAAATTAGCTTCCCCAAATCACCCATCTCTTCTGGTGTGACATCAGACAAGTGAAGTGCATATCTGTTTAGAGAAAGAATACCTGCTCCTAGTGTCGGCTGTGAAGGCCGAACAGACCAAGTCCAAGCGCCCATTTGAAGCACTAATAATTCTTCAACCTGAAATTTTGAACGGAATTCAGACAACGTATTTGTTTCGCTCATAAATAACCCCCTGTTAACGATTGTTGATTAATTAGATTTTGCTAATTTGTATCAAAATAATATCAATGAATTTTGTATCGAGATATTCGCATAGGCATTGGGAACCACTTTCTCGTCCATATCCCAAGTATCTATAACTTCTTCAAAGATGTAGATACTTAAAATCATTACTATTGGGCCAAATAATTAATTTTGCATAACAGTCACATTGTGTGTTCGGAGGAACCATGCTTATTTATGTATGGTGATATAATATACAAGATATGAAGCTGATACCTGGAACATAGTAAACAAGGGGCATCCTTTTTCTTAGCTTCTTGCTTTTTGTTGGATATAAAACAGAACAGCTTCTAGTATTGCTTTCGTTCAAAATATGAAAGACTTAATATAGCGTATTTTTTAATAAATAGCATAGATATGGAGTAGTGTCAAATGGATGGTGACTAAGTTTAAGAATTAATTGCACCACTAGAGTCAGTTTTTCAAAAATTTCATTTGGCGTCAAGTAATCATTTTTCTTTCTCGGACGATTATGCAGATTGTTTTCTACTAAGAGCACACTCTCCGGAGTTGGAACAATCTCTTTTTCTTTTTTCGATCAGTAATTTCTTGTGCTACTTTGGCTGTATAGGGCAGATGCTCTCCTGCATGGTTTTTGATCTCCCGCACAATAACTGAATGATCTCTTTTTAGCCTTCTGGCAATCCAACGTTTCTTTTTGCCTGTGCGCAAATAGTGCTCTATTTGTTCTCGCTCATAGTAAGTTATTCTTTGCATAAGCCACTTTACTACCCTTAAAAATTAACTGGTAATCATACCATAGGTTTTGGGTAAAGTGGTGCAATGGGTTTTGAATCCG
>JAJYBE010000043.1 GCA_021779205.1 bacterium
GTAAATCATCCTGATGATGTAAAGGTTGATAGAAAGATTGATGAGATGGGCGTGCTTATTACATTAGATGTTAATCCTGAAGATATGGGGATGATCATCGGTCGTGAAGGTGCGACAGCAAAAGCTCTTCGCACATTGCTTCGCGTGATTGGTGCAAGAAATAATGCTAGAGTTAATCTTAAGATTAACGAACCGGAAGGATCGGAGCGAAGACCAAGAGAAGATCGCGAACCAAAAGAGTATAAAGAAGAGGTGCGCAAAAGCATTGATGATGTCGTTGGAGATATCATTTAGTGCAATCTTTTTGATAAAATTGAAAAAAAGAAAAGGCTGACGCAAGTCGGTCTTTTTTTAATTGGTATGATTAGCGTGTTTTACTAAAGCCGTAAATTATTGTAAGCTTAAAATAAGTTCAAGATTTTTTTTAAATTTATGGCAAGCAAAAATATAAATTTCAATATGACAAAAGAGCAAGAGCGCGCGGAATTGCATCGGGCTATTTGGCAAGCGGCTAATGATCTTGTGCACGGAGGAGCGGCAACGCATGCTGGTTTTATGAATTATGTGCTTGGTACTTTGTTTTATCGTTTTATTAGTGAAAATCTAACCAGTTTTATTAATGAAGAGGAGCGGCGGGTTTTTGGACAGGAACAATTTGACTATGCAAAGCTGAGCGACAAAGAAGCAGAATTTGGTCGTCATTAAACCATAATAAACAAGGGTTTTTATATCCTGCCAAGTGAACTTTTTGTGAATGTTCGAAAAAATGCCCGCAATGATGAAAATCTCAACGAAACGCTTTCTAGGATTTTTGACAATATTGAAAATTCCTCCAAAGGGTTTGAAAGCGAGGATGATTTAAAAGGATTGTTTGATGACTTGGATGTGAATTCCAACAAGCTTGGTCCGACTGTTGAAAAAAGAAACCAAAGAATCGCAAAGCTCCTTGAAGCAATCGGCGATCTTCGTTTGGGTGAATATGCCGATAATACCATTGACGCTTTTGGTGATGCCTATGAATATTTGATGGCTATGTATGCATCGAACGCTGGCAAATCCGGAGGAGAGTTTTATACCCCGCAGGAAGTGAGCGAGCTTCTGGCGGAAATTTGTTGAAGAAAAAAAGATTGAGGAATTGGAAAAAATCATTAAAAACGAAAATCTTGACCGGGAAGCAACCTATAAGTTTATGAATAACGCTTTTCGAGATGGAGGCGTTGCGACAACCGGCACGGCGATTTCAAAGGTGCTGCCACCCATATCAAAATTTAGGCCGGATGGTGTCTATGGCAAAAAACGAGAAAGTGTTTTGAATAAACTTGTAAATTTCTTTGAAAGATTTTTCGGTATTTCGTGAAGCCGGAAAATTTATATAAGTTATTTATTTTTGCAAATTGATTTTCAGTGCTATAATTAAGCTATGCAAATCAAAATCAACGATAAAAAATATACCGTCAATTTGGGCGAAACCGTTTTGGATGTTTGTCGAAGAGAAGGCATTCCAATTCCAACGCTTTGCGCATTTGAAGATTTATTGCGCGGAGCGGTTTGCCGGTTATGTCTAGTGGAAACGAACAAAACCGATAGGCTGGTAACATCTTGTGCAACCAAAGTTTGCGATGATTTGGAAGTGATTACGGAAAGTGAAAAAATTCAAAAAGCGCGCCGAATTAATTTGGAATTACTTTGGGCTGATCATGCCGGAAAATGTTCCACTTGTAAAAAAAATCGAATATGCGAATTGCAAAAACTGGCGGAAGAATATAAAATTGAAAATTTTCATTTTGTGCCAAGGAAAGGCGAAATGACAGACATGGAAGAACAAAAGCTTTTATATGACAACTGGTCGCGAGTGGTGGTGGAAAATGAAAATCCTTGTATTTCGCGTAATTCTGAATTGTGCATAGAATGTCGCCGATGCATCAATATTTGTCCCGAGCGTAAATTCGGGTTTAATTATCGCGCCGGAGATGTTGTTGTGGGGACTCCATATGAAAATGTGTTGGATTGTAGTTTTTGCGGAGAATGTGTGCGAGCTTGTCCGACAGGAGCGCTGACAGATCAAAACAATTTTGTTAAAATTACCGAAGAATTGGATGACTTGAAAAAATTTTCGGTGGCGGTAGTGGATTTTGCAATGGAAGAAAAAATAGTAAAACAAATAGAAAATGTTTCACCGAAGAAGGACTTGGATAAATTACTTTTTGATTTGGGTTTTGAAAAAATCATAAAGTTGGCAAAAAAAGATCAAGGCGACGAAGACGAAATCATTAAAAATATAAAAACCGAATATGCCCAAAAAGAAAAAATTGATCCCAAGAACATTTGCACCTTTTTTATTTCAAATAAAATTTACAAAAAAGCTCAAAAAAACGAATACTTAAACTATGTATTAAGTGATCGGGAAATAGCAAGATTGGTGCGAGATAGAAATAGGATCGTGGAGGGAAAGCTGAAAATTAAAACCTAGGGTCTCGCTTGGCAATGCGGATAGTCTTGGTATTTTTCATAGTATTATACGCATTTACAAATTCTTAAAAAAGATTTAGAATAGCTTTATGCTGTTTTTTTAGTTTATTTTAGCTATATAGTTATTTTTTTTATGTCTTTTAAGAAATTATTAAAGCCAACAAAGGGGAAAATGCTTTTTTTTGTCGGACTATTTATCATTTTAGGGATGTTGAAAATATTCACCTTGCAACATCTTTCCGGGGAAATCTACAAAATGTCCTTATTGGAGCAATATAAATTTCAATTTTTTCACAGAAATGACAAATGGTATCAAAAAAATGATCAGTCTTTTTGGTTGGGAATAATATTTCTGCATCTCATCGCGACTTATTTGATTGTTTGTGTTTTGACTTTCATTACTAATCGCCTAAGGGGAAAGGAATAGAAAATTAAGAATATGAGAAAGCGGGCTGTAGTATACCGGTAGTACGCGTCCATGGGGTGGATGTAGACCGAGTTCGATTCTCGGCAGCCCGACTGGCAGAGATTGAACAAAAACCAAACTTAATATTGTTCAATAAAATCGATTTTGTTTAAGAGTGGATAAGGTATGGTCAATCGGATATATAAAAAAATTAAAAATGTTCTTTTCGCTGATCCGCGGTTGCTTTTTCAAGAAGAAAAAGAATTAATCAAGCAAGCGTTTTATTTTCCCGCCAAAAGTGAGCGTGCAATTTTATTGATTCATGGCTGGACATCAACTTCCTATGAAGTGCGTCGATTGGGAAGATATCTTAACGAAAATGGCTATACTGTTTCGGCGCCAATGTTGCGCGGACATGGAACGACTATGCGCGACTTGAATGGTATCTGTTGGAAGATGTGGTTAACGGATATTGAAAAAGAATATAAAAAACTAAAAAAAACGCATAAAAAAGTGTTTATTGGCGGGACATCGATTGGTGCGAATCTTTCCGCCGTTTTTGCCGGCGAGGAAAAAGGAATAGATGGCGTGGTGCTTATGGCAATGCCATATAAAATAAAATTTGAAAAACTAGCTGTTGTTTTTGCCAGGATAATGCTTTTGTGCGGAAAAAAATATAATCATAAAATATATCCTCCAACATTTGGTCTATCCACAACGATTACGCGGTTGATTTCTTATCAAACATATCCGATTGAATCAGCATTGGAATCTTTCGAACTGGTCAAAGAATCACGAAAAAATTTAGATAAAATCACACAACCCTGTTTAATTATTCAGTCGAAAGACGATCATATTGTAGCGAAGCAAAGCCTGGAGCATATTTTTTTTAATATTAAATCTAAAATTAAAAAAAAGAAATATCTTGTCCAAGCCTATCATACTTTTATATCAGATATTAAAAACGAGCATATTTTTCAGGATATTTTGTATTTTTTGGATGAAAATTAAAAATTATGAGAATCGCTATTTTCACTAATAATTACTTGCCCAATCCTTATGGTGTTACAGTTTCCGTGGAAACTTTTCGGGAAGAGTTGGAAAAACGCGGTCACACCGTCTATATTTTTGCGCCCATTTGGAAAGGCTATGAGGATAAAAATCTCAATGTTTTTCGCTATCCGTCAATTGATATTAAGTTTAGATTTCGTTTCCCATTGCCACTGCCATATTCATGGAGAATGAAAAAGATTTTAAAAGATCTCGAGATTGATATTATTCATACCCAACACCCAAATCTCTTAGGTTCGGTTGCAAGACATTGGGCAAGGAAAAAGAAAGTCCCGCTGGTGTTCACTTGGCATACTCTTTATAATCATTATACTAATTTCGTTCCTTTTTTACCAAAAAAATGGTTGGAAAAAAAAGTTGTTGCGCAAGCTGTGAAATATGCCAATCAATCGGATGCGGTAATTGCTCCAACAGATTCGATCATTGCAATGCTTAGAAAGTGGGGCGTGAAAAAGCGTATTTTTTCTATTGCAACCGGAATTAAGGGAGCGGATTTTTCCGGAGCGGACAGAAAAGTAGTTCGCCAAAAATATCAGATAGCCGATGATGAAATTGTCTTGCTTTTGATTTCACGATTGACAGAAGAAAAAAATATTGAATTTGTTTTTCGCGCGCTAAAAGATATTTTGGCGCAGAAGAAAAAAGTTAAATTTTTAGTGGCAGGCAGCGGCTATTTATTACCAAAATTGAAAAAATTTTGCGAAGAAAATTCAATTTCCAGACAAGTTATTTTTTCCGGATTGGTTTCCCGTTTGGAAATTAAAAATTATTATGCTTGTGCCGATATTTTTGTTTATGCCTCAAAATCGGAAACTCAAGGGATTATTCCCTTGGAGGCGATGTATTCCGAGTTACCGATAGTGGCTATTTTTTCTACGGGAATCAGTAGCCTTATGCTTGATAGGGGAAATGGTTTTTTGGTGCGTGATAATGAGGACGATTTTGCGCAAGCAGTTATGAAATTAGCTGAAGATGAAAAATTGCGCGAAAAATTTGGCAAAGTGTCGG
Source organism: bacterium (assembly GCA_021779205.1). GTDB lineage: Bacteria > Patescibacteriota > Minisyncoccia > Moranbacterales > UBA2206 > UBA9630. Next base: position 4,955 of record JAJYBE010000043.1, read on the forward strand.
GAAAAATCGCGCGCGAGAATTTTACGAGCGAAGTCTGCGCAGAAAAAATGCTTAAGGTATATGAAGAATGTTTGAATCGTTGATTGTCGCTAATTGTTTTTTTGAAAAAATACTCATTGGCAATTTATTCTAAGTGCACATTTTTTGCGAATTTTTCCAAGGCTTTGGCGAGAAGCGGATATTTTTTTAGTTCAGAATCATTTTTTAATATATTTTGAGCTTCCGCGCGAGCGATTTTGATTAGTTGTAGGTTATTGAGATTTTCCATAGCGATATCGGAAAGGCCTGATTGCGCTTTGCCTAGGAGTTGTCCCGGTCCGCGCAAGTCAAGATCTTCTTTTGCCAATTCAAATCCATCCATGCTTTTTTCTAATATTTTCAAACGTTTCAACGAAATATTATTTGTTGATTCGGTAAAAATAAAACAATACGATTGATGCTCTCCGCGTCCAACGCGTCCGCGAAATTGATGAAGTTGTGAAAGTCCGAAGCGATCAGCATTTTCAATAAGCATAATTGTGGCGTTGGGAATGTCGATGCCGACTTCGACTACTGATGTGGAAACCAGGATTTGCGTTTTTTGTTCCTTGAATTCTCGCATTGCAGCTTCTTTTTCCGTGGCTTTTAATTTTCCATGCAAAAGCCCTATTTTATAATGGGGAAAAAGCGCGGTTAATTTTTTATATTCTTCCGTTGCCGCTTTAATTTCAATTAATTTTTCCGATTCATTTACTAATGGAAAAATAACAAAAACTTGGCGTCCCGCATCGATTTCCGTGCGCATAAAATTATAAATTTGCTCTCGTTGCAAGGGCAACACGATTTTAGTGATAATCGTTTTTCTGTTTTTTGGCATTTCATCGAGAATTGAGATGTCTAAACTGCCGAAAAAGGCAATTGCCAGCGTGCGTGGAATTGGCGTGGCAGTCATAGTCAATAAATGCGGAATATTTTTATTATCTCCATCTTTCAAATTATTGGCTTCTTGCAGGAGAGTAGCTCTTTGCTCTACGCCAAAACGATGTTGCTCATCAATAATTGCAAGGGATAAATTTTTAAAATTTATATTTTTTTGAATGATGGCGTGCGTTCCGATGAGCAGATCAATTTTTCCGGAATGAATTTTTTCCAGCATAGTTTTTCTATCAATATTTTGGGAATTGATAATTTTATATGATCCGGTGAATAATGCGATATTGAAATTATAATTTTTAAATAATTCGCAAAAGCCGGAAAAATGTTGTTTGGCTAAAATTTCAGTCGGAGCGAGGATGGCCACTTGGTGTTTTTTGGAAATTATCTCAAGCGCCGAAACAGCCGCGACAATAGTTTTTCCCGATCCGACATCGCCATTAAGCAAGCGATTCATTGGATTGGTTTTTTTTAGATCGGATAATATTTCTTTTATCGCTTTGTCTTGAGCGCCGGTAAGTTGAAAAGGCAAATTGCCGATAAAATTTTCAATTAAATTTTTATCAGACGCAAAGCTTTTGGCATGCTCCATCTCACGATTATTTTTAATTTGCAAAGATTTGAGTTGCAATAAAAACATTTCGCGAAAGGCGAATGTTTTCTTGGCAATCAACAGTTTTTCCGCATTTTCAGGAAAATGAAGTTGTTTTAATGCGAAGAAAAAAGAATAAAGATGTAATTTTTTACGCAACTCTATCGGTAGATAATCGGGAATTTGCTTACCCGTTTCAAGCATATTTTTCATTTGCCAGCGAATCCATTTGGAGGTTATGCCCGGTGTTTCGGAATAGATTGGCACCAATCTGCCCGTGTTTGTTTCTTCGCGCGAACTTTTTTCCCATGCGGGAGAGGAAATCGTAAAATATTTTCCTTTTAATTCTAATTTTCCGGAAAGTCGAACGGAAGAATCTTTGGGCAAATTTTCAATGATAAACGGTTGATTAAACCAAGTAGCTTTCAATAGTGTACCGTTTTCATCTTCGCAAATTATTTCTGTAATAGTTAATTTGCGCTTGAAGATGCGATTTAATTTCGCGTTATTTACTTTAACGCAAACAGTTACGACTTTTCCGACATATTCTTCGGATAGTGGAACAATTTTGGAAAAATCATCATAGCGAAAAGGAAGATAAGTTAAAAAATCTTGAACAGTAAAAAGACCGAGTTTTTCCAATGCTTTGGCATATTTCGGTGTAATTCCGGGATTTTTTTTAAGAAAATTATTTGGTGAAAGCATCTAAGCTTGGTTATCTTGCGGGTATGTTTTGGTATATAAAATTGTGTCCTCGGCAGGAATCGAACCTGCGACCTTCTGGACCGCAACCAGACGCTCTATCCACTGAGCTACGAAGACGGATA
>JAJYBE010000044.1 GCA_021779205.1 bacterium
GATCTTCCGGCTGTTAAAAAAAATTTTTGGGAAGTTTCTTTCATAAAAAAAATCAATCAAAAAAGATATTAAACCATTTTTCCAACATCAATAGCGCCCAAATTTGTTGGGCATAGCTGACTTTTCCTTGCATATGCGTATCCAATAATCTTTTTATTTCTTCTTTTTTGAATAAATTTCTCTTTACCGCTTTATCGCAAAGCAACGTAGCATAAGCATAATCTTTTAATTCTCCGCGCAACCAAATGTCTATCGGCACCCCAAAGCCCATTTTTTTACGATACAAAATATCTTTCGGCAATATATCTCCCAAAGCTTTTTTCAAAATATATTTTTTATTATTCAAACCTTTGATTTTTAATTTGGCGGGAATTTTTGCAATTAATTCCAAAAATTCATGGTCCAGAAAAGGACTGCGTGATTCCAAGGAAACCGCCATTGTATCGATATCGGCCTTTGCCATCAAATCATCGGGCAAATAAGTCATAAAATCAGCATACAACATTTGATCGAATTTATCCGCAGTGGCGGATTCTTTGAATTTTTTTGCAACAGAATAATAGGAATCAAACTCTTGAAATTTTTTCTTGAAATCATCCGAGTAAATTTTATTTTTCAATTCATTGGAAAAATAACAAATATAATTAACATAGCGATAATCATATTTTTCCGGCAAAGTTTTTGCGAAACGGTATAGCCGATTCATCAGCGTGCTCTTTTGCGATAAAAATTTAGCGATCGGTAAGACTAAAAAACGATTTAATCCGCCAAAATTTTCATACCAAAAAGAAAATTTTTGAATGCCATGCCTGGCATATCCGCCAAAATTTTCATCTCCCCCGTCTCCGCTTAAGGCAACAGTAACATGCTCGCGTGTTATTTTGCTGACATAATAAGTAGGCAAAGCGCTTTTATCCGCATAAGGCTCTTCGAAATGCTTTACTAAAAATGGAATTATTTCCAATGCTTGCGGTTCCACGATAAATTCATGATGATCCGTTTTGAATTTATCGGCAATTTCTTTTGCATAATCACTTTCGTCATAGCGTTTTTCTGAAAAACCGATTGTGAAGGTTTTAACCGGAGAGACGCTTAACTTACTCATCATAGCCACAATGGCGCTGGAATCGATTCCGCCAGAAAGAAAGGCTCCAATTGGCACATCGGAAATCATACGCAAACGCACCGCCTCTTCCAATTTATTCATAATTCTTTTTTTCCACTCATTTTCCGACAAGTCCAACTTTTGCGAGTAATTCAATTTCCAATATCTTTTCTTTTCCACTTTTTTCGTTTTCAAATCAACAAATAAATAATGCGCCGGCTCCAATTTTTTAATATTTTTAAATCCGGTCAATGGAGTCGGACAATATTGCAAAGTCAAAAAATGATGAATCGCCAAATAATCCGGACTTTTTTCATATTCTTTTTGCGTAAGTATCGCTTTGAGTTCCGAAGCGAAAATAAAAACATTTTTATCCAAATAGTATTTAAACGGTTTTTTGCCAACACGATCACGCGCACAAAAAACTGTTTGTTCTTTTTCGTCATAAATGGCAAAAGCGAACATTCCGCGTAAATGAAAAAGGCAATTTTTTCCAAATTTATCATAAAGCGCCATAATAATTTCCGTGTCACTTTTTGATTTAAATGTATACCCTTCCGCCAAGAGCATTTCACGCTTTTCTTGAAAATTATAAATCTCACCATTAAAAACAATCCGATAGCGGTTATGATACTCCATCGGTTGATGCCCCAGTGGCGAAAGATCGATAATGGATAGCCGGCGATGTCCCAATCCGACTTTTTTGTCATCGGAAATATAAATTCCGCCATCATCCGGACCGCGATGAATAATCGCCTCATTCATCGCCAAAATATCCGATTCTTTTACGGCATTATTATCGAAATATATTTTTCCGGCAATTCCACACATATTCTTAGTATAACAAAAAAATGTTTTCTTGCCTATACCACTTTCTTGTAGTAAGCTTAATTTGTTATGTATGAAAAAAACGCAAAAATTTTTATCGTCATTCCCGCCTTCAACGAAGCACAAATCATTCAATCGGTTATTAAAGAAATCCAATCTGCCGGTTACCAAAATATTATCGTGATAGATGACGGATCAACCGATGATACGCAAAAGCAAGCGGAAGAATTGATTGGAAAAAAAGCTTTGCGCCATAAAATAAATCGTGGCAAAGGCGGAGCCACTAAAACAGGCATCGAAGCCGCTAAAATTTTTAATGCCGAAATTATCGTTACAATCGATGGAGATGGTCAGCATGATCCAAAAGATATTGAAAAATTAACGGAACCAATTATTAAAAATCATTGTGATGTTGTTTTGGGAACGCGCTTGATTAACCCTCTTGGAATGCCTCGTTATAAAATTATCGCTAATCATTTCGGAAATTTTTTTACTTGGCTGCTTTTTGGTCTATGGGTAACTGATTCGCAATCCGGTTTTCGCGCATATTCGCGACATGCGGCGAAGCTGATAAATACCAAATCCGATCGTTATGAATATGACAGCGAAGTAATCAGAGAAATTTATCGCTATAAATTAAGCTATAAAGAAATTCCGATTGCCGTTCGCTATACTGCCTATTCGATGGGAAAAATACAAAAACAAGGTTTTATAAACGGCCTAGAAACACTCTACAAAATGATCTGGAACATAATTTCTTAATTATTTTTTACATTTATATGAAAGTTCACCTCTACCAAATCGCCGTTTCGCTTATCGCCCTTTTTATGATTTATCAAGGCGTTGAAAACTTTATTAAAGGCAAAAAAAATCAGACTTTGCTAAAATTATTTACACGCATCATTGTTTGGGGAGGAATGGCTGCGATTGCTATTTTTCCCGATCTTTCAGCCACTATTGCCCACATTATTGGCATTGAGGGCAATATTAACGCCGTAATTTTAATCGGATTTTTATTTATTTTTTTGCTTATATTCAAACTGCTTTCCACAATCGAAAGATTGGAGCAAGATCTTTCAGCCATTACTCGTAATGAAGCATTAAAAGAAATAAAAAAATAAACTATGAAAATATCCATCATTACACCAACCTACAATCAAGCAACTTTTATTGAAAAAACAATCCTAAGCGTGCTTAACCAAAATTATTCTGATTTGGAATATATTGTAATGGATGGCGGATCGACCGATGGAACAATAGAAATTCTAAAAAAATATTCCGATAAATTAATTTGGCGTAGCGAAAAAGATCGCGGGCAATCAGATGCCATCAATAAAGGTTTGCAAATTGCTACCGGAGAAATCGTTGCCTATCTTAATTCCGATGATACTTACCAGCCGGAAGCGCTAAAAAAAGTAGCAACCTTTTTTGAAAATAATCCGGAAAAAAAATGGGTTTACGGCAAATGCAAAATTATTAATGAATCAGGCAAGGAAATCCGAAAACCGATTACACTCTATAAAAATTTACTATTGAAAAAATATACATATTCTAAGTTGCTTGCTGAAAATTTTATTTCTCAACCGGCCGTCTTTTGGAAAAAAACATTAAATACCGAGTTGGGAGTATTCAATGAAGAAGAGCATTTTTGTATGGACTATGAATTTTGGCTTAGAATAGGTAAAAAATACCCAGCCGGAGTTATTGATGGCTATTTATCCAATTTTCGTTATCACCGAGACAGCAAAAGCGGATCGGTAAATAAAAAACAATTTCAAGATGAATTGCGTCTTGCCGAAAAATTCGGTGCCAATCATCCCCTATCGATTTTTTTGCATAAAATCAACTACCATAAAATAGTTTTTATTTATCAACTGCTCTCTTTATTTAATTAGCATTGTGCTATATAATAATTTTATGAAATCAATGGCAAAGCATGAAAATTATAAAGAGCTTATCTGGGTTCTTGCTAAGACTGACTTAAAGCTTCGCTATCACGGATCGGTTTTGGGTTATCTTTGGGCAATCCTGAAACCACTTATGATGTTTGCCGTATTAAATTTTGTTTTTTCTTCATTATTCAATCCGGGAGGCGCAAACGGAAAGGTCTATTCTTTGCAACTTTTTGTTTCATTGGTGATGTTTAATTTTTTTTCCGAAGGCACAATGGCGGGAATGCTTTCACTTTTAGCAAAAGCGCAATTGGTGACAAAAATCTATGTTCCGCGCTGGACAATAATTCTCGCTTCAACTGTCAATTCCGCAATGGTTTTTCTTTTAAATCTGATCATTGTCGTTTTCTTTTTTGCCATCAAAGGCTTTTTGCCTTCCGCTCAAGCGATTTTAACTTTTTTTCTTTTTTCCATCGCCACCTACGCGGTCATTCTCAGTTTTTCTTTTCTGACCGCGCCACTCTATGTAAAATTCCGTGATCTTTCAATGATCTGGGAAGTTCTTTTGACCGTTCTTTTCTATGCCACTCCGGTATTTTATTCTTTGGAAATGTTGCCGCCCAATGTTCAAAAACTCCTCCTTCTCAATCCGATTGCTTTCATAATTCATTTCAATAAAAAATCACTGATCAGCAATCAGTTCGCCCTTCCCTGGCAATACGCCACCTTTTCAATAATTGTTATTATCGGTTTTATTGTCAGCCTTATGGCTTACAAAAAATTCATTTCGGAAGTTGCAGAAAAAATTTAATTTTTTTGCAAAAAATACTTATTGATTTTCAATAATATCTTGCGCAATACGATTTTGACAAGTTTGTCGAATATTGACATCTTTTATTTTTGCGCAAATTGAAGCGTCTTTTTTTGTTATTGCCAAATCTTTATTGCAATAATCTTTTTGCAAATCTTTTTTATTATCGCAATTTTTGACATCTTTAATCGAAGCTATCCCGCAAACCTGTTGACAATATTCCAAGAAATCCAATTTATTGGCAAAAGCTTTGCAACCGGTGTCGCAATGTTCGGTTGTGATATGCGCAAACATATTTCCTTCACTGTTATTTCTATCATTGACTCCAACGGGAGGTGTAACGTCGGTTGTTTTTGTTTGTGCACCTGAAGATGCGTCGTTTGGCAAAGAAGATGCTGAGTTAGCCGGAACGCCATTTTGATCAGATGTGGCAGTGCTTGATGAATCGGCGGAAGTCTCTGTGCTTGCTTGATTATTTTTTACCGCTTGATCAACCGTAGTCGTATTTTTTGCTTTTTGATCATTGCGCTCTTTATATATTTGATAAATGCGAAACGAAATTACGCCTAGCGCAATTACAAAAACCAACCAAAAAAATTTAAACCATCTATTTTTCATAATCAATTGATTTAATAAAATGTATTTAATGAAATGCCGGTATAATAATATTTTAAAATTCTTTGATAATCCCATTTGTATGAATCATCAGCTAGATTCAATGATCCATGCGCGATAAGCCCAACCATATGATTACCGCTTGGAAGAGTTGATCCGAGATATTTTCCATAAGGATCGGAAACAGATTGACACCAAGGATACTCCGTTGAACCCCAAACTTCCTCATAGCTTCGCGTTCTGCCATCGGAATATGAGCTGTATGGTGTTAATGCGACATCACCGGAATAGCCGACAATTATTCCGCGCGTCGCCTGCGCCGCTGTTTTGATGTTCGAATACTGCGCCTCCCAATCATAGCCGTTATAGACTTGCGATCCGGAATCACTTCTGATTTTGAAGCCGTATGGCGCATATTTTGTGGCGTATTTGACATACCAATAACCATAAGTGCGAAAAATTGTAGTCATAACTTTAGTGTGTTCAATCGGACCGGTTCCAGTCAATTCTCCCGCTCCCCAGACATACTGCTCCAAGGGCAAAATATTTATCACCCAAATTTGAGTTACGGTATTGCCCGTATTTCCTCCATAAATATCCGGTCCGCGATAATATTGCACTTTAATTTTGTCGCGATAGTGATCCAAGCTCGAGCCCGGTCGATGCACATCAAAAATCAGAGAAGTGTTATCTCCATCAACCGCATCAAATGTTACATTGGAATAAGTCGAGGTGTCGGAAATCGAACCGGAAATATCCAAATTGCCATTATCCCTATAGCTGACATAAGTCGCCGAATTGGCATTGACTTGCCCAAGCACATTTCCATTTGCGTCTTTAATATTATAATTTTTATTAGCGGTGATTTCAAAAGGAGAGTTTTGAATATCCGTTTTGGAGAAATACCACAAACCGACGGAAATATCCGGACCAAGCGGTGAAAGAATAAGATAATTTTTTTCATCTTCGGAAATGGTATAAAAATGATCTCCGGTAGCCGAATTAAAAAAACGATAAACCGGAGATGAGCCGGAAACTTGCGAAGCGTAGGCATAAAAAGCCACGCCTTCGGAGGCATAACCCGATTGTGAATTATTTGCCAAAGCGTTTTTTTCATCTTCGGAAATGGTATAAAAATGATCGCCGGTAGTTGAATTATACAACCGATAAACCGGAACTGACCCTGACGCTTGAGTATTATTAGCATAAAAAGCCACGCCTTCCGGAAGATAGTTGCCTTGGGTATTTTTTACTATATTAGTTTTTTCATCTTCGGAAATGGTATAAAAATGATCGCCGGTTTTGGCATTATAGAAACGATAAACCGGAGTGACTGAAATTTTATTTTTTTCATCTTCGGAAATTGTATAAAAATGATCGTTGGTTAGTGAATCATACAACCGATAAATTGGCGATGCCCCATTTATTTGGGAAGAATAGGCATAAAAAGCCACGCCTTCGCTTTGAAATCCCCATTGCGTGTTGTTAACAAGCAAATTTTTTTCATCTTCGGAAATGGTATAAAAATGTTTATTAGTAGTTGGATTAACAAAACGATAAACAGGCGATGAACCGGAAACCTGTGTTGCAAAGGCATAATAAACCACATCCTCCAAGGAATATCCCGATTGCGCATTATTCACCAAAGAATTTTTTTCATCTTCGGAGGCGGTATAGAAATGATCGCCGGTTGTTGCGTTATAGAATCGATAAATTGGAGTCGAGCCGGAAACTTGACTGTTTTCAGCATAGAAGCCAGTCCCCTCAAGAACATAACCGGAAGAATTTTTTTGCGCATAAAAAGCCGTTCCCTCATCTTGATATCCACTACCGGCAAAAGCACTTTTTTGACCAGTTAAAAAAAGAAATGCAAAAATTCCCCAAAACAAAATACTTTTTTTATTATCTTTTATATTCACGCTTTTATTTGAATAGTAAAAATATTTCAGATTTATTGTAGCATTTTTTATAATCAATTGCAATTAATTGTTGAGCTTAATAATAAAAAAATAAATACTTTGAAAAAT
>JAJYBE010000045.1 GCA_021779205.1 bacterium
AAGAAAATAAAAAAAAGATCGCATTCAATCCGCGCGAGGTGTATATAAAAGAAAATTCGTGCGAAGTTATCAACGCTGTAAAACATTGCGAATTGGTTTTTCTCAATAAAGACGAAGCAATTGAAATTATTTCCCAAATGGATAATTTTTCTGTTTCCGAGATGGAAGATGAAAAATTTTTATTGGAAGAGATGCGAAAACTTGGCGCAAAAGTTGTTGCTTTGACCGATGGCGTGCGTGGCGCATGGGCGAGTGATGGCAATGAAATATTTTTTGTACCCGGCAAGAAGGTGAATGCCGTGGATTCGACCGGAGCGGGAGATGCTTTTGCCAGCGGTTTTATCGGGGCATATTTAAAGAAAAAAACATTACAAGAATGTTTGAATTGGGGCATTGCCAATAGTTCTCACGAGGTGCAATTTTATGGAGCAATCGAAGGATTATTGGATGAAAAAAATATTTCAAAAATATAATATTGCATTAGCATTTAATTTTTTTTGGGCATTTATAGCGTATTTTTTGAGATATGCTATAATTTGGCAATGAAAACTAATAATTTTAGAACTATGCGGTTTCATATTATTACAATTTTTCCACGAATTTTTGATTCTTATCTCAAGGAATCAATCATAGGTCGTGCGCAAAAAAAAGGAGCGATTGAAATTTTGATGCATAATTTGCGAGATCATACAATCAATAAGCATAAAAAAGTGGATGATACGCCGTATGGTGGTGGAGCGGGGATGGTACTTCAAGTCCAGCCGATTTATGCTTGTGTTTCAGAAATTAAAAAAATAATTGCCAAAAAACAAAATAATAATGCTCATGTGATTCTTTTTTCCGCCAAAGGCAAGAAATATACTCAGCGAACAGCGGAAAGATTGGCTAAATATGCCAATTTAATTTTAATTTGTGGTCGCTATGAAGGCGTAGATGATCGAGTGGCTGAGCACATCGCGGACGAAGAAATTTCAATTGGCGATTATGTGCTTACCGGCGGAGAGCTTCCGGCATTGGTGCTTATTGATTCAATAGCGCGACTTTTGCCTGACGTTCTGGGTAATGAAGAAAGTGCGAAAGACGAATCGCATAAAGAGAAAAATTATAAAGAATATCCGCAATATAGCAAACCGCAAGAATTTAATGGTTGGCAGGTTCCGGAAGTTTTGCTGGGTGGTGATCATAACGCGATTGAAAAGTGGCGAAAGAATTATTTTAAAAAAGAAAAAAAACAGTAAAATTTTTTAGATTAAAAAAATGCAAGCAGAAAAAAAAATCAATAAAAATTTATTATCCGCGGTGATTTTACTGATTATTTTTGGACTGACAATGATTGCTTCGGCGGGAATTGCTTATTCTCGCGCTCATTTTGGCGATTCCTATTATTTTTTTAAACATCAATTATTTTTTGGTATCCTTCCCGGTTTTGTGGCAATGTATATTGCGCAAAAAATTCATTATACGATTTGGAAAAAAATGGCATTTTTAATATTTATGCTGAGTATTTTTTGTTTAATTTTGGTTTTTATTCCCAAAATTGGATCGCGAATTTATGGCGCTAGCCGTTGGTTGCAATTCGGTCCTTTTTCTTTTCAGCCTTCAGAGATGTTGAAACTCTCAATTATTTTCTATTTGGCGGCTTGGCTGGAGGGACGGGCGGAAAAGGTACGGGATTTCTATGAAGGACTATTGCCTTTTCTTACAGTTGTAGCGGGCGTGAGTTTTCTTTTGGAAAAACAGCCGGACATGGGAACATTAGGCGTTATTATTTTTATTGCTATGTCGATTTTTTTTGTATCCGGAGCGAACTTGCGGCATATGCTTTTTATTGGTGTTGTTGGATTTTCCGCCTTGGGTTTTCTGATTAAGTTTGAATCTTATCGAATGGATCGCTTTTTAGTGTTTTTACATCCCGAACTCGATCCGCGCGGAATCGGGTATCAAATCAATCAAGCGCTTCTGGCGATTGGATCGGGTGGTATTTTTGGCGTTGGACTTGGACATAGCATGCAGAAATTCAATTATTTGCCGGAGCCGGTCGGTGATTCCATTTTTGCGATTATTGGGGAAGAGCTTGGCATGATTGGCTGTGTCGCTTTAATTTTACTTTTTTTGTTTTTTGCTATGAATGGATTAAGAATTGCGAAAAATGCCCCTGATAAATTTTCCGAACTCGTATCCGTGGGCATTGTTTCCTGGATTATTTTTCAAGCTTTTATCAATATTTCCGCCATATCAGGGTTGATTCCGCTTACAGGAATTCCTTTGCCATTTATCAGTTATGGAGGAACCTCGATTATTTTTTTGATGGCGGGAATTGGTGTGATGCTTAATATCTCAAAATATAGTAAAATGGAATAGTGAAGAGAATATCTTGGAACAATAATTTTTTTTAAAATAAATTTATGCGCATAGTATTGACAGGCGGAGGAACCGGAGGGCATCTTATTCCATTGGTGACTGTAGCAAGAAAAATTCAAAAAAAAGTTCCCGAGGCGGAATTTATTTTTATCGGACCGAAAGGTAAGATGGAAGATGACATTATGGGGCGGGAAAATATTCCGATTAAAAATATTCCGGTTGGAAAATTGCGACGTTATTTTTCTTTCAAAAATGTGGTGGATTTTTTTAAAGTACCTATTGGAATTATCAAATCCTTGTGGCTGTTATTTTTGTATATGCCGGATGCTATCTTTTCCAAGGGCGGTTACGCTTCTTTTCCTGTTGTGGTGGCTGGTTGGATGTATCGCATCCCAATTCTTACTCATGAATCGGATTCTAATCCGGGATTAGCCAATTCAATGATTGGAAAGTTTTCCGATCGAGTGGCAGTGGCATATCCGGAAGCGGAAAAATATTTTCCGGCTGCGCAAGTCGTGCTTACTGGCAATCCTCTGAGAGAAGATATTAATAAAGGTAATGCGAAAAAAGCGCAGGAATTGTTTGGAATGGTTGATTCAAGGGAGTTGATTTTTGTTTGGGGCGGGTCATTAGGAGCGAAAAGTATCAATGAAAGAATTTTGCATATTTTGCCGGAACTTTTGCGTAAATATCAAATTATTCATCAAACCGGAGAATATGATTTTGAAAATGTCAGACATAGGGCGGGAGAATTGGGGTTTAAAGCGGAACACGGGGGTTATTTTATTACACCCTTTTTGAAAGAAGAATTGCCGGATGTTTTTGCCGCTGCCAGCATGGTAATTTCGCGTGCCGGAGCAAATTCCATTGCGGAAATAGCGGCCAACGCCAAGCCAGCTATTATCGTTCCGTTGGAAACTTCCGCTGGTGATCATCAACGAATGAATGCCTATTCTTTGGCGCGAATCGGGGGGTGTGTGGTGATGGAAGAAAATAACATGGGTGAACATCTGCTTTTGGAGAAAATCAATGAGATTATGGAAAATAAGGAATTAAGAGAAAGCTTGTCCAAAAATATTCAAAGTTTTTATCATCCGGACGCAGCGGAAAAAATTGCGGATGGAATTTTGGGAATGATTAAAGAATAATTTTTTAGCTTTAAAAATATGCACATTGATTTGGAAAAAATTAAAAAGGTTTATGTGATTGGCATTAAAGGATCCGGTGTGATTGGTGCAGTTGAAATTTTGAAAGCCAGAGGAATTGAAGTGTTGGGATCGGACACGGAGGAAAAATTTTTTACTGATGAAATTCTTCAAAAAAAGCGCATTAAGTATTTTGAAAAATTTTCAACGGAAAACATTCCCGATGATGTCGATTTGGTAATTTATTCCACAGCATATAATGAAACAAATAATATTGAATTTCAAGAAGCGTTAAAAAGAAAATTGGTAATGTCCAGCTATCCTGAGATGTTAGCCGCTCTTTTTAACGAAAAATATGGTATTGCGATTTGCGGAACTCATGGAAAAACAACCACTTCTGCGATGTTGGCGCATACATTAAAAGAAATCAGAGTGGATCCGAGTGCGATAATTGGCGGCAGGGTGATGAATTGGGATGGAAATGCACTTGCCGGAAACGGAGAGTTTTTTGTGGCGGAAGCTGATGAATTTCAAAATAAACTAAGATTGTATAATCCTAAAGCGGTAGTGCTTACTAGCTTGGATTGGGATCACCCGGATACTTATCCGAATTTTTTTGAATATAAAAAAGCATTTGGAGATTTCATAGCGCGCATTCCCAAAATCGGATTTTTACTGACTTGGGGTGATAGCGTGGATACATTGGAGGTTTCAAGGGAAGCTTCTTGCCCTGTTTTGACTTATGGATTTTCCGAAGAATGTGATTATAATATTGTAAGCAGTGAGTTGCGAAAATTTAATGTTACATATCATAAAAAAGATTTGGTGGAATTCGGGATAAATTTAGTGGGAAAGCATAATCTGCTAAATGCCTGTGCGGTTGTGGCGGTTTGTCATAAATTAAACTTGGATTTGGAAGAAGCGCGAAAGGCTCTCAATATTTTCAATGGAACAAAAAGAAGATTTGAGTATGTTGGTGAGCGAAACGGAGCAATTTTAATTGATGACTATGGTCATCATCCGGAAGAGATTAAGGCGACATTAAAGGGTGCGCGGGAAGTGTATCCCGATAAAAATATTTGGGCGGTTTTTCATCCGCATTCTTATTCCAGAACGGAAGCATTATTGCAAGAATTTTCGCAATCATTTGATGATGCGAATAAAGTTATAGTTTTAGATATTTATGGCTCAGCTCGAGAAAATTCAGGCAATGTCTGTTCCGAAGATTTGGTAAAATTGATCAACAGATTTGATCGAAACAAGGCGGAACATATAAAAACCATTCAAGAAGCGACGAGCTTTTTGGCCGATAAGATCGGCGCGGAAGATGTGGTGATTACAATCGGTGCCGGCAATGTTTGGGAAGTGGCATCCAAGTTGAAGGAAAAATAAATGAAAATCAAAAAACAAACCTACAACTTAACTCCCGAAGAGATTTTAAAAAAATTTAATTCAAATCAAGACGGTTTAAGTGTGGATGAGGCGAAAAAGCGACTTTTGGAGTTTGGTGAGAATAAATTAATCAAAAAACAAAATTGGAAATGGTTAAAATTGATTGTCTCGCAATTTAATGATGCATTGGTTTGGCTTTTGCTTGTGGCGGCGCTTTTGGCTTTATTTTTTGGAGAATTTCGCGATGCGATTATTATCGCGATTATTATAACGCTTAATGCTACGGTAGGTTTTTTTCAGGAATTTAAAGCGGATCGCACATTGGAAAGTATAAAAAATTTAACTGCTAGCTTTGCCTTGGTTTATCGTGACGGTGAAAAAAAACAATTGGATATTAAATTTATTGTTCCGGGAGATGTGGTTTTTGTTTCTTCCGGCGATGGTATTCCGGCCGACGGATATATTTTGGAAAGTTATGATTTGCGCGTGAACAGTTTTATTTTTACCGGAGAATCGCGACTAAAAACTAAAAAACAAGTTGTGCTTGATGAGAACGACATTTCACTGGGAGATATTTCCAATATGCTTTTTGCGGGAGAAACGATTGCAACCGGAGAAGCTAAGATGCTAATAACCGGAACGGCGATGAGTACGGAACTTGGACGCATTGCTCATCTTACGCAAGAAGTTCATGATGAAGCGACTCCATTGCAAAAACAGATGCGCATTTTGGGAAAGAATGTAACAGTTTTATCGATTTTTATCGGCGCGATTGTTTTAATCGCCGGTCAATATTTCAAAATGTCGCTTTATCAAAATTTTCTTTTTGCCTTGGCACTTGCCGTCTCGGTCGTTCCCGAGGGTTTGCCGGCGGCGATTTCTGTGGCATTGTCATTTGGAATGAAAAAATTAATCAAAGACAATGTTCTTGCTAAAAAACTTAATGCGGTTGAAACATTGGGTTCGGTTTCAATTATTTGCACAGATAAGACCGGGACGATTACGCGAAATGAATTGACGGTTACCAAGGTTTTTATTAACGGACAAGTCTTGGATATTGATGGTGTTGGTTATGAACCGGCTGGTGATTTCTATTGCAAGGAGAAAAAAATCAATCCGTTGGAAATTGCTAATTTGGAATTGCTTTTTCGTATCGGAACACTTTGCAATGATGCAAGCCTGATTTTGGATGGTGAAAAATATAAAATAGTTGGCGATCCGACCGAAGGAGCAATTATTGTAGCGGGGAAAAAATATAATCACTCTGATAAATTCTATGAAAGAGGTGAGAAAAAAATAACGGAAAATCCTTTTTCTTCAGAACGGATGAGAATGAGTGTTGTTTATAAAAACGCTAATAATAATTCCTATGTTAAAGGTTCTCCGGATATAATGTTGGAACTTTGTGATTTTATTAAAATCAAAGATGAAATTTTACCTTTTACGCAAAAAGAAAAGGCAAAAATAAAAAAACAATATGATCAAATGTCGAAAGAAGCTTTGCGTGTTTTGGCATTTGCCTATCGTGATTTGGATGGAATAAATTCGACGCAATATTCCGATGAATCAGAGAAAAAAATGACTTGGGTTGGAATGATGGCAATGATTGATCCGCCAAGAAAAGCCGTTAAGAAAGCGATTTTGGAATGCAGAAACTTGGGAATGAAAGCGGTTATGATTACAGGGGACTATGAAATTACAGCGCGGGCAATTGCTGAAAAAGTCGGATTGATTGATAATGTCGGTGTTGAAATCGATAGCATCGTAATAAATGGAAGAACATTGGATGCGCTCAGCGATAAAGAAATTTATAGAAGGATAAAAAAAGGCGCCTGTATTTTTGCACGTATTGCGCCGGAACAAAAATTGCGCATTGCGACAATTCTCAAGAAATATGGTGAGGTTGTTGCAATGACCGGTGATGGAGTTAATGATGCGCCAGCGCTAAAAAAAGCCGATATCGGGGTGGCGATGGGAATTATTGGCACGGATGTATCCAAGGAAGCATCAGATATGATTCTTATGGATGATAATTTCGCTTCAATTGTAAAGGGTGTTCGTGAAGGGCGGACAATTTTTCAAAATCTTAAAAAATTCGTGCATTATGTTTTTACTTCTAATGCCAGTGAATTGTTCACTGTAATTTTTGGTGTTTTGTTGCAAATTCCTTCACCGATTTCCGCAGTGCAAATTTTAGCGGTTGATTTAGGAACGGATGTTTTTCC
>JAJYBE010000003.1 GCA_021779205.1 bacterium
CCGATCTGTGATAATGCTCAGTTTCATGATGCTGTTCTTTCGTGGCCTCGACAGCCGCCTTCTCTTCTTCTTTCATACTTTGTATTTGATTAAATTTATTATTTATTAAACTACCGGCTTTCCCCGATACTTCTTGTATTATAAACAATCGCCAAATTTCGTGCAAGCATTGCTAAGCAAATCAGCTTCTTTGCATTTTCCGCAACTGCGAAATCTCATCGCGAATAATTGCCGCTTTTTCGAACTCCAAGTTTCTCGCAGCGTCTTTCATTTCACGTTCACGCAGCTTCACATAGCCCGCAATATCTTCCAGCGTTTCCAGTTGGGAAAAATCTTGCATAATTTGAGGATTAATTTCATGATCAACAATTGAGATGATTTTTTTCTGGATTGTTTTAGGAGTGATTTTGTGTTTCTTGTTATATGCTGTTTGCAGAGCGCGACGGCGATTAGTTTCGGCGATGGCGCGCTTCATCGAACCAGTCATTTGATCGGCATAGAGAATAACTTGACCATGGACATTTCTGGCCGCGCGACCAATGGTTTGAATGAGTGAAGTTTCACTGCGCAAAAAACCTTCTTTGTCCGCATCAAGGATAGCAACCAGCGCCACTTCAGGAAGATCTAGTCCTTCACGAAGAAGATTCACCCCCACGAGAACATCAAATTCACCGCGTCTCAATTTTTCCAAAATTCTAACCCTGTCCAATGTATCCACGCCACTATGCAAATATTCCGCTTTTATTCCGCTTTCTTTCAAAAAATCCGAAAGATCTTCGGCCATTTTTTTCGTAAGCGTTGTGACCAGCACGCGATTTTTCTTAGCGATCGTTTTTTCAATCTCCAGCGCCACATCTTTCACTTGCCCCCTGGCTGAGCGGGTGATAATCTCCGGATCAATGAGCCCGGTTGGGCGGATGACTTGTTCGATGATGCCATTGGCCTGTAGAGGCGTACTGCGATACGCTTCTGACTCTTTTGCAGATTTTTCAATTTCATATTTTCCCGGTGTCGCGGACACGAAAATTGTTTGCGCCATTTTCTTTTCGAATTCTTGAAATTTCAGCGGTCGATTATCAAAGGCGCTCGGCAAACGAAAACCATTATCAATCAGATTTTCTTTGCGCGAATGATCGCCGTTATACATTCCGTTTAGCTGCGAGACAGTCACGTGCGATTCATCAATTACAGTAAGGAAATCCCTGATAACCATATTGCCATGCGAGGCATTACTGGCAGAAAAATAGTCCATCAAGGTATATGGCGCTTCGCCAGAATTGCGACCAGTAAGATAGAGCGAGTAATTTTCAATTCCATTGCAATAACCGACTTCGCGCATCATTTCCAAATCCTGCCTCGTTCTCCGCCAAATCCGTTCTGCCTCCAAAATTTTTCCCGATTCTTGAAAATATTTTTTTTGCATTTCCAGCTCTTTCTCAATTTTTCCCAAAGCGCTTTCCATAATTGCTTCCGGCACGACAAAATGTTTGGCCGGATAAATGAAAGTTTGCTCGAGCGTCGCCAGTTTTTCGCCGGTCAAAAAATCATATTCCACGATTTTCCGAATCACATCCCGCTCCAAATTGATCCGTGTCACAATTTCTCTCCCTGGCGCGATCACTTCCAGTGTACTTCCGGTCAAGCGAAATTTTCCGCGCGCGAGAATTTCAGAACGCACATATTGCATATCCACTAAAATCCGCGCGATTTTTTCCCGTTCCATTTTCGCGCCGATTTTAATTTCTAGCATCGAATTACGATAATAATCCGGTCTGCCCAAACCATAAATGCAAGACACGGACGCGCAAATAATCACGTCGTCGCGACTCATCAGCGCTGCCGTCGCCGCGTGGCGCAAACGATCAATCTCTTCATTGATTTGCGATTCTTTTTCAATATAGGTATCAGTCGAGGTAATGTAGGCTTCCGGCTGATAGTAATCATAGTAAGAAACAAAATATTCCACCGAGTTACGCGGAAAAAAGGTGCGAAACTCTTGCGCCAATTGCGCGGCCAAAGTTTTGTTCGGTGCAATCACTAGTGTCGGCTTTTGCACTTTCTCAATTACATTGGCAATTGTAAATGTTTTCCCAGACCCCGTCACGCCCAAAAGCGTCTGGCTTTTTTTGCCAGCCTTAAGCCCACGAGTCAACTGCGCAATCGCGCTGGGCTGGTCCCCTTTGGGCTTGAATTTGGATGAAATTTTGAATTTGTTTTCGAACATTTCTAAAGATATTTTCCACCTCTTTCCTTCAATTCCTCCACAACTTTTTTCACCTCTTGCGAGCGACCCTTGGGACAAATAAGCAATGCGTCCTCCGTATCGATAATTACCAGATCATCAAGACCGATCGTGGCAATCAATTTTCTATCCCCTCCATAAATGATGCAACCGGACGTATCAATATTCAACCTTTCTCCACGCACGAGATTTCTGCGCTCATCCGTCTTGGTAAGCAGATTTTCATGGAGCGTGTCCCAAGCGCCAATGTCTTTCCATTCAAATTCACCTTGAATGATAAGCACATCTTTAGGATCCATTCTTTCTGTAACCGCATAATCAATGGAAATTTTATCCATCGACAAATAAAGTTTTTTAATTTCAGCTTCTTTACCGCCCGCTTTCATGAGAGTCGCAATTTCTTTAAGCTTCGCGTATAATCCTGGAGCATTCTGAGCATAGGCTTCCAAAAATTTCTTCGGTGTCCACATATAGTAATTAGCGTGCCAAAGATAATTTCCATCTTCAATATATTTTTTAGCCGTTTCAAAGTCCGGTTTTTCCTTATGAGCCAGAAATTCAAAAAATTCCACGCCATTTTTTTCAAACTTCTTTTCTCCGATTTTAGTGTAGCCCAGGGCAGTATTGGGAATAGTCGGATAGATTGAAATGTCCAGCATTTTGCCGGTTTCTTTGATAACATTTTCCGCCTCACGAATAGAGCTGAGAAATCTGTCAGTTCGTCCAATGTAGTGATCGGAAGGAATAAAAGCCATCGGTTCGTCTTCATCAATAAGACTGAGATATGTCGCGGCGTAACCCATCGCCGGTCCCGTGTCGCGCCTCCCCGGCTCAACAATGATATTGCTTTCAGGAAATTTCGGTACCAAAGCCATTACTTGTGGCAAAAGATCCCTTGTAGTGGCAATATAGATTTTTTCCAATGGATAATCACGGAAACGCTCCAACGTTTCTTCAAACATCGTTTTGTCAGAAATCAATTTACAAAATTGCTTAGGCATATCTTTTCGACTCATCGGCCAAAGACGGGATCCTCCTCCGCCAGCTAAAATTACAATGCGCATATTTTTTTCATTAATGCTAATTACACCATAATTAAAACACACTGCCAAAAAAAACGAAAGTCCGATAGAGACACGGCAGCGCTACGTTTTTATGCCGATGATTTCCAGAACATAAAACTACCGCATCCCTACTGCATTCCTTTTTGGCTATCGCAAGCCAAAAAACCACCAAAAACCGCCTTTTAACGCTTGACGAAAGAACATTAGCATGCTAATCTCAAGTGAGTTATTAGTCTTGATTTTTAACTTTTGAAATTCAAAAAAATGCTAAAAATAATCAACATTACGGAAATCATTATCGCTATCGCACTTATTATTTCCATTCTCTTGCAAAACAGAGGCGCGGGGCTATCCGGAACATTCGGCGGCGGATTTGAAGGCTACTACACCAGGCGCGGATTTGAAAAATTTTTAGTTTATTTTTCCATTTTTCTTTCTACGGCTTTTGTCATTCTAGCTATTATTAATTTGATTTTGTCTAACAAGTTAAATTAACCATATTAGTAACTCGATTGAAAATCATAACCAGTTTTCGCCAAAAGGCTTTACTAAGCTCTATAAAGTCAGCAACTTTAAAGAAAAAATTTTTCTTTCTTTTTTAATTTTACTCTTTGTTTCCTCGCTCGGCTATTGGGGGATTTCTTTTTATTATTCTCACACTTTTGCGCTTCCCAGTTATGGCAGCGAGTATATTGAAGGCAGTGTTGGACAGCCGCAACACATCAATCCCCTCCTTGCCGCTTCCAATGATGTGGATGCTGATATTTCCAAAATTATCTATAACGGACTTTTAAAATACAACGGAAAAGGCGCTCTCATTCCCGACCTCGCCGAAAGTTATGAAATTAGTGATGATAAAACCACCTATACCTTTCATTTGAAAAAAAATGTTACTTGGCACGATGGGACACAATTTTCCGCCAAGGATGTCATTTTTACTTTTAATCTAATTACCGACCCGGCCTACAAAAGCCCCTTGCGTGCCAATTGGCAGGGCGTAAGCGCTAATCTCGTCGATGACTCTACTGTGACTTTTGTGACTAATCCCTATGCCGGATTTTTAAACAATGCCACTTTCGGCATCTTGCCACAACATATTTGGGACAGCGTGAAACCGGATAATTTTCCTCTAGCACAACTGAATCTCGAACCGATTGGTACGGGACCTTTCAAATACAATACTTTTCAAAAAGATTCCAAGGGCAATATTCTTTCCTATAAACTCGTCGCTAATCCGAACTATTTTGAAGGCAAGCCCTATCTTTCCAAAATTACTTTTAATTTCTACTCCGATGAGGTTTCCGCGCTTGATGCATATAACCGCAAAGAAGTTATGGGCATGAGCAACATTTCTTCGCAAAAAATCACTGAAATTAAAAACCAAAAAAGTTCTCTCGAACATTCTTTTTCCATCCCTCGCTATTCAGCTGTCTTTTTTAATCAAACAAAAAGCTTGCCACTGACTGATGACAAAGTAAGAGAAGCATTGAATCTGGCCACTGACCGAGAAGCCTTGATCAAAATCGTACTCAATGGAAAAGGCACCCCTGTCTATTCGCCGATTCTACCAGGTATGCTCGGCTATTCCGCCGATTTAGGAAAAGTAAATTATGATCCAGAAAAGGCCAAGCAAATTCTTAATGATGCTGATTGGAAAATGTCAGACAACAATGTTCGCGAAAAAAATGACAAGCCGCTAGAGATTAACATTGTCACAACTGATTGGGATGAATTCTCCAAGAGCGCTGAAGTTCTGAAAGATCAATGGGCCAAAATTGGTGCTAAAGTTAACATCAGCAGCCTGCCTGTTTCCGACATTCAACAAAATTACATTCGCCCAAGAGAATATGAGGCATTGCTTTTTGGTCAGGTAATGGGCGCCGATCCCGATCCCTATTCTTTTTGGCATTCAGCGCAAAAGAAAGATCCGGGACTAAACCTCGCGCTTTTTGGCGACAGTACGACTGATAAATTAATTGAGGATGCTCGCGTTGAATTTAATCCTACAAAACGCGCCGATCTCTACACGCAATTTCAACAAAAATTGATCGCCGAAATCCCCGCCGTCTTTCTCTGCAGTCCGGAATATATCTACCCAGTCAATAAAAGCGTCCAAGGCATCACTGCGGTAAACATATCTTCACCGGCTGAGCGTTTTTCTAATGTTGATAAGTGGTATATTAATACAAAACGGGTCTGGAAGTAAACTACGAAATTACAAGCCACTGCAAAATTACGAATTTTTACGAAAATACGAAAGTACAAAAAATACATCCAGGCTTTCTGATGAAATAAGGTGAATTTATCCCCTTTCGTACTTTTGTAATTTCGTACTTATTTGTATTTTTGTAGTTAATTATTAAAATAAATACTATGGAAAACAACTTTGAGTTTGTGCCCAAGCATTATGCGGCGCGCGAACACGCAAAAATGGTCGACGTTCTTATGGATCCGAGTGGCGTTGGTCCTGCCATTCACTACTACATGATCCGCGGTGGAATTGAGCAAAAAAATATTACTGTCTGGGAACCGGGCACAATCTCCGGTGAATACATTAAAACCTACGGACACTATCATGTCGGACAATTGGATGAAACTTACAACATTCTCTTTGGCGAAGGCATCGCACTGCTCCAAAAACTATCCACGGACGAAAACGGCGAAATAATTGCCGACTCAGTCGAAGAATTCCAAGCGATTGTCACAAAAGTTGGTCAGGAAATCTATATGCCACCAAGCTATGGACATCTTCTGGTCAACACCGGCAAAACCTACTTTGTCACCGCCGACACCAGCCCGGTTAATTTTGATGAAAAAAATCCCACTAGCTTTCCCGGCCACGCTGATTATGAACCAGTCAAAAAAATGCGCGGCTTCGCCTACTACGTCGTTGAACATGAGGGCAAACCAGCACTCAAAAAAAATCCGCTATACAAAGAAATTCTAAAAGAAGATTTGGGAGGTTTACCGGTAATTGAATAGTTTTTTTATTTAAACATTTTTTGAAAAAAAAATATGTCTAATATTGAAAATGCAAAAGTCGATGAACGTCCTTGGGGTAAATTTGAAATACTCGTGACCGGAGAAAATTACCAGGTAAAAAGACTGACTGTTTATCCCAAGGGAATTTTAAGTCTTCAGTCTCACAAACACCGCTCTGAACATTGGATTGTCGTACATGGAGAAGCAAAAGTTACCAATGGAGAAAGTGTAAAAATATTCAACGAAAACGAAAGCACTTTCATCCCCCTGGGAAATATCCACCGCTTGGAAAATCCTGGAGATAAAAACTTGGAAGTAATCGAGGTACAAACCGGCGACTACTTAGGAGAAGATGACATTATCCGCTACGAAGATGCTTATAACCGCAAATCGGAAAATGCTTAGGTAAAAACCGCACTTTTAAAAAAGTGCGGTTTTTTTTAGTGGTATGATATAATATGAATACTGATTTTAATTATTAATTTGAATAAAATTATGGATCCAAAAATTTTCAAAGCCTATGATATTCGCGGACTCTATCCAACGGAAATCGACAAAGACGCAGCTTATGCGATTGGCCGCGCATTGGTTGTACACACCGGCGCAAAAAAAGTAATTGTCGGATTTGATATGCGTGAATCATCAGTTGAGATGGAAGCGGGATTAATTTCCGGCATTACTGACGAAGGTGCTGATGTCGTCAAAATTGGTCTCTCCACTACTCCCATGCTCTATTTCGCCTCATGGCAAATCGAAGCTGACACTGCAGTGATGATTACCGCTTCACATAATCCGGCGCAGTACAATGGCATGAAATTCTGCCGAACAAATGCTGTGCCGATCGGAGAAGGCAGCGGCATGGAAGAAATCAAAGAATTAGCACTAGCGGGAAATTTTTCAGAAAATGAAAAGAAAGGGCAGGTGACCGAAGAGGCCGACTTTTTGAAAAAATATCTGGATTATATGGCTCAGTTTTTTGTGACTGGCCAGGCTAAGAAAAAAGTGGTGATTGATTTTGCCAATGGGATGGGAATTTTAGACAAAGAAATTTTCAAAATGTTTCCTGCCGAGCTTGAAGCGGTTTATATGTACGACACACTAGACGGAAATTTCCCCAACCACGAAGCTAACCCAATTAAAACTGAAACACTCTCAGCGCTCCAAGAAAAAGTCGTAACTGAAAGAGCGGATCTGGGCATTGCCTATGACGGAGACGCCGACCGCGTTGGTTTTGTCACGGAAGAAGGAGAGATTGTTTCCATGGATTACCTTATCGCCCTTCTCGCCAAAGAGGTGCTCAAAAAAAATCCGGGCGGACTCGTTCTTATGGATCTGCGTAGTTCCAATGCTGTGAAAGAAGTGATCGAAGAAGCGGGTGGCCGAGTTAATCGCTGCCGTGTGGGACACTCACTGATCAAAAAACAAATGCGTGAACAAGGTGCCATTTTTGCCGGAGAACTTTCCGGACATTATTTTTTTGAAGAAAATTCTAAAGCTGAGATGACCACTTTCGCAGTCATCACCCTTTTGAATCTGATGAATGAAACGGGCAAAAAAATGTCCGAATTGATTGCCGAGCTAAAAAGATATTTCCACAGCGGAGAAATTAATTCTGATGTGGCTGACAAAGACGTGATAATGCAAAAATTGAAAGAGACATACAAAGACGGCAAACTCGATGAGCTGGACGGCATCCGCATTGATTTTCCCGACTGGTGGTTTAATGTACGCGCTTCGAATACCGAACCGAAGTTAAGATTAAATTTGGAAGCTAAGACGAAAGAATTGATGGAAGAAAAAAGGGATGAGGTGATGGGAATTATCAGAGGATAGAAACGAAAAAGAGCCGCGAGGCTCTTTTTTTATTATTCGAATCTCCAGCCTCATCTGACCAATAGCAATCTCCATATTATAAAAAATATAGCTGGAGCTATCCTTGAAATGGCTATTTTTTTATCCTATAAACCAAGATATTATTGTAGGAGTCAACCAATTTCAGCCGGCCATAACTAAACGATTGGTCGATGCTATGCTTGCTGACAAGTGGAGTGTTGGAGACTATGAGAGCATTTGGGTCATTCGCCACAGCGTCGAAGCTTTCGACTCGCTTGAGATTTGGTCCAATTGCCGCCCAATAGCTTGGATTATAGATCGGCCAATCGATATTGTATAGATGCAAACGATTTTCTCCGAGATAATACTTCGCGATAACGTAATCGAAAGAAGTCAGGATATAGAAATTTTTATTCTTATACTTCCCAGAATTCGCTTGCAAGATATTCCAGCCAGTAGAAAATCCCAAATGTGCCACAAAGAACAAAAGAATCCCATAGAGTGCAAATGTGGACGTGACATAGCGCCAACGAATTCGAGAAAGCCAAATGCCCAAAAGAGTGAAGATAAAATACGCACCCGGTACGAGATAGCGCGATACAAAGTAATGTTTACCCAGGAGTGAAAGCACGTAAACAATGCCAAAAAATCCGAAGGAAAAAACCAGAAGGACGGCTGTTTTTTTTCTATCCTTCATAAATAGATAAATGATAATTCCCGTAATGAGCACGGTAAGGCCACTTAAAACCGAGGTTTGCTGAATGCCATAGAAAGCATTAGGATTAGGCATGCCGGAAGACATCTCGCCAAGCGGTGTGCCAAAAAGGAACATTTGAATATTCCAAAAAATATCCCCCAAATTGGCCGGGCGGACCCATTTTAGATTATCACCAAGATCAGTTATGTGGCGATAGAATTTTTCAATCCAAAAGGAGAAAACCAAGAGAGCGGAAAAATAGCCCCAGAGAATTCCAGCAGAAGGAATAAATTTCTTGAGTGTCTGAAAGCCAAACTCTTGATGGTGATCTTTTTCATCAAAAATATTCCACACCAAATAAACAAGATAAAAAGTGGCTGAAAAAACGATACCCATGTAATGAGTAAGTCCAGCCAACCCAAGAAAGACTCCCCAAAAGATATAATTTTTAGTCTCATTAGTCTTGAGCGCTTTTAGGAAAAAATAGGCGGCCATAATCAAAAGAAAAGAAAGCATGGAATACATGCGCGCTTCTTGTGAATATTGAATCGCAAAAGGAGAAATCGCCGCCACGAAAGCAGCAAAAAGACCCGCGCGTTTGTCATAGAGCTCTTTGGCAAAAAGATAGACTGCCCAAACCGAAAGAACGCCAAGAATCGCTGAGAAAAGACGAATGCCATAGACGCTGTAGTCAAAAAAAGAAGAAAATATTTTTAACGAGACGTAATAGAGCGGCGGATGAATATCATTAATAATCATGTGCAGCATGTCGGGAAATTTTTCTTTGACAGCGACACCAGTAAAGGCTTCGTCATACCAAAAATCTCGTACTGCAATCTGATATAGCCGCAGAGTGGAAGCTAAAACCAAAATGAGCCAAAGATAATATGGCTCGAAAAAATTATTAAGTCTTTTTGTTCTTTCTGAAAAATTCACTTTTTGCATAATCCCGTTGCACGATACATTTGATTAATAGCCCGTCCCATCTCTTATTCAGGCCGAATTACTCCCATCACAGTAGCCACCAAACTATTCTACCAATAAAATATGATTTAGGCTATAAACCCAATTTTTGCCCTTACTTCAGTCAATTTTTTCTTAGCGAGCGGTCGCACTTTTTTGGCACCGTCTTCGAGAATTTTTAGCACTTTTTCATCAGACAACTCCCCCATTTTCTTTTGAAACGGATCGAGAAATTTAATAACTACTTCGGCCAGTTCTGTTTTGAAATCGGCATAGCCCCTGCCCGCAAAAAGTTTTTCCACTTCTTTTGGTGTTTTACTATCAAGAAGGCTGTAGATATTGATGAGATTTTTAAGTGCCGGTTTGTCGTCACGATAGACTATTTCGCTACCAGAATCCGTCACCGCTTTTTTGATTTTTCTGCGTACTGTATCCACATCATCATTGAGGGCAATATAGTTATATTCCGATTTCGCAGATTTGGACATTTTTTTTGTCGGATCATCGAGACCCATAATGTTTTCACTTTCTGGTTTTGTGTAGGCTTCGGGAATAATAAACGTTTCGCCGAATTTATGATTAAATCTTCCAGCCAAAGTCCGCGCCAACTCAATGTGTTGCTTTTGGTCCTTACCGACTGGTACCACCTGGGTGTCATAGAGTAGAATGTCAGCCGCCATAAGAACTGGGTAGCCCAATAATCCCAAATTAGAACTTCCGAAAGAACTATGAGCCAACGTATATTCAGCAATTATGTTTTTCGTATCTTCTTCTGATAAAATCCCTTCTTCTTGAAATTTTTTACTATTTTTTTGATTCATCTCCAAAACATCACCTTCTTTTATCTCAATTCCCCCTGAATGATTTTTAAGTGGTTTTATGGCTTTATCCTTAAACTGTGTCATCCTAAACAATTCAGCATTTTTAGTAATCGTATTCAAAATCCAACCCAATTCTGCATGCTCTGAGACGTGCGACTGAATAAAGATAGAACATTTTTTAGGGTCTATTCCCGCTGCTAAATAAATTTTGGCAATTTCAATTGTGCGACGATGCAAGATTGCCGGATCTTGCGGAACCGTAATGGCATGCAAATCCACCACGCAAAAAATTGAATCATATTCATCTTGCAGCTTGACCCAATTTTGAATCGCGCCTAAATAGTTCCCGATGTGAAGATTTCCCGATGGCTGAATGCCAGAAAAAATTCGTTTTTTCATAGTAGTATTTTATAATAACTTATTTTGCAATCAACTCAAATTTATCTTTCAAAAAATCTTTCGCCAGTCCTGTTGTTCCATCAGCTAGACCAGGGATGAGCTGCATAATCGCAGAATCATCACGAGGATAATCTTGGGAAAAACTGGCTACAAATACATATCGGCTATTTTTTGCGACAACTTCATCTTCAAGTGGACAACCTGGATGTGGATTTGCACAATTCTTAGAACCAAGTTTCTTGCTCCAAAGAGACACATCCCAAATGCCAACTGAAAACATATCGGCATAACCATTGATGATTTTTTTAGTATTCGGATCATAAACTGCAAACTGTTTTTCACTAGTTGGAATTAATATATGCACAAAAGAGGCTTCTTTTTTCATGTCATTCTTTGCAATAAGTGGCTTGTAGTTTTCCCACCCGGCAGGCAACTTTATCCTAAAACCAAAATCTGTATTGGTATATATACTTCCCGCGACTGAACTTGACGACTGAGTTGTTGTCGACTGCGTTTGCTTTTGCACCACGAGCGCTGGCGTCGGTTGCGTTTGAACTGCTGGCGCTTGCCCACACCCAGCCAAAAAAATCACCCCCGAAAGTACCGCACTTGTTTTGATCATTTTTTGCATAGTTTTTTTGAAATAATTATTTTAGTTTTTTAGTATTTTTATTTTTCAAAAAATTATTCTTCGAAACAATCGGCCTTTTCAGTTTTCTTTCAATTTGTTTTCTGGCTGTTCCGGCGATTTGTCCGCCAACTCGCGCGTCATCTTTTAACCTTGGTAGGCCTCTAGAGTCTTTAGTGCGACGTATTTCTGTCGTTGTTCTTTCTCCAAGCATCGTAAGAATCAATTCGAAATCATCCATATGATCACGCAAATTTTCTCGCCCTAACCCCTTTACCTTTTTATACTCTGTTGGCGTTATGCCGAAAGTAGCTTTGGAAATTTCCGCTGTCAAAATCTCATAATCTCGCTGCTCTTTTGCTCCGCGTTTTTGCCATTCATCAGTCAGCTCCTCGCGAACAGCAATACCGCGCATTCGTTTTTCAATCCAGTCTTCGGGATAACCCTTGAGCTTGTAGAGCAATTTTGTCCTCTTTGTTGCCAGCTCGGGATTTTCAATCTCTTGCACTCTTTCATATCCAACCTTAGCTAGCCAGCGCTTAAGTGGCTCAGCTTTAGGCGAAGGAATTGATTGAATAATGCGAAACATTCCTTCAGTATTAGCACAATCAGTTTCCCGCATTTTTCCGTCTTCAGCTAACAATTTCAACTGTTCCCAAAATGGGAACGGTTCAAATAAGGCGACTTCTCGCTCTTTCATTTTAGCCCAATAAGTCTTTGGCTGTGGGCTATTAGTCAAAACTCGAATAACATCCAAAACCGAAAACCACCACTCTTTTTGATAGAGCGTTTTTCGAATTGACTTGCCTCTGAATAAGGCAATTTGATTGTTTTGATTTTCGCTATCTAACATTAATTTTACACAAAACTAACTACCTCCATTTTAGCCCATTTCCCCATTTCAAGCAATTCTCGGCCCATATGCAAAGACGCCCCAGCGGGGCGTCTCTACAAGAAATGTTACATGTTATATGTTTCATGTTTCATGATCTACACCTCAATTATCACCGGCAAAACCATCGGTCGTCTTTGGGTTTGTTGGAAGAGATAGAGTCCGACGACTTCGCGGATGTTGTCTTCGATGAATTTCTTTTCCGGTGAAGTTTTTTTGGACGTCGTGTCTTTGATCGCTTTTTGCACTCGCCGCTTGGTTTCATTGATCAAATCAAAATTATCTTTGACATAGATAAATCCACGCGATGTAATTTGAATGTTGCCAACCACTTCTTTCTTCTTGCTATCAAGTATGACTGTGATAACAAACATGCCATCGGCACTAAGCACTTGACGGTCACGAATAACTACCTGACCCACATCGCCAACACCCAGTCCATCAACCATAACATAGCTGGTGTCAACTTTTTTGGGAAGAATTTTAGCGCTACCTTTTTGCACCTCAAGCACATGCCCATTGTCCATAATGAAAACGTTTTCTTTGCGAAAACCAATTCGCACAGCTAATTTTTCCGCTTCTTTGAGCATATAGTGATTAGCATAGACTGGGATAAAAAAGTCTGGTCGCACTTGTTTAAGCAGCTCTTGAATATCACTTGCACTGCAGTGTCCGCTAGTGTGCACATCCATGATGTCGCTATGAATCACATTGTCACACTTACGATAGAGATTATCTTTCAAGCGTTGAATAGTTCTTTCGTTGCCCGGGATAACCGAGGAAGAAAAAACGATTGTGTCATTCTTCTTAACCTTGATGAATCTGTGATTATCGGTGATGATGCGGGAAAGAACAGCATTGCCCTCACCCTGCGCTCCCGTGCAGACAATAACAATCTTATTGTCTGGATATTTATGCAAATCATTAACCGTAATCAAAGTTTCTTTGTGCATCTTAATATAACCAAGTTCCTTGGCAATATCGACATTCATTTTCATACTATAGCCGTCCAGAGCCACCTTCTTGCCAATTTTTTCAGCGTATTCCAAAATATGACCGATTCTTCTGATTTGAGAAGAAAATGTGCCGATAATAATCTTTCCGGTCGATTCACTCATTAATTTTTCCAGATTGCGATACATTTCTTCTTCAGTTGTTCGAGAAGGATTGGTCACAATAGCACCCAGACTTTCAAGCATGAGAATGCGCGGACTAGGTAAATTAGAAAGATGGCTATAATCAACCAGTCTTTTGCCATCCGGAGTCTTTTCCATTGTCCAGTCGCCAGGATGAATCACTGTACCATTCGGAGTTTTAATAATCACACCCACCGCGTCCATAATAGAATGCTCCACTTCAAAAAATTCAATTTCAAATTTTCCTAAACGAAGTTTGTCTTCAACAGTTTTAACATGAATGGTTTTCAGATTTTGCGCTGAACCTTTTTCAAAATCTTCTAATTTTTTCTTCACCATAACCAAGGTCATATCGCGCCCGATAATTGGCGGGTAGCCTAGTTGGCGAAGAAGAATTGGCGCGGCGCCAATGTGGTCAAGATGACCATGGCTCAAAATCACGCCCCGAATATTTTTTTCTTTGCCTTTGAGGTAGCTGATATTGGGAATAATATAATCAATCCCCGGCATATCTTCTTCTGGAAACATCATTCCCATGTCGAGAATAACAATATCCCCATCATATTCAAACAGTGTCATATTACGACCAACCTCCTCTTGACCTCCCAAGGGAATGATTCTTAATATCCCCTTAGCACCTCCCGAAGTAAACGCCATCGGCATTGAAGTATGGCTTGATCTTGGTTTTATCCTCGCCAGATCATCGAGATTTTTGGGTATCGTAAAGCTGTTTGGACGTGTCAAACCAGCCGGCAATACATTGGTTGTTTTTTTAAACATACTTTTCGAAAATTTAAAGACACTAAAAAAGCTAGTTGCCTTCAACAAAAGCGATCTTCGCTTTTTATTTAAAGAAATTAATTAATAATGATAAAGGAAATAGAATAAATAACTAAAACAAAAGATTTTCTTCCACTGCTAAGATTATATCACACTATTATACATGTTTCAATGGGATTGTCAAGCAGTCAATTCTGCGCTAGACTAAAATTATTATCTCTAATGCCTAATTTATGTCCCTCAAAATCGGAATTGTTGGTCTGCCCAACGTCGGAAAATCGACTCTTTTCAAGGCTCTCACTAAAACACAAGTTGACATTAATAACTATCCTTTTTGCACAATTGAACCAAATGTAGGGATTGTGAAAGTGCCAGACTCGCGTTTGGAAAAATTGGCCGCAATGTCCCAATCAGCCAAAATCATTCCAGCCATTATTGAATTTGTCGATATTGCCGGCATCGTGAAAGGCGCTTCCGCCGGGGAGGGCTTGGGTAATAAATTTCTCGCAAACATTCGCGAAGTTGATGCGATTTGCCAAGTGGTGCGAGTTTTCGACAATTCGAATATTATTCATGTCGCTAATAAAATTAACCCGGCGGATGACATCGAAACAATCAACACCGAACTAATCCTTGCCGATCTCGAAACTGTTGGCAAAGTTAAAATTCGCTTGGAAAAAGAAGTACGCGGAAACAAGAAAGGCGCAACAGCACAATTAAACGTACTCAATAAAATTAAGGAGAATTTGGAAGCCGGAAAAGTTGCCAATACTACCAACCTGGACTTTGAAGATGAAAACACAAAAATTATTGTCCGGGAGCTATCGCTTCTCACCATGAAACCGTTTTTGTATATTTTTAATGTTGCGGATGTTGCAGAAAAATTACCGGAAAATTTGGAAAATTTGCCGCATGTCAAGCTGGATATAAAAATAGAAGAAGAACTAATCGAGATGACCAAAGAAGATACCGCCGAGCTTGGTGTTAAATCAAATCTGGACGGACTCATTGTCCGCGCTTATAAATTGCTGGGTCTCATCACGTTTCTGACCACCGGCAAAGATGAAACGCGTGCATGGACGATTACAAGGGGTTATACTGCTCCCCTCGCCGGTACCGCTATCCACAATGATTTCAAAGAAAAATTCATCCGCGCTGAAGTGATTAACTGGCAAAAACTGCTAGATGCCGAGTCTTGGTCAAAAGCCAAAGAACTTGGAACGTTAAGATTAGAAGGCAAGGAATATGTTGTGCAAGATGGAGATGTAATCGAGTTTAAGATTTAATCTTTTTGCTTTTTGAAATACTTTTCTACAATTCTATAAACAAAAACTGTAACAATAATTGTAATCAGGAGACTTCCGGCAATATCAACAAAGTGATGAACACCCGCCAAAACACGGGAAACTCCCACTAAAAAAGCCAGCATAAATAATCCTGTCCCCCATTTTTTATCAAACAAAAAAATGACCGAAGCAATTGCGGCACCAAAAAGTGTGTGGTCAGAAGGAAAACCATTGTCTGCAGCATGAGCAATGAGCGGGACAAAATTATTTTCCACAAACGGACGCGAGTCATAATAGAAGTGACCAAGAATTTTTGCCACGACATAGGAAACCGGCAAAGCAATTATTGCCAAAATTATCATTTTTTTCCTCTCTTCCTTAGATTGTCCAATTGCAAATAAAAGAGCAACTAAACAAATCGCCCAAATCAGATACTTAGCCCCAAAAACTATTAAATCATCGAACATGATTATTTGTTTTTATTATTATACCCTTAGTATGCTACATCTAAAAAGCTAATGCAATACTCTGAGTAACTTGACTAATCCCCGCTTAGATGCTATCGTGTGGAAACAATCCAGAAAGCCCTAAAGTTCTCTCGCCTGGCGGTTTTCGCTAGGATAAGAGCACAAACATTCCGCACAGGGGGCGATTCTGGGGCGGATTTTATTTATTAATCACTTAATTACATACTATGCGTTACGAACTATTCTATCTAGTCGGCGTTTCAAAGGAACTCGATTTGGATAAAATCAAAGCTGAGGTGGATGAGATTATCACGGGCCACGGAGGCGTTTTCGAAGAGAAAATGACTCAAGAAAAAAGAAAGATGGCCTACAAAATCAAAAAGGATACTCACGGGATTTATATCGCCAAGCGGTTTTCCATGGAAGAACCAGCCAATGCACCAGAAATCATCAACAAGCTCAATCTTAACCCGGGAGTTTTGCGTTTCATCATCAGCAACGCATCAGAACTGCCAGAGCTGAAAACTAAAGAAGAACGTATTGAGCAAGAAGAAAAAAGAGGTGAAGCAGAGAAAATGCGCGAGATAAAGAAAGAAGCCGCAGAACTTGAGAAAAATCCTCCAAAGAAGGAAGAAGTAGCACTAACTACTCCTGCCACAGAAACCAAAGTATCTCAAAAAGCGGAAGATGCGCAGGCGTTGGATAAAAAATTAGAAGAAATACTCAATATCTAGTTTTTAATTATCAACTATTCGCTATGTCCGCTAAATTTAATTAGCGAGCGAATGGAAAAATAAACTTATGAACATCAATAAAGTGATTCTCGTGGGAAGATTGACGCGAGATCCCGAAGTAAGAACGACTGCTACCGGACAAACCGTCACTTCTATTTCAATAGCGACTAACCGATTTTGGAAAGATAAGAACGGTCAAAAACAAGATCAAACTGAATTTCATAATGTCGTTATCTGGGGAAAGTTAGGTGAGATTGCCGGACAATATTTGACCAAAGGTCAAGAAGCCTACATTGAAGGAAGGCTAGCTACAAGAAAATACACGGGAAAAGATGGGCTCGAAAGACGCACAACAGAAATTGTAGCAGAAAATATGCAACTTGGTTCCCGCGCCGGTCAAGGTAGTGGACAAGCAAGCGGAACATACAGCAAACCTGCCACTGCTCCTGCGCAAGCGCAAGCTCCTCAGGCACCAATAGCAGAAGAAATTCCGACCATCAATCTTGACGAAGAGGAAGATGAGGTAAGAATTGAGGATGTGCCATTTTAATAAATAATTTTAAGTAAATCTAAAGTATGTATAACAATCGCAACAGCAACGACATCAGTGTGCCGGAGAAGAAACTCTGTCATTTCTGTCAAAACAGAATCGAGAAAATCGATTTTAAGGATGCTTATTTCATTAGACGTTTCATGAATTCCCAAGGCAAAATCTATCCGCCAAAAAGACATGGAACTTGTACTAAACATCAAAGAGTGTTGACCAATGCCATTAAAAAAGCCCGCACTATGGCACTTGTGCCTTTTGTGGCAAGATAAGTTTAAAAAAATAAAAAATATCTATGATTGGAATTTCAGATATCAAAACTGGAAAAAATATCATCTTGAACGGGATGCCGTTTGCCGTGCTTTACCATGAACACTCCAAGACTGGACGCGCCGGCTCAGTGCTACGTACGCGCTTGAAAAACCTAACCACCGGAGCGGTCTTAGAAAAAACCTTCCAAGGCGCCGAGCATGCAGAGGAAGCAACGATCACAAAATCCAAAGCGCAGTTTCTCTATAAAGAAAACGCGGATTATTGTTTTATGGATAACGAGTCCTATGAACAATTTTCACTTTCGGCAGAAACATTAGGAAATAACGTGGATTATTTAACCGAGGGAACAGAAGTAATGTTTCTTAATTTTGAAGGCAACGCGATCAACATCGAACTGCCGGTCAAGATGAAACTGAAAGTTACCGAGGCGCCACCGGGCATCAAGGGCAATACTGTTTCCACTGGAGGGAAAATGGTCACATTGGAAACAGGTAAAAAAATATCCACTCCCCTTTTCGTGGAAGCTGGAGATGAAATTATCGTGAATACGGAAAAGGGTGAATATGTTAGTCGCGCATAAAGCAAAAACCAATAAAAATCCCGATTATCCTGGGGGTTTTTAATTTGTAATTAGCAAAAATAATTGCTAGACTAGACTCATGGGCACACTAGCAATCAATAAAAAGGCTAATTTAGACTATTTCCTGGTCGATCAGTACGAGGCTGGTTTGGTTTTAAACGGACAAGAGGTCAAATCGGTGCGCTCAGGGCAAGTTAGTCTCAAGGAGAGCTTCGTAACACTCAAAGGTACGGAACTATTCCTTACCAATGCCTACATCGCCCCTTATAAACAAGCGGGTCTCAAACAAATCAACGATCCGACCAGACCACGGAAACTCCTGCTCAAAAAGTCAGAAATCCGCCAACTGATTGGAAAAGTACGTACTCAAGGCTTGACATTAGTGCCACTTAGGTTGTATACTAAAAAACGATTATTAAAGCTGGCTTTTGCCGTGGGAAAAGGCAAAAAGAAGTTCGATAAGCGGGAGGATATCGCAAAAAGAGAGGCAAAACGAAATATTGACCGAGCTTTGAAAAGTTAGTGATACAGGCATGTATCATAGTTCCCCGCTCACAACGGTTTTAAAAGCGTTGCAAGCGGGGGATGCCTGGTTTCGACAGGTTGTACGTTTAAAATATGCAAGCCGAGCTCTTATAGCTGCTCGTAAAACCGCTATTAAAGTTATAAGTGTAAACTTACTAACAAAAGCAAAAACTGCGATTGCGCAAGCCTTCACAGTCAACTTTGCTACCGCTCTTGCCTAATACCGGTCTTTATCGGTTAGGGCATTAGCCATCGAATTTATTTTCGCCCAAGGGATAAATTTCGGTGTCATATTATTGGGCTAGCAAATGTCGCTTTTCTTGGCCAGCATTTGTAAAACTTTAGCCGAGAATAGATTAAAAAGGTTTTGTTTGCCTTTCACTTTTCGATCGACCCCTGCTTTTTATGCGGGGAAATAAGGCGAAATAAGCTTGTAGTATATTTTTAATGAATAATTTTGGACATGGGTTCAACTCCCATCATCTCCACATAACTACAAATTACGAATTTATACGAATGTATTAATGCGTGAATTGATTGGTGGTGTTAAAAATAATATAAAGCTCATATATTTTCATACATTCGTGCCAATTCATAATTCGTAGAGGACACACAAGACATAACCATTAAATTAAAGCTATACGAAGAACACCCTACAAAAGACCAATCGTTAGAAAAGGTCCAATTACTAGAATCAACGACCAAATCCGCGTGCCGGAAGTACGTGTTATTCGTGATTCTGATAACACACAACTTGGTGTCATACCCACCAGCCAAGCGCTGGAACTCGCCCGCGAAGAGGGACTTGATCTTGTGGAAATCGCCCCTCAGGCCAAGCCTCCGGTTTGCAAGATTATGGACTTTGGCAAGTTTCAATATCAAAAATCCCGCTTGGAAAGAGTAAATAAATTCAAACAAAAAAAATCAGAAGTAAAAGGCATTCGCCTAGGAGTTCGCACGGACACTCATGACTTGGAATTTAAGAAAGCGCAAGCGGAAAAGTTTTTAAAAAAAGGCGCGAAAGTTAAAGTGGAACTCACAATGCGCGGAAGAGAAAAAGCTCATCAAGACCTGGCTCGCGAAAACCTAAAACAATTTCTTCACGAAATCGCCATCCCCTATAAGATCGAGCAAGAGATTAAACGTTATCCAGGAGGATTCAATGCGATTATTGCACCAGATGAGGAATAATTATAAATAAACTAATTTCAAAACAATTTAACTTTATGCCAAAGCTAAAAACTAAAAAAGCACTAGTAAAAAAAATCAAGATCACAAAAAACAAAAAGGTGATCCGTCGCTCGACCGGACAAAACCACTACAACTCCAAGGAAAACGGGAAAGCTGGTCGGGATAAAAGGGGCGACAAGAGACTATTTAAGGCTGATGAAAAGAATGTGCTAAAAAGAATGCAAGTATAATAAAGTAAATTTTTAAATTTTAAATTACCTAGATTATGACCAGAATTAAGCGCGGGATGTCCTCCTCAAAAAGAAGAAAGAATCTCCTTGAAGATGCAAGGGGTTTTAAATGGAGAAGAAGCACTAATTATCGCGCAGCCAAAGAAGCTGTGATCAAAGCTGGCTCTTATGCTTTCCGTGACCGTCGTGCCAAAAAACGCGTGATGCGAAAACTATGGATTACAAGATTAAACATCGCTCTTCGCGAATTGGGATTGAAATACAGCCAGTTTATTAAAATCATGGCCGACAAACACATTGAATTAGATCGCAAAGTGCTCTCTCAAATGGCCGTCACTGAACCAAAAGTTTTTGCCAAACTAATTGAATCGGTGAAATAAGCCTTATCTTCAGAATTTCACAAAACCCCGTTTAAGCGGGGTTTTTAATATGTCTTTTTATACTCGCTTCATAAATATAAACTTCGACGGGAATCCAGATTCCACTTGAAATATTAGGCGCCTAGATTCCCGCCTTCCCAGGAATGACACAAAAAGGAAAGCAAATCATTTCTTCTTCTCCAAAATCACCTCCCGAATTAAACGCCTGAGGCCATAAAATGGCAACCAAATCCAGAGCGTTTTTTTGACCCATTTATTCCAAAAGGCATTCGGATTGGTAGCGAAATAATCAAAAATCAGATAACTCAAAAAAAGGATGAAAATAAAAGGTCCGAATATAAGCACGTAGGCATCAAATTTATTCATAAATTTAGAAATTAATTATTATTATTAATTTCATAAATAATATCCTTTTTCTCCACCACAATCCTCCAAGCATTTTTCTCGGCAATTTTGCGTAAGTTCAAATCAGGATTAAACGCGATTGGAGAATCAACCAATTCCAAAAATGATGCATCTGACTGAGTATCGCCCATTCCGAAAGAATCAATAAGAGAAATATCATTTTCAGCCACAAATTGCTTTACTACCGAGCCCTTGTCATGCGTTGGTTCAAAAATAGTTTTTCCCGTATATAGCTTATTTTTATCAATTTCATAGACGCTGCCATAGTAAGCATCAAACTGAAAAATTTCGGCATACTCTTTCACGATCTCGATTGGCGAACCGGAAATTATGAGCATGATATGATCATGACGCATTTCTTCAATAATTTTTTTAGCAAAAATATAGGTTCTTTTAGCATTAAATTCCGCCACAACCTTAGCAGCTCGCATGATTTCCTCTTGACTTTTGCCTTGG
This sequence comes from bacterium, assembly GCA_021779205.1. GTDB lineage: Bacteria > Patescibacteriota > Minisyncoccia > Moranbacterales > UBA2206 > UBA9630. Next base: position 21,512 of record JAJYBE010000003.1, read on the forward strand.
ATATTTTTTTCATATAATTCTACCAGCTTTATACGATATGCTTCATAAGTACCTTCGTTGTCCAACCAATGGCCATAGAGTCCGATCAGTTCGTCACGCACAGTCTTGGGAAATATCTTCATCCAAGACAGCTCGTTGAGAAGTTCAAATGCCAAGTTTTTGCGAAAAATCGTACCATCGATATCGAAAACGGCCAGCTTTTGCTTATGAACCTTTTTACAAATTTCTTTAATCATAAAAATTAAAATTTTAAATATTTATCCCAATGGGCATACAGCTCCCCTGTTGTCGCCAAATCTCTTGCGCAATATCTGGCAATTTCCAAATATTTCCCTGATTGATAGAGCTCGCCGACCATGCTCCCATCAACTCCCTCATTCTTAGAACTAACAATCCCAAAATATTTAGCATAGAAATCCAGCGTATAGCGTCGCGTCGCGCCATAAAAAGTCAACTGCTCCAGAAGATCGCAATGCGCTCGATGATCATAGCGATATCCAAACAGATTCTTAACCGGATGAATGCCATGCTTAGCACTACGAAGTGCTAGAAATGGCCCGTCAAAACTGCGTCCGTTAAACGTGATCACTTGATCGTAGTTTTTCACAAGTTCCCAAAATTTTTCTAGAATCTCTTTTTCTGATCCGCTCTCATATTGGAGGCCATTTTCTTCAAAGGCAATCTTTTCCTCCTCTTTATTTTGAAATAACACGATTCCTTTTTTTGATTCAGGATTAAGCATGCCGATTGTCACAACCTCTCCTGTGAGCGGGCTAAGCGAGAGTTTCTTTTTCACCTCTTCGCGTTCTTCATCGGTTTCACTGTATTTAAGTAAATATTCCCGAGTTTTGGGCTCAAATGAATCAAAATCAAAACCGATCGTTTCAATATCAATAACAACTTTAGCCATAGAGGATGTCTGAATCATGATTAAACTGATTATCCGATAGGCTATGATGTTTTAACCCCCTCTTTTCAATCATAGCATTCGTTCAATCAGGCAAAACCATAGCTTGAAATTACCTTTCTATTCTAGCACAATCATTGCTTTTCGTCCTGTTTCAATCTTTTTTGCATCTCCGGGAAAGTCATGGATAGCGTTATACAAAACCTGAATATTATAGCGGTAGCTCGCTCCTTTTCGTGTCCCGGGATCATTAGTAACGATCGTATCGCCATCATAGCCAATCAGCACCAAGTTATGATAGAGTGGGCCAGGCGCAGTGAAATTGGGATTATCCAAAAGCCGGCCGGCTGCCGGAACGATAATCGGTTTTCCCAATGAGAGATATTTTTTTAAATCCTCCGCCGTGAAATCATAAATAACTTGCAAATTCTTCATATCATAGTAATCTGCTCCCAATTTTGCCGTTTGAGCCGCGGTGCTATCTTTATAGCCATTAGTGTTTTTTATTTCATAAGCAATAAGCGCTTGGATTTCTTTTTCTGCCGCAATCGGTGTCAAACTTTTGTGGCGCAAATAATATTTAACCATCAAAAGAGATGCCTCTTCGCAAGCCTCTTCATGATAGGCATCCCATTTGCCTAGCGGGGCTTGAGAAGTAAACGGCACATCTATGAGAATTTTAGTTGGCAACCCTCTCTCCTCGCCCGCCGATTTGTCTGCCTGCGCCAGAGCTCTAACGGGTAAATCTGCCGCTGGTTCAGCAGAAACAGAAGCTTCAACAGAGGATTGCTCTTCACTTGGCGCTTCCTTCGCAATAGTCTTATTATTTTTTGCTTTTTCGGGAAGCATTTTTGCACCATCTTGAAAAATATTTTCCACATGCCAAAAACATACCTGCCCAAATGAACACATTTTTATGAATATCAAAACCAATGACGCTAAAACAATTAACGCCATGATATATCCATTTTTTTTTAGGATTAGATTATCTTTAAAAATCATGAAAAAATTCAAAAAATATCGGCGTGTTTTTTTTGCGATACTGTTTTCTCATCCTCGTCCGAAACCATTTCCTCAGCAAATAATGCCATCGCCTTATTCACAGCTTCTTCTAATGATATTCCGCTTTTATAAAATCTTTTTGCGACCGGAAGTATTTCTTGAATTGCTTTTTCATTATAGAATATTGGCAAATGACCCTTTATTTCATCGGGTCTGCTAAGATTTTCTAACGCTTGAAGCCTTTCCGATTCTTTTGTAATAACTTTTCTTGCTTCGGTTTCAAAATCTGCTAAATCAATATCATCAAATATCCCTTCATTCTTAGTCTCTATTTTCTTTTCTCCTGTGCCAACTATCCTCCTAGCGACAATAGCATCCGGCACTTTTTGCAAATTTTGTTTTTCATAACCCCCTTGTAGCTCTGGCATATATTTTTCTTAAATAATTATACTTTCATTCTAGTACACAATCACCGGTGTGCCAATATCAGCCCAATCGTAGACCGTCTTGGCTGAACCAACTCCCAAGCGAATGCAACCATGGGAAACTGGCGTGCCAAGATGATTAGCACCTTCCTTGTAACCTCCCGGCCATTCAGGAAGCTCATGAATGCCTACCTTGCCATCAGTCAGGATTGCCATCCAATTAGGCATAAATAGACCGTATTCCCTGGAATAAGCGCGTGGTGCTTTATTATAAATCTGGTGCGTACCAACTGGCGTTTCCATTCCTCTTTTGCCAGATGAAACCATATAGGCATTTAGAAGCGTACCATTCTCAAATGTCGTCATTATTTGCGTCGCTAAATTAACATCGATATATTTTCCTTCTTTTATTTTCGCCTTCGTATATTTCCTCGCCTGTTCCAGTCGCAAAGTAAAATCTTTTTCCCACACTACCGGAGTAGTTTTTACCGTTTCAAAGGACCCGTCATAAATCGGTTGATAATTTTCATCTTTATCATCCGCCACTTTGGAAAAAATTTTTAATCCATATTGAACGCCGTCTCCTACTGAATTTTTTGGCAATATCTTGAATTGAGTTTTTTCCGGATTGTTTTGATAGATCACATCTCCCTTGGGACTCAGAACGAAATCGATAAAATAATCCCTGGTTGATTTATCAAAATCAACCACTATCGGATCCTCTGCTCCAATAATTACATCTTTCGCTTCATTGGCCGGTGAAACAGTTTTTATTTGAGGTGGATTTGCCACCGAAAAAATTAATTTTTTTTCAAAAATTCTGGTAAACATGGCTGTTCTGCCAACAGGCATCAGGATTGAATAACTTTCGCCTGGTTTCCAAAATTTTTCCGGCACGATAGTCAATTTTCTTCTTGTTTCGTCAAAAGCTAATTTGATTTTTTCTTCCGGCATGATTTTGATTTTTGTCGCATAGTCTTGATTCCACACTGGGACAGAAAAATCAACTTCAAGCGCTTCCTTAACTTCAATCTGTTTTGGATTTTTTAGACTTATTGTTTCCGCATAAGCTTTTTGATAAAACTGCCAACCATAAAAAATGAACAGCCCAAAAATAATCAATATCAAACAAATCAAGAAAGTTTTAGTGAAAATCAGAAATAGATTTGATTTTTTATGCATATTTAATACACGCTCCCCTCTTTTTACCTTCCAGAAGAAGCCCGCCTGCCAATAAGCAGCATGATTGATGATCAAATAAGGATAATGTTCAGCAAAAACCGGACTAGCATGGATTGTCTTAATAACCTTTGCTTCACCTGCCATTGACACATAGCATCCTCTCTTGAAGGGGAAAAGAAATTAAATTCTATTGATTATGAAACATTGCTTTGGCTGCATCCCACAGCTCAGGATGATTTTCGTGAACTTTGAGCCAATACCACCACTCTGCGCCCCAAAGATATATCTCAGGAAAACCGACTTGTCTGGCGAAAGAAACATTCGCTTCTAATTTCCCGACATTCATTGACTCGAATTGTTTGTCTAAGGGCTGACTAGTTGTCCAACCATTGATCCACGGCTCAGCTTGAAGTTCAATCACAATCGCGTTATCATTTTTCACAAAAAACTGATTCATCCAATATTTAAATTGAAAGAAGCGTGGACCGATTGGATAGGTATAAAATCCATATTTGGCACTGTAGATCGTGCGATACATGGTCGTACCAAAAATATCAGCCCGCGAAATTGCATTATGCCAAAGACTTAATTCACCGGAATCGGTTATGATAATCTTATGACTCGAATCAGTTTTTCTCGCCATAGCAATTTCCCCGTCAAGTAAATCGGTATCCAGGTCGGGACAAACACCAAATTTCAAAAAAGGTTCATTCTCAATCTGCCAATATTTTAGCGCAGAAGAATTTTTGTAGCGATCCACAACAATGCGCACAAATTCCACCAATGCCACTTTTCTTTTTGCATCATCATTTTTGAGATATTCCGGCACAAAACACTCCGGCCAGCGCGGCACTTTTTGCCCAACCGCCAAAATTATTTCCGCATTTCTTTTCTCAGCTTCTTGCATTTGCCAATCAAGATCGGTGAAATCGTATTGCCCGTCTTTTGGCTCTACAAGATCCCAATAGACCGGGATGCGAATTTTTTTCGCACCCAATTCATCAAGTGTTGCAAGATAGGCCGCTCGTGAATCTAAGCCAATATCTGACGCATAGCGCATTGAAAAAGTAACGCCCAGCTTGGCATCTTTATTTTCTTCCACCACAGGAAGATTGAAAATGATCAGAAGAACGCAGGCCAGCGCAAAAACAACAAGAATTATTTTGAAAATAATCTTGAACACTTTTTTTCCGCTCGAAGCGGATCCGCCCTGGGCGGAAATTTTTGTTTGCATTTTTATTTTGTTAATAAATTTTTATCTCTTCGCATGAGAAACAAGAAAAATACCAATCGCAATAATAATGATGGCGGAAATTTTTTGCAAAATTGTTTTAAGGTCCTTTTTCTCATGCATTATTCTTGGCATCCATGCGGAAAAAAGAATACTTATAATGAAAATAAAAACATATTCAATAGAAACCAGCGCGCTAACAATAGTCACGCTGGACGCTGCCAGCGATATAGCATTTTCCTTGAGAAATGATCCGCATCCTCCCATAATTTTTGCGAGAATAAAAAATGCTCCGGTTTGCTTCCCCTCTTTTTGCGGTTTTTTAAATTTCAAAAGAGACCCAAGGATTGATTTGCGCCAAGCGGGAATCATAAAAAAACTCAATGTCCCTAAAAATGCTCCGATTCGCGTCCAGCTAAATACATTCAAAAAATTATCGTGAATATAGAGCGATTTAATCATTGTAGCTGAAAGCGCCAAAAAAAATCCAGCAAGAAGTGAAGCGCGAAAACCTTGAAAGAATTTGCGCTCGCTCTCCTTGTCCAGATCGAAAGAAATTAAAAGCCCGCCAAAAATCAAAGCGATAATTCCCATAATTCCGCGCATTCCCAAATGTTCCCTCAAAAAGAGCATTGCGAGAAAAAAGGCGACAATGGGAATAACTGCTCCGACTACCGGCAGTACGCGGCTAGCTTCACCCTTTCGCACAGCAAAAAATAGGGCCAGCATGCCATAGATAAAAATCATTCCGGAAATAAAACTGAAAATAATTTTAGCAAAAGCAATCAGATGGAAACCGCCAAAAATCAGTCCAACGATAACGGCAAACAGTCCCAGCGTTCCTGAGTAAAAAGCATAGGTAGCTGGATGAGAAACACTCTTGGAAGAAAGCAAAAATTTATCCAGAACAATTTCCAGTGCCAAAAGAAGATATGCAATTACCGTAATTAGTAGCCAATTCATGTTTTTATTATACAGGAAAAAACAAGATGACGGTAGAGACACAATTTAGCGTACCCCTATTGATAAAAAAGAGGCAACTCCTTGTCTCTGCAAAAGCTGTGCGATTAAAAAAACGCTGGTAACCTGCTTGCCGACAGAACAGGTTAGCAGTCAGGAATTCGCCTTGCCATAATACAACGCCACATCCGAGATCCATTTGCGTACACCTTCAGGATCATGCCCGGCACAACTTGTGCCACATTTCCAAACTACCATTTTTTCCGGCGTGTCAATTCTTCTATCCAAAAGCTCGCGAATTCTTGCTCCAACAACAGCAATAGCTTGTTCCGCTGAATCAAAGCAACTATAGCCTGAATCTGTTGGGTTATAGTCACCACGATAACCCCAGTAATTAAAGCAATCATTGCCTCCTTTTTTTGGTGAATACTCACCCCAATCACTTTCTTTTTTGGCAATCGCGATCAAATAGGCCGCTGTTTCGCTATCACATTTAGCAATAAATGGCAGCATTTTCTCTAGCGGGCTACCGGAAATAAGACTTTGGTATTTTTGCTCCTGATTGCTTCCTAATCCGTCTTTTTTTTTCTCCCCAGTTATTTTTTTCAACTCTTTATCCCGATCATTTGCCCCTTCTTGATCTGTTCGCTTCGCCAATTTAAGCTGCTCCACACTTATACGCACCCTTTCCATCGGATCAAATAGCAGAGATGGTTCATGAACCACCTCCGCATCATTATTGACAGATGCAGTTTCAAGATCAGCTTCAGCTGAGATAAAAAATAGCCCGTTTCTAATAAAATAGACTGAAAAAAATAGCCCCGCAACAACTACGAGCAATATTTTTGATCTTTTATTCAATTTTCCGATCCCTGCCTTACCCGTGGCTTCTTCTTTCGGGCCTCCCTCTTGGCGGTTATTCCGCTTTTGACAGTAGTGCGAGAAAAACGACTGTTTTTCCCGCAAACTCGGTATTTCCTCGTCCATAAGCGCTAGATTCCCCTTTTTCCCCTATTCTACATTTTAGCTGTTATGAGCAACCTGGCTATTTTAGCAAATATTCAATTTTTGGTCAATCAGTTATTTAATGATAAGCCAGTTAAAGCGGATATCTTTATCAAGAACGCTACCATCTAGTTCAACTGTGAAACTGACGCCTTCTTCTATTTTATCAGGATCAACATAGAGACTGCGACCAGAAAGTTTATCCATTGGGGTAATATAAATCTTAACATCCTTAGTAGCATCAGGCGTCATTATTTTTATTCCCGATTCTCCAGTAAAAAGAACAGATTTACCAGAAGTTCTATTATCTTCCAGTCTAAGCGTCTGCGCCTCCACATCCTTCGCCTTCATCACACCCAAGACTTCAATATCTTGCGCACTGATTTTTCCCGCAAAAGCATTAAGCGGCGCATCAAGCTTGGGCAGGTTATTAACACTGCTGATATCGAAAGCC
>JAJYBE010000046.1 GCA_021779205.1 bacterium
ATTGCAGGCAGCAGAGAAAAAAAGATAAGGCAAAACAGAAAAATGAGGACATTTTTCCCGGATTTTTTGAGAGTTTTTGTTTTCGAAAAATTCATGTTTCCAAGCTTTAGTTGAAAGCAGAAACGCTTAGGTTTGTTTCACTTTTTTAACTTTATTTTTCTATGCTATAAAGTTAGTTTTTTATGCTTGAATTATACCATAAAAAAAGTTGGTGCAACAGTGTGGAAATATGAAGTTATCCACAGGGGAAGAAAATGCCTTTTAATTTCAAAATTAAAATGTTAAATTTAAAACAAAATTCCAAACCACCACCTACTGACAGGAAAGATTTGACATTTGGATTTTGGAAGTAAAAAAAGGCGCTCCAAACAAAACGCTCTTTCTTTAGTGCTTCACTTCTCATTTCCTATCTATTTCCCTCAATCTTCCAAGATCTAACTTGCGTCAAAATATCATCAACATTATTCACCCATCTCTGTACAGCTTCTTTATTATCCAAGTCGGGTCGATAACCGCATTTCCAAGGGCTGACCATTTTTTGCGCAGTTGTCATATTTTCATTATAGATTAAATCCTTAATTCTCTTTACCGTTCGCTCAAAACCCTCCTGCGGACTAGAAAAACAAGAATGTCCATTAGTACCCATTTTTGGTGTTTTTAGACGAAATCCGACATAGTTATAACAATCATCGCCACTATCATTCAATGGAACATGTTCACCCCAGGAACTCTCCTGCCGAGCGATAGCGATAAAAAAGGCCACCACTAATGGATCCTCTTTGGTCATGTAGGGTACCATCTTTTTGATTGGATGATTGCCAACTAAATCAAGGATTTTATCTCCAAATTCTTTTTGCTTCTTCAATATAGCATCCTGCGCCGTCTTTTTTTCCGCATCAACCAATGCCTTTTTGTCAGCCTCAGCTTTTGCAATGCTTTCCCCTAAGACTTTTTGCTCCTCTTGTTTTTTGACGATTTGCTCTGTCTCCGCCCTATCCTTCACCTCCTGCATTTTTGCTTGTGCTCCTGGTCCCAGATAGCGATAAATCATCGTCATGAGAAACATTCCAAAAATAAGTGAACCTATAAGCGACATATTCCACATTCGCGTCATACTGACGCCATGAGTATATCCATGAAGCGCGTCACCAAGATACGCTCGCAAGCTAGAGTATCTTTCTTTTATCCCTTCATACATCCAATCCTCTTTCTTTTTAGCGAAAGTATAGGGAGCATTTTTTTCCCGTCGCAAAGCAATACTATCAATCCTCCCTGAAACAAAGCCAACCTTCTCACCACGTCGCATTTTCAAAAGCTCATTTTGGGTAAAATACAACTTAGAATCGCGTGTAGTGAAATCTCGCACCTTGCCAAATTTTTCAGAAAGCAAAACAGAAGAGTTTTTATGTTTTAAGACAAACTTAGCCAAGGCATAGTCCAACTCAACTGGTTTTTTTTGTTTTTTGAAAATTCCATCTAGCATTGCCTTATTGTACCACAACTTTGTTTTTTTGTGAAAAGCATAATTAGACCGAAAAAAAACATCCCGGCAGAGAATAATTGTCCCAAAGTGAAGCTACCGAAAATAAAGCCGATTTGCGCGTCCGGCTCACGAAAAAATTCTCCCAAAAAACGCATGACGGCATAACTGATCAAGTATAGCGCCAGTAGTTTTCCCTGAAATCTTTTTTCATTTCTAACCTTCCAAAAAATAAAAAAAAGTAAGAGCCCTTCCAGGGAAGCTTCATACAGTTGCGAGGGATGACGCAATTGCTGAGACGCAAGATCTTGCATCTCAGCAGAAGATGGGAAATACATTCCCGTAATTGCGCTGGTTGCCCGACCATAAAGCTCCCCATTAAGAAAATTTCCGATCCGTCCAAAGAAATATCCCGCCGGGATTGCCGGTACAACAAAATCTGCTAGCGCCCAAAAATTTAATTTATATTTTCTAGTAAAAATTAAAGCAGCTATGAGCGCTCCGATAAGACCGCCATGATAACTCATTCCATAGATACCAACAAGCTCTCCGGTAAAAGAATCAAAGGGGGAAATAACAGCCAAGGGATGCGCAAAATAAAAAGAAAAATCATAGAAAAAAACATAGCCCAGCCGTCCGCCGATAATCGCGCCAAAAAAACAAAAATACAACAGATTCAAAATCAAATCTTTTTTTTCTTGCAATTTGTCTCGGGCGTTTTTATTTTTTTCGCAGTCAATTTTGGAAAAAATATTTCCATCCTCGCCCTTCCTCAATCTTTTTTTCAAAAGTCCAAGAACTACAAAAAAAGCCACAAAGTACATCACAGCATACCAGCCAATCGAAAAAAATCCGATCCTGAAAATTTCCGGATTGATACGTTCGGGAATATGTTGATAAAATTGCAAAAAATTATTCATTAAATTGACGCATTTTACGTATTGCTGGAAAAAGGTGTCCGCTAATTTAAAAATCTAAATTTAAAATTTGAAATCAAATCTTAATTTGAAAATTATTTTTTCGTCTTTGATGAAATTATTTCCACCTCCGCTTTCTTTTCTTCTTTCTTCTCCAGTTGTGATAAATAAAAACTAAGTACCGCCACAATGAAAGTAATAACCACCGCGTAAACAAGCTTGGCTTTTAAGCTGTTTTGATCTTGAGGAAAGAGATACTCAATGAGCGACTTTATTGCATCGTTCCAAGCAAGACCAGCCACGAGTCCGAGCGCCGCCACGATATATTTCACCGTCCGATTGCGCACCTCGCTTCTCACTTTTGCCATCTCGCTAATCAATTTTTCCTCAATTTTTGTCATATTTTTTATTTTCTATCAATTAAATCCTCCACCGCAAGACTTGCCGCCAGCGCAAACGCATGATGTCGCCCAAAACGCAAAATACCATACTCTTTTATTTTTTCATTGTGCTTAATTTTTACAACTTGTCCGGTTTCATTTTTTTTAATTTCTATAATTTTCCAATCATTTTTTCCCGCACATGTTTCGCCAAAATAACAGACGGGCGCGCTCGCTTTTTTCGCAAGCTCCTTTACGCGCAAATTATCGCCATTCAAAATTACCGCGCCGGTTTTTTTAGTTTTTCTTGCCAGATAAATATATTCGGCAACCAAGTCGCCCATGCTCGAAAAAGATTCCAAATACCTCTGCGTAATGTCAGTCACAATGGAAATTTCCGGTCGAACAATCGAAAGCAAATAGCGCATATCCCCTGCCCGAGAAACACCCAATTCCAAAACCAAATATTCGGGGAAATTTTTTTGCCATATCGCATGGAATGCCCTTCCGATCACTGAGCGCCATTCACGATAAGATCCATATCCGCTGGAAATATTAAGAATAGCCAGGGGCAGTCCGATGTCCGTGTTGAAATTGCGCGGATTGGCCCGCACACTCTTGCCTGCTTTTTTCAACACTTTTCTAACTTCATCTCGCACGAAAGTTTTATTCACGCTTCCCGCAACCACAATAATCTTGGGACGATGAATAGCCAAAACTAATTCGGCAAGCAGTTTTAGATAATATTTTAAAATGGGTTTGAAAATTGATTTCATATCTCCTATGTCATTCCTGCAAAAGCAGGCATTGGGACTCCGCTAGTCTTAATCGAATTATAAATCTTTTATAACTTCTATTTTTCAATCAACAAATTTTGTTTGCACCAAACAGCTTCTCCATTCGATCAAACGCGCGATTAATATCTTTTTCGCTCCGTCCGAAACTCATCCGCACATGGTCCTCGCCGCTTGGACCAAACGCCACGCCAGGCACAGTCGCCACTTGCGCACGTTCCAGAAGTCCAATCGCAAAACGCCAAGAAAAACTATCCGGACAATCTTTCAACTCACCAAAATCAAGATTATTTTTCAGAATCTTCGGAAAAACATAGTAGGCGCTCGTTGGCTCCACATAGCTGAAAACATGATTCAGTTTGTCCAATCTTCGACAAATTAAATCACGTCTTTTTTTATATTCTTTATTGAAAAATTCTATGTCTTTATCTCCCATTTCCAGCGCGCCCATTGCCGCATACTGAGAAATAACCGGCGCGCAAGTTACCAGTGAATCATGGACCTTCAGAATTTCTTTCGCAATACTTTCATCAGTATGGAGATAAGCCACGCGCCAGCCGGTCATGGCATATGATTTGGAAAAACTAAAAAGTCGAATTACTCTTTTTCTAAATTCCGGCAATTCCGCCAGACTGAAAATTTTTTCACCGGAATCAAAAATAAAATCCTTATATACTTCATCGGAAATCAAATAAAGATTATGCTTCTTAGCCAATTCCGCGAGTTCCAAGAGTTGCTCTTTGGAATAAATCGTACCGGTTGGATTATTGGGATTGCAATAAAAAATGGCTTTGGTTTTTTCCGTGATCGCCGCTTCATATTTTTCCAGTGAAAACGCCCAGCCTTTTTCTTCATCAAGCGAAACGAATACCGGTTGGCATCCGGACAAAAGAATCACTTCGCGATATGAAGTATAGGTCGGTTCGGGAATAATTATTTCATCACCCGGATTTGTGATTGCAAACAGGGTCGCCGTAATCCCTTCAATTGAACCTGCTGTCACAATAATTTCTTTTTCAAAGTCATAAAACATTCCCGTTTCGGCCAATTTTATTTCAATCAATTCACGCAACTCGGAAAGACCGGGAGAAAGCGAATATTTCGCCACCACGCCATTTTTAAGCGCCAGCTCCACTCGCCGTTTAATGCACTCCGGGGTATCAAAGCTGGGCACGCCTTGCGCAAGCGAAATGACATCGGGAAATTTGGAAGCGCGCAACTCCATTTGCTTGATGACGGAAAGTCGCAGATTTTTAGTGCGTTCAAACATAACCAAATAATTATTTTTTCAACTTCAACTTAACCGAATTGGCAAAACTCAACATATCCGAATCAAAAGTATATTTAAATTTATTTTTTTCTGCATATCTTTCTTTCGCGAAATCAATCAGTTTTTTTAAAAGCTCATCGAGTGAAAGTCCGCTGGCTTTCCACAAATGATGATAGACCGTGCCCGGCATTGGATTGATTTCATTGGCATAGACCTTTTGCGCCACCTTATCATAGAGAAAATCAACACGCGCAATACCGCTTGCTCCGATGCCAGCGTAGATTTTTTTGGCCAGCTCTCGCACTTTTTTTGATGTATCTTCGCCCAAGCGCGCTGGAATGACTAAGCTATCCGTAGCATTGCCCAATTGCGCGCCACCATCCACTAAATATTTTTCTTTGAAATCAAACAGTTCGCTTTGAAAAACCGATTCTTGAATGAGTGATGCCTCAAGTTCATCATTGCCGATCACGCAACAGGTGATATCCATCAAATTTTCCACCCCCTCTTCGACCAAAACTTTCTCGCCATAGTGCAACGCCACTTCAATCGCAAATTCCAATTCCTTATCATCTTTAGCCTTGGAAATTCCAATTGACGATCCCAACTTTGGGGGTTTGATAAACAATGGATAACGCAAAGTGTTTTTAATGCCAGTGATAATTTCCACTCGCTCTTTTTCCCAATCATTTTTACCAAAAAACATAAAATTCGCCGTAGGAATTTCCATGCTTTTGTAATATGTTTTTGTAAGAATCTTATCAAAGGCAATCGCACTGGATGGCACATCGCAACCGACATATGGCACGCCGAAAAGCTCAAATAGGCCTTGAATTGTCCCATCTTCTCCGTTTGATCCATGAAAAGCCGGAAAAGCCAAATTAATTTCGACTACATGTCCCATGAAACCCTTCTTTCGAAAAACCATCTTGCCCCGAGATTTTTCCATGTCCAGCGAAACTCGGGAAAACTCCAAAAGTTTCTTGTCTTTTTCGGGATCTTGAAAAAATCTTAACGTTCCCAGCTCTTCTGAGACATGCCACTCGCCATTTTTTCCAAGATAAACCGGCACGACATTATGTTGCATTTTTTTCAATTCTGAGATAATAAGTTGTCCCGTAATAATTGAAACGTCATGCTCCGGACTCTTTCCGCCAAAAAATACTCCGATATTCATAAATTAAATCGTTAAACTGTTAAGTGGTTTTTATTTTTGTATATTCGCACATTCATGTAAATTCTTCGTCTGCTGGCAGACCGGCAACTGGCAGAAGTTAGAAATAATTATCCGGCAGGTCATTTTGAAAAATAATCGCATCACCAGTCTTCACCACATTAGCAAGATCCGCATGCACTTCTTTTGACGACTCATAGAGTTTATAATTTTCAAAGCCCGCCCCGTCAAGTCCCTTAATAATATAACCAGAGTTGGGACTTTTTATCAAGAGAACCAAATCTATCCCGCTCTGAGCATAAAGCTGGCCGATTTTTTCGTGAATTTCAGCACTTTTTCCGCCCAACTCAACCAATCCCGGAGTGAGCACAATTTTGCGCCCCTGCGCCCTTTTCAACACTTCAATCCCACTCACAATACCAGCATAATTGCCATTATAACTATCATCAACCACCCAAACTTTCGTCATTTCATTGTAAATCGGTTCCAAGCGATGAGGCACATACTCAACCTTCCCCGCTCCCCGTGAAATTTCAGCAAGAGTCATGCCTAATTTTTGCGCCAATCTACTAGCCAAGAGGATAAGTGAAATATTATGCTGGGCCAGAAGTTTTGTTCGAAACATTGTTCCATCTAATTCAAACTCCAATCCTGAAAAATTATCCAAAACTCTAACTCCTTTCGCCTCACTTTTTGACACTCCGACAAATTCTTTGAGCTTAAAGCGCATATAATTTTTCAAAATATTTTCATCATAGTAATTAAGTACTCTTG
>JAJYBE010000004.1 GCA_021779205.1 bacterium
TCTCTTGGTTGTTTTCATCATTTATTTCTTGATTGAATTCCATGTGTTTTCACCTTCCTTTCTATTTAGATTATTAATGTGCTTGCGTTGAAGCCATGATTGCCTTTTGAGCAATCCTCCTATCTAATAATAAAGTTTAACTCATTTAAAATAAGCGTCAACTGGACAATTTTGTGTATTTAGAGTTTAATATTATTTTCTCTCGGTCTTTTTAAGTGATTATGCTATAATAAAAAAAGTAATTTTTTAGTGGAGGATATTATGTTTAACGGAAAAAAAGGAAAAAATAAAATTGGCTTGGCGCTTAGTGGAGGATCCGCTTTAGGCATTGCGCATATTGGTGTGGTGGATGCTTTGCAAAAAAATAACATAACAATAGATTGTGTTTCCGGAACGAGTGCCGGGTCGATTGTCGCTTCCGGATTGGCTTTTGGCGTATCATCGGATATGATGGTTAAAATTTCTCGTGAGTTAAGCTGGGCAAATCTTTCTCGATTTGGTTATTCTAAATTGGGATTAAACTCAAATAAGCCAGTTGGTGCTCTTGTTGATGAAATGATTGGAAGGGGAGCGAAAATAGAAGACGCAAAAATCCCCTTGGCAATAATTGCGACTGATATTGACACAGGAGAAAAGGTTGTATTTAGAAGCGGTAGCGTGGCGGAAGCGGTTATGGCTAGTACCTGCTTGCCTGGTTTTTTTGTGCCGGTTAAGATTAAAAATAGGAGATTGGTTGATGGTGGTTTAGTGGAGAATTTACCGCTTTCTCCGCTAAAAGAAATGGGCGCTGATGTTTGTATTGGCGTGGATTTGGGTTTTTTTCGCAATCTAAAAAAGGCGCGCAATGTTGTGGATGTCATTACCAATTCTTATAGTATTCTTTTGAAGCCACAAGATGATTTACTTTCCGGAAAAACAGAATTTATGATTAGGCCGCACCTGGAAGAATTTCACTCTTCTGATTTTAAAAAAGTAAACAATCTGATTGATCTCGGATATCAATCTGCACTGGAGATTATGCCGAAAATTAAAAAGCGCTTAAAAATTAAAATTAAAAATAATCAGTCGAAAAGTTTTTGGAAAAAGGTTTGTGATTTTTTTCATTTTTGAATATGAAATATGTCCAATAAAAAAATTATTCTTAAAATTAGCGGAATGACTTGCGCTAATTGCGCTTCGGGCAATGAAAGATTGTTGTCTTGTACAAATGGAATTAAAAATGCTTCAGTTAATTTTGCTTCGAAAAAAGCCTTGGTGGAATATGATGATAGCATTATAAAAGAAGCGGAAATAAAAAAAATAATCACAGAAAACGGTTACGGAATTGAAAATGGCATATTGCAAAAATATGGCGTAACAGATAAATATACGCGTTATAAAAATGAAATTTTTGGAAATATCAAAGTTCGTCTTTTTCTTTCTGTCATTTTTTCGTCCCCTTTGGTTCTGGGTATTTTTTGGAAAGTTAAATCTGGGTTGCTTTTCCAGGGGATTGATTTGATTTATTGGATAGATATTGCCTTGGCAACGATTGTCGTTTTTATTTTGGGCTGGCCGTTTCATAAAATGGCCTTTATCCAGGCAAAAAAGAAAGAAGCTAATATGGATACATTGATTTCAATGGGCACTTTAATAGCTTATTTCTTTAGTCTTTGGGCGTTGTTTGATCGACGAGAAGCCTATCTTGAAACAGCGACCATTATTATAACACTTATTCTTTTGGGAAAATATTTGGAAGATATTAGTGTGCAAAAAACCGGACAAGCTATGCGCGGACTAGTGGAATTGGGAGTGAAAAGAGCAAGAATGCTTGTTGACGGAGTGGAAAAAGAAGTAGATATTTCCGAATTGGAAATTAGCGATGTGGTTATTGTAAAACCGGGTGAAAAAATTCCTCTTGATGGCTATATTATTGACGGAGAAACTGCGGTTGATGAGTCAATGCTTACCGGCGAATCGATGTTTTTGGAGAAAAGAACAGGGGACTATGTTTTCGGTTCTGTACTTAATCAAGACGGAATTATTAAAGTAAGAATAGAAAAAACAGGAGAGGGAACTGCCTTGGCGCAAATTATTCGCATAGTTGAAGAGGCGCAAAATTCTAAAGCGCCAATCCAAAACTTGGCTGATAAATTTGCCAGGATTTTTGTTCCGGTTGTTTTGGTTTTGGCATTGATTACTTTTATCGGTTGGTTTTTTTTATCGCAAAATGGAGAAAACGCTTTTATTTATGCTGTTTCTGTGCTTGTAATTGCCTGTCCATGCGCGTTAGGCTTGGCGACTCCTACTGCAATTATGGTCGGAGCCGGATATGGAGCCAAGCGAGGAATACTATTTAAAACCGGTGAAAGCTTTGAGCGGATAAAGGATATTTCTATGGTAATATTTGATAAAACGGGAACGCTTACGCGAGGCGAACCGATAATTTCAAAAATATTTAAAAATCCAGAAATAGAAATAGGTGAAAATGAAATAATTAATTTGGCTTATAATTTAGCTAAAAATTCCGAACATCCTTATTCTCGGGCAATAATTAAATATGTTAATGGAGAAAAAATAGAAAAAAATTCACAAACAATAAAAGAAATCAAAGAACATAAGGGACGAGGTATTTTTGGACTTGACGAGCAGAACAGGAAGGTTTCTTTGGGAAATAAAAAAATAATAGGAAAGAAAAACGCGAAAAATTCATGGATGGAAAATTTGGAATCTATGCCGGAAAATAATATAGGAGCGTTGCTGTTTATTGAAAGAGATGGATTAGCGCTGGGTGCGTTTTTGATTGTCGACGAACTTCGCAGTGAAGCAGATGCTGTTGTGAGGGTGCTAAAAAAAATGAAATTAAAAATAGCGATAATTTCCGGAGATAGAGTGGCGGTTGCAAATTCAGTCGCTGAAAAATTGGGCATACAATTGGTGATTGGCGATGTTTTACCTCATGAAAAGCTGGAAGCAATTAAAAATTTTCAAAGTCAAGGCGAAAAAATTATTTTTGTTGGCGATGGAATTAATGATGCGCCAAGTTTGATTCAAGCTGATTTGGGAATTGCCATGGGAAACGCTATGGATATCGCAAAAGAAGCCGGGCAGATTGTGATGCTGGAAAGTAATCTTAGCAAGGTAGTGGAGGCAATTATTATTTCTCGGGTAACTTTTCGTGCAATTAAACAGAATTTATTTTGGGCGTTTTTTTATAATTTAGTGATGATACCAATGGCGATGTTTGGCTTTCTTAACCCGGAAATTGCTGCAATTGCGATGTCCTTTAGTTCGATTTCCGTTGTTCTCAATAGCCTTTGGGTGGCAAAAATATTGAATGAAAAAAAATAAATCAGCTAAAGCAAGCCTTCTTTTTTTAGATATTTTCTAATTTGACTTTTGGCCAAGGAGGTTCTTACGAATTTCATCCAATCGCGACTGGGATTTTTGTGATTGCGCGATGTGACAATTTCAATCACTTCTCCATTTTGAATCTTGTAGTCCAATGTAATCATTTTTCCATTAGCTTTTGCTCCAGTTGCTCGATTGCCAACTTCGCTATGCACGCGATAGGCAAAATCAATTGGCGTGGCATCCTCTGGCAAATCAATGATATTACCCCTGGGAGTGAATGCAAAAATATGATTTTTAAAAAAATCGACTCGCAAACCTTCCATAAATTCTTGATCATCCTTTCCCATGTCAGATTGCCATTCTCGTAATTGATTTACCCAAACCAGCTCTTCTTCCGGTACAGCATGTTTGCTTTTCATAAAGAAGTTTTTTAGTTTGCGTTTTTTTTCAGAATAAATCCAATGAGAAGCAATCCCATATTCCGCCTCGTCATCCATTTTTTTTGTACGAATTTGTACTTCTAAAAAATCTCCGCCCGGTCCGAAAATGGTGGTATGAATTGACTGATAGCCATTGGGTTTTGGAAGAGAGATATAATCTTTAATTCTTCCAACTAACGGTCGATATTTTTTATGAACGATGCCTAATGTTTCATAGCAATTTGCCAAATCCGGAACGATAATTCGAATGCCGATTAAGTCATATATTTTTTCAATATCCATATCATGACGTTTTAGTTTTTGGAAAAGACTATGGAGATGTTTAGTTCTTCCGAAAATGGCTATAACATCAATTCCTTCCTTGGAAAGTTCTTTTTTTAATTCATTTATAATGCGATCAATATTCTTTTTTCTTTGTCCATACTGATCATGCAATAATTTTTCAGTATAGACATAATTTTCCGGATCAAGATATTGAAAGGCCAAATCCTCTAGGCGTCCTTTGATTTCTCCTATTCCAAGACGATTGGCGATTGGAGCAAAAACCTCCATTGTTTCAAGAGCAATTCGTTGTTGCTTTTCCAAGGGAAGATATTCAAGTGTTTCCATATTGTGCAATCGATCGGCTAATTTAATCAGAACAACGCGAATATCGGAAGCCATGGCCAAAAACATTTTACGCAAATTTTCCAAATAGAATTCTTCTTTTGTGCCTCGCAGTTTTATTTTTCCTAATTTTGTAACGCCATCAACCAAGGAGGCGATTTCTTTCCCAAATTTTTGTTCGATTTCTTTTAAAGTTATTTGCGTATCCTCAGGAACATCATGTAAAAGACCGGCGGCAATTGTTTTTGCTCCTAGTCCGATTGTCGCTAAATTAAGCGCGGTGTGAAGTGGATGTTGAATATAGGCATCAACGACTGATTTCCTTTTTTGACCCAGATGTGCGCGCTCAGCTAACTCGTAGGCACTTCTAATTAGCGCTTCGTTTTTAAAATCTAGTTGAAACTTTATGTTTTTCAACACGGTATCAATAGTTATTTCTTCATGAGAAGACATATGGCTGAAAATTAATTTTCAAAATCACACTCTTTTTTGGAGCATTTAATTTTTCCCTTAGCGGCAAAAACCAAAAGAGAGTCGCATTTGGGGCATTTCTCACCAGTTGGCTTATTCCAAAGAGAAAAATCACAGCTAGGGTAAGTATTGCAAGCATAGAAAAATGTGCCTCGTTTTGATTTTCTTTCCACCAATTCCCCAATATTGCATTTTGGGCAGATGATTCCGATTTTTTTCTCTATTTTTTTAATATTTTTACAATTTGGATAATTTGAACAACCCAGAAAAGTGCCAAACTTTCCTTTTTTAATAACCATTTTTGCTCCGCATTTTTCACAAATTTCTTCCGAGAAGGTTTGTTCTAATTTTTTTTCTTCCCCGGTTTTTTCTGTGTAGCGACAGTTGGGATAATTGGAACAAGCAATAAATTTTCCAAAGCGTCCAAATTTTACAATCAAATCTCCACCGCAATCAGGACAATTTCTATCTAACTTTTCTTGAAACTCTTCCTTTTTAACCTCTTTTGTTTTGGTTTTGAGATTGGCGTGAAAGGGCTCGTAGAAATCTTTGATTACGGGTATCCATTTTCTTGATCCCTCAGCGATTTCATCGAAATCTTTTTCTAATGTTGCCGTGAATGCCATATCAACTATTTGGGGAAAATGAGCCACAAGAACATCACTTACCAGTGTTCCGATTTCAAGTGGAAAAAGACGCTTTTCTTCATTTTTATCAACATATTTTCTTTCAATAATAGTGGAGATTGTCGGGGCATATGTTGATGGGCGACCAATGCCATTTTCTTCCAAAACCTTTACAAGCGTTGCTTCATTATAACGAGGTGGCTGAGTAGTGGTTTTTCCTTCTGAGTCAATGGAAACCAGCTCCAATATTTTACCAACTTCCAGTGGGGGCAAGATTGTGTCGGTTGAAACGGATTTTTTATCCGCATAGACTTTTAAATAACCTTCAAAAGTTAATGTTGAGCCATTGGCACCAAGAGCATAGATATTTTTTTCCATTTTATCAGTAGCGGAAATATCAGCTTTTATCGAATCAAAAACAGCACAAGACATTTGAGAAGCAATCATTCTATTCCAGATCAATTTGTAGAGTTTATATTGCCCCGGTTCCAATTTAGCTTTTAACTCATTTGGTGTCTTTTCCGGATAGGCCGGGCGGATAGCTTCATGCGCTTCTTGTGCGCCTTTGGATTTATTTTTGAAGTAGCGAGGGCTTTTAAGAGAATAATCTTCGCCAAATAATTCTTGAATAGTTTTTTGGGCGGACATCAATGATTCCAGCGAGAGATTGAGGCTGTCAGTTCGCATATAGGTGATATAGCCCTGTTCATAGAGTTTTTGCGCCAGCACCATGGTTTGCTTGGAACTATAGCCCAAGTTGCTAATAGCCGATTGTTGCAAAGTGGATGTGGTAAATGGCGGAGGCGGAGTTTTGGTTATTTTTCTTTTTGTTAATTTTTCAATTTTATAAACACATTCTTTTAGATTGGAGATTATATCCAAAGCCTCTTCTTCTTTTGTTAAAATGGTTTTTTTAATTTTATAATCTCCGGTAAATAGTTTTAGCGTGGTAATCGCATCTATTTTTTCATCGTTTTTTTTGATGAGCTCAGCAGGAAAAGCCGTTTTATTTTTATCCGATTCTGTTGTTAATGTTAAATTTATTTTCCAATAATTTTCCGCTTCAAATTTTTTAATTTCCTTTTCTCGTTCAACAATGATGCGCAATGCCATCGATTGTACTCGTCCGGCGCTAAGACCTTTTCTGATTTTTTTCCAAAGAAAAGGGGATAGCTCATATCCGACTAGGCGATCAAGGATTCTCCTGGCTTGTTGTGCATCAACCAAGTTAAGATCAATTTCTCGCGGATTGGCAAGAGCTTTTTCGATGGCGCTTTTGGTAATTTCATGAAAGACGATGCGGGAAATTTTTTTGTCTTTAAATTTTTTTTCGAGTTCCAAGGCAATTAATAGATGCCAAGAAATTGCCTCTCCCTCACGGTCTTCATCAGTGGCAAGGATCACATCATCTGCTTTTTTTGCCAGTTTTTTTAATTCGTCAACTCTATCGGCAACTTTATGAGGAATGACATATTGTGGAGAAAAGTCATGCTCGATATCGATACCCATTTCTTTTTCCGGCAAATCACGAATATGACCATAGCTTGATTTGACCAAATAGCTTTTATCAAGAAATTTATTAATCGTTTTGGCTTTAGTTGGTGATTCAACAATAATTAGTTTCATAAAATGCGAAAAAAATAAAAATTAAACAATCAATAACTATCATAGAATAAAATCAAGATTTTTCCAAGCCGTGCATTAATTGCTGTTTTTATAGTAAAATATAATTTTGACCGCCGATATTTTTTATCCAGCCCTTAATTTCCATTATTGTTAAAATTGAAGTTGTGGTGGCAGTTCCTAGTTTTGAAATTTTTCCAATATTATCAATGTGGATTGGTTTGTCGGAAAGAATATTTAAAATAGCAATTTCATTTTTGTCATCGGTTATTTTTTTGCAAGATTTAGCGGCCAATTTTATTTGTGAAAAATTTAATTCTTCCAAGATATCGGATATATTTGTTGCAAGCTTTGCTCCTGCTTTGATTAAATTATTTGTGCCGGTGGAATTTTCTGAAAATATTGATCCGGGAATGGCAAAAACTTCCCGATTATTTTCCAACGCCAATCGCGCAGTGATGAGTGCGCCACTCTTTTCTCCTGCCTCCACAACAATCGTTCCTAATGATAGGCCGGCGATTATGCGATTGCGTGCCGGGAAAGTAAATGTCGTTGCCGATGTCTCCGGAGGATATTCACTCAGAAGTGTTCCATTTTTAGCGACAATTTCTTGCGCTAATTGATAGTTCGCACGCGGATAAATATTTTTATTATCAATACTGCTACCCAAAACAGCGATGGTTTTTTCATTGATATCAAGTGTGCTTTTATGGGCAATCGCATCAATTCCCAGTGCCAATCCGCTTACAATTGACAGTCCGGATTTTGCTAGATCGCGAGAAAACGCTATGGCCGCTTGCGCTCCATAGGAAGAATATTTTCTTGCGCCAACCACGGCAATAGCTGGCAGTTCATTTAAATTCAAGTTACCTCTCAAATAGATTAAATAGGGCGGATTGGAAATTTCTTTGAGTAATTTGGGATAGGTTTTGTCTGTAAGAGAAATAATATGAATATTTTCTTTTTTCAAATATGTCCATTCTTTTTCCGGATCGATTTTTTTTCTCACATTAATTATTTTTTCCGGAAGTTTTCCATCACCTAAAGCGATTTGCAAATCAGAATAAGTGGCATGCCAAATATTTTCACCGGTATTATTGAAAAAAGACAATAATTTTTTTATTTTTTGCGATCCAATTCCTTCAATTTTATTTAAAGCGTGTAAATATTTCATAAAAAAAGAATAACATAGTTAGCATAGTCGCTCAAGTTTTTTTATTTTAAATATTTTTATGAAAAAAAATATCTGTGGATAACTTTTTTTCTTGCATAAAAAAATAGATGTTGTATAATTTAAATACAAAAATTATTTTATAAAAAATATAAAAAATTTTTGAGAATAAAAAGTAAAAAGGTCGAAACAAAAATATTAATAAATAGGAAAATAGTTTCAGAAAAGAAACTTTGAAAAAATAAAATAGAAAGGATGGTGAAATAAAATGGCAACAAAGAAAAAAGTTGTAAAAAAGACTGTAAAAAAAGTAGCAACAAAAAAGAAGGCTACAACAAAAAAGAAAAAGAAATAGTTTTTCAGTAAAATTTTTTCGCTTGAAAAAAATATTCAAGCGATACATACAAGCGTCGTTATGTATAAAACAAAGAACCGTTAACACACGGTTTTTTGTTTTGTTATAGTTCTATTGCGCAAATACGCCATTTTCCGGCTAGATCTTTTATGAATTGTTTTTTAGCGTTCGGAAAAAAATTTTCAATCAAAAATAGTAGCTTCTTTTTTTGTTCAGGACTGAATTCAATGAGGATATTTTTTATATTGAGTTGCGCTTGAAGAAAAATTATCTGCTGAAATAATTTTTTATAATGATTTAAACCTTCTTGCGAACTGTAGAGTGCCGATTTTGGTTCATAGTTTTTTACATCCGGAGCGCAAGCGGAATAAATTTCTTTTGAGAGGTAGGGAAGATTTGCAACAATAAAAGTTTTTGTTTTTTGAGAAAAGTTTTTTTTGCTAAGCGGTGTCAATAAATTTCCTGTAATAAATTTTATTTTTTTATTCAAATTATATTTTTTAGCATTGCATCTTGCCACGCTTAGCGCTTTTGAAGAAATATCTATTCCGAAATAATTTATTTTTTTATTTTTCAAATGCTTGGCAAGGGTAATGATGATATTTCCGCTACCGGTTCCAATGTCGATAACTGTATTTAATTTTTGTGTTTTTATTTTTTTTTCACTCTCGCCAACTAGCAGTTCTGTCTCAGGGCGAGGAATTAGTGTGTGGCGGTTTACCTTAAAAGTTAGATCGCAAAAATCTTTTTTTGCAATAATGTGCGCGATTGATTTATGTTTTTTTCTTTGGGCGATTATTTTTAAAAGAAACGCTCCTTCTCTTTTTGTAATCTCTCTTTCCGGGTGCGCCAGAATGAATTCCCTGTTTTTTTTAAGTGCGTGTGCTAAAAGTAATTCCAAGTCGATACGAGCAATAGAGGAGGAAAAAACAGGAGTATTTAAAAAGTCGTTAATTGAAGGCATTTTTAGAGTTGGGATAACTTTATTTTAATATCTTCTTCTTCCAGCGCACTGATGATTGAATCCAGATTTCCATCCAAAATTCCATGTAAATTGCTCCAATTTAATTTTATGCGATGATCGGTAATGCGATCTTGGGGAAAATTATATGTTCTGATTTTTTCACTGCGATCGCCGGTACCGATTTGAGATTTTCTCTGATCTCCCAATTCTTTCATTCTTTTTTCTTCTTCCGCTTGCAAAAGTCTGGAACGAAGCACTTTCATCGCCTTATCTTTATTTTTCATTTGAGATTTTTCATCTTGGCAGGAAACAATCATTCCGGTTGGTAAATAGGTTATGCGAACTGCAGATTTTGTGGTGTTAACCGATTGTCCTCCCGGTCCGGACGAACAAAAAGTATCAATGCGAATATCTTTTTCTTCAATTTTAAAATCAAGTTCTTCCGCTTCCGGCAATACTGCAACAGTAGCGGTGGATGTATGAACGCGTCCGTTTTTTTCTGTTTCCGGAATGCGTTGCACGCGGTGCACGCCAGATTCATATTTCATTTTAGCGTAAACATTTTTTCCGTTGATTTCGAAAATAACCTCTTTGAAACCGCCCAATCCGTTTTGATTGGAATTGAGTAAGACAATTTGCCAATGATTTTTTTCAGCATAGCGAGAATACATACGAAAAAGATTGGCGGCAAAGAGCGCTGATTCATCCCCACCCGCTCCAGCGCGGATTTCAATGATAACATTTTTTTCATCATGGGGATCTTTTGGCAGGAGTAATGTTTCCAGTTGTTTTTCCGCAGAAGATTTTCTGAGGGATAGCGAAATGTTTTCATTCATGGCTAGCTGTTTCATTTCTAAATCTTGTTCTGTGTTGATAATTTCCGCGTTTTCATGCATATGTTTTTCTATTTTTTCCAATTCTTCAATTTTTTGCATAATTTCAGCCATCTCTGCTTGTTTTTTTGATAATTCGGTCATTTTTTGCAAATCTAAAATTGCATCAGGAGCGCTTAATGCTTGAGTTATTTTTGCGTATTCATCGTTAATTTGTCGAATTTGATCTTGCATAAAGTTATTTTATTACTTTTTGTATTGTATATCTAAAAAAGAGATTAAGCAATTATCGGCGGAGATGGCAATGAAATATGTCGATAGTTTTGAGTTGTTAGCGGTTTAATGATATTATGATTTTATAAGAAAAATTCTATTTTTTAATTTTATGTCGCAGGAAAAAGAGCGCGAGTTTCAAAATAGTATTGATGTGGTGGATTTGCCAAAAGCAAGTGTTTTTGGTTTGGTTGCTAACTATAAGGGCATTATTTTTCTTCTTGCAACATTAACGGTTATTGCCAATGGACTAAATATTTCTATCCCGAAAATAATCTCAGGCGCCATAGATGATTATGCAAATGGTAACTTTATTATCAATGAGTTGCTTTTAAAATTTTTTTTCGTCGCTTTGTTTGTATTCTTGTTTACTTATTTGCAAAATATTATTCAAGTATTGGCATCAGAGCGCGTTGCGCGCGATATTCGAAACGATATTGTGGCTAAAATATCCGTGCAACCATATGCCTATATTGAAAAAGCGACACCTGCCAAACTCTTAACCAATCTAACTTCGGATGTTGATGCGATTAAAACATTTGTATCAACCGCTGTTTCATCCATTATCTCATCTGCGTTTTTGATTGTCGGTGTTTCTATATTACTTTTTATTACGGATTGGAAGCTGGCGTTTGCTGTGCTTTCGGTTATGCCTGTTATCGGTGCGACCTTTTTTTTCGTATTCAGAAAAGTGCGCAAACTCTTTATTAGATCGCAAAAAGCCATAGATTGGCTTAATAAAGTTATTAGCGAGAGTATTTTTGGTTCAGCGCTTATTCGCTTGCTTAATTCGCAAAAATATGAAAGTAAAAAATTTCTTGCTGCAAATATCGAAGCGAGAAATATTAGTTTTGATATTTTAAAATTATTTTCCGGTCTTATGCCGGTAATTACTTTTTTAACCAATATTGCTACATTGTTAATAGTTTCATTGGGAGGGCGCTTTGTTATTATTGGTGCAATGTCACTTGGAAATTTCACTGCGTTTAATAGCTATTTGGCCATCCTTATCTTTCCAATAATTATTTTGGGTTTTGTTAGTAATCTTATCGCACAAGCGCAAGTTTCTTATGAACGTATCCTGCAAGTGCTTGATGCTCCAGCTGAAAAAGAAGATCAAAATGGGATTGAAACAACCTTGATTGGTGATGTTGAAGTGAAAAATGTAACGGTTGAATTTAATGGAAAAATTGCACTTAAAAATATTTCTTTTTTTGTGAAAGCCGGCAGTAAAACGGCAATCATTGGTCCGACAGCTGCAGGCAAAACGCAACTCCTTTATTTGCTTACCGGCCTTTTGGCTCCGACAAAAGGAGAGATTTTTTTTGACGGAAAAAATATTCTTGAATATGCTAAAAAAAGCTTGCATAATCAAATTGGATTTGTGTTTCAAGATAGTGTAATGTTTAATTTGAGTTTGCGAGAAAATATCGCTTTTAGTAATACGGTTAAGGATATGTATATCGAAAAAGCCATAGAAACAGCTGAATTGAAAGATTATATCGAAATTTTACCTCAAAAATTAGATACATTGGTTTCGGAGAGAGGCACTAGTCTTTCTGGCGGGCAAAAACAGCGCATAATGTTGGCTCGTGCATTGGCATTAAATCCGAAAATTCTATTGCTGGATGATTTCACAGCGCGCGTTGATGCCAATACCGAACAAAAAATTTTAAGCAATGTTTTTAAAAATTATCCCGATCTGACGCTCATATCGGTTACTCAAAAAATCTCATCGATTGAACATTATGATCAAATAATTCTGCTTATGGAAGGTGAACTATTGGCAAAAGGCACGCATGAACAGCTGCTGCAGTCATCTCCGGAATATAATCAGATTTTTCAATCTCAGCGAAGCACGAATCAATATGAATTAAGTGATGAAAAATAATAATATTATGAATTACTCTCTTTCTAAGACAAACATCGAAAAAGAAAAAGAAAAAGGCGTATTGATTACTGCTTGGCGCAGATTGGTGCCTTTGATGTCGGAGGAAAAACGTTCAGTATTAATTGCAATAGGGGCTATTCTTGTAAGCTCCGCAGTTTCGCTTGCGGTGCCCATTCTTATTGCGCGCATAGTGGATGTCTATATTGTTGAAAAAAAAATTCAAGGAGTTCTATTGTTTTCCGGAATTTTGGGCGCTATTTTTACTATCGGCCTTTTTTCTAATTATGTACAAGTGGTGACTATGGGGGGGGTGGGCAGGCGACTTCTTTTTAATTTGCGCAATAAAATATTTATCAAAATTCAAGAGCTTCCAGTGGCATTTTTCAATCAAAATAAGGCTGGTGATCTTATTTCTCGTATAAATAACGACACCGATAAGCTTAATCAATTTTTTTCACAAGCATTAATGCAGTTTACTGGAAATATTATCCTCATAAGCAGTACGGGAATTTTTATCTTGTTTATCAATTTTCGGCTTGGAATTGTTGCGCTTGTGCCAGCTATTATCGCCTTAGTTGGAACGCAATTGCTTTCTCCTTGGGTTAAGCGAACAAGTCTTAAGAGTTTGCGCGCATTAGGAGATATGAGTGGTGAAATTCAGGAAAGCATTAACAATTTCAAGGTGATCGTGGCGTTTAATCGATTGGATTATTTTAGAAATAAATTCAAGGAAGCAAATGATATGAATTATTCTTCTTCGGTCTTGGCGGGAATCGCAAGTAATATTTTCAATCCCATGTATATACTTGCTTCATTATTGGCGCAACTTGTCGTTTTGGCTTATGGCATTTATTTAATATCGCTTGGTCAATTTACCATTGGCTTGCTGATTGGTTTTTTATTATATGTTAATAATTTTTATAATCCGCTTCGACAACTTGCTTCGGTTTGGCCGTCGCTTCAGCTTGCGCTTGCTGGCCTGGATCGCATTTCTGAAGTATTGAATCTTGAATCAAATATTCAGGCAATACCTGATGAAAAAACAAGGAAAATGCCAATTTTAAACTCAGCGAACGCGCTTGAGTTTAAAAATGTTTTTTTTGGTTACTCGAATGAAAATAATGTTTTAAAAGATATTAATTTTACTCTTGAAAAAGGAAAAACATATGCGCTTGTCGGTCCGACCGGTGGCGGAAAAACAACCACCGCTTCTTTAATGGCGCGGCTTTATGATCCGACCAAGGGAACAATCTATTTAGAAGGAAAGGATATTCGTTGCTACAATTCTGCCGAGCGAGTAAAAAAAATCGGATTTATTTTGCAAGAACCATTTTTATTCAATGGAACAGTGCGAGAAAATATATTATATGGAAATGATGAACATGGCAATTACACGAATATTGAATTGGAAAAAATATTGGAAGAAGCGCATCTTTCAAGATTGTTAGCGCGTTTTTCTGATGGTTTGGATACTCAAATAGCTTCCAGTGGCGATGCTATTAGCTTGGGACAAAAACAGTTGATTGCATTTATCCGAGCGGTTTTGCGCAATCCGGATATTTTAATTTTAGATGAAGCAACGGCGAATATCGATACGGTTACTGAGCAATTACTAGAAGAAATTATTAATAAATTGCCAAAAAAAACAACGAAAGTTATTATTGCACATCGGCTCAATACGATTGAGAACTCCGATGATATATTTTTTGTAAATGCGGGAAAAGTTACGCATGCCGGTTCCATGCAACATGCTATGGATATGCTTTTACACAGTGAAAGACAAAGCTAATAATAAAAATTAAAAAAATAAAAAATATTTGGGTATTTTTTTTATTTGTGCTATATTTCATATATAAGAAAAATAAACAAGAATACCTAAGAAAAACAACATATGAATCTCAGCCAACTTTTTTCTCAGTTTGGAATTTCTTCAAAAATGACTATGGACATAACCTTATTTTTAGTGGTTATATTTCTTAGTTTCATATTTGGCATGCTTATCGGTCGTTATAAATTGATCACTATTCTAATAAATATTTATGTAGCGATTGCCGTTTTGGGGGCGGTATCAACAAAAACTTTATCCGATTACTCATATCGTTTGTTGCTTTTTTTTGCTATTATTATCGGTTTGACAATTTTGAGTAAAAAAATGTTTGAATTACCAATTTCTGCTGGAGGAAAAGGATTTTTTTTGCGAGTTTTTATGATGAGTTTTTTGGAAATTATGCTTATGCTGAGCGTCGTTTTTGAGATTATGCCGAAGAAAATAGCATTCAACTACATATCTTCAAATTCTTACGGTTATTTTACAGACGGAAATTTTATTTTATTTTGGACTGTTGTCCCGTTAGTTTTTTTATTTACTATACATAAAAAAATTAGTCGTTAAGCATTTTAAATTTTATGAAATATCACAAAAATATTACGGAAATAATTTTTCATGCCAGGGGTGGTCAAGGCGCTAAGACAGCTGCAGAGATTATTGCTCAAGCGGCGGTTGCAGAGGGTAAGTTTGTGCAAACATTTCCCAATTTTGGTCCGGAGCGCAGCGGTGCCCCGACAAAAACTTATTTACGAATTTCTCAAACTAAAATCAGAACAAAAGAGCCGATTATTGATCCGGATATCGTTATTGTTTTGGATGAAACATTGTTGGATAGTCAAATAGTAACAGAAGGATTGGATAAAAATGAGGTTCTGATTATAAATTCCAAAAGGGCTCAATATGAAATAAAAGAAAAAATTCGGTTTAGCGGAAAAATTTATTGTGTTGATGCGAATGATATTTCAATGTCGGTTATCGGTCAGCTAAGGCCAAATACGGTTATTTTGGGGAAAATTATCCAGGTTTCCGAAGTGGTCAGTTTAGATAGCGTAATCAATGAGTTTCGTAGAATTTTTGAAGAAAAAATTGGAAAAGATAGTTGTGAAAAAAATATTCTGGCCATTGAAAAAGCTTATAGCAGTATCTAAATAGTATTAAGTGTTAAAAGAGTATGGAACAAGGTGCAACAATAAAACATAATATTAAAAATGCTCCTAAAACCGGATCATGGCGGTATATAAAACCTGAAGTAAATAAGGACAAATGCATTGGTTGTGAAACTTGTGTGGTGTTTTGCCCTGACGCTTGCATTGAAATGGAAAAACATAAAGATGACAAGAAAGACAAGGCCAATATTGATTATGATTTTTGCAAGGGTTGCGGAGTTTGCGCTCAGGTTTGCCCGGTAAAAGCGATAACTATGAAAAAGAATTAAATTTTTTTATAACAAAACTTTGAAAAATAGATTAAATTTATGTTAAAAGAAAATAGCAAAAAATTAGCGCTGACCGGCGGTTATGTCGCGGCCTATGCTCTAAAACAGATTGAGCCGGATGTGATGCCAATCTATCCGATTACTCCGCAAACGCCAATTATTGAAGCATATGCCAAGTTTGTGGCGGATGGTGAAGTGGAAACAGAAATGATTGAAGTGGAATCAGAGCACAGTGCGATGAGCGCGGCAATTGGTGCATCAGCTGCCGGAGCGCGTACGGTAACAGCTACAAGCTCCCAGGGGCTTGCCTATATGCATGAGATGCTTTATATCGCTTCGGGTATGCGACTTCCGATTTTGATGGTTGTGGCGGCGCGAGCACTTAGCGCGCCGATCAATATTCATGGTGATCATAGCGATGTGATGGGTGCTCGCGATGCCGGTTGGATACAAATTTTTTGTGAAAATCCGCAAGAGGTTTATGATAAAATGATTATTGGAATGAAATTGGCTGAAAAAATAAAATTACCCGTTATGATAATTATGGATGGATTCAACACTTCACATAGCGTGGAAAACTTGGAAATTTTAGATACAAAAACAGTTAAAAAATTTATTGGGGAATATCTTCCAAAACATTTATTACTAGATACTGAAAATCCTGTAACTTACGGTCCGTTAGCTCTTCAAGATTCTTATTTTGAGTTTAAAATTGATCAAGAAAAAGCAATGAAGTCTGCACTTGACGAATATTTGAATCTTTGTGCCGAATATGTAAAAATTAGCGGGAGAAGATATGGTTTATTTGAAGAATATCAATCAGAAGGTGCCAAAAAAGTTTTGGTGTTGATTGGATCGGTGGCTGGTACGGCCAAGGATGTGATTGATGATTTACGAAAGAAGGATGAGAATGCGGGTTTGATAAAGATAGAATTATTTCGGCCGTTTCCGTTTTTGGAAATTTCCGGTGCATTAAAAAACGCCAAAGAAATAATGGTGATGGATCGTGCTCAATCAATCGGTTCTCACCCGCCACTATTTTCTGAAATTTCTGTCAGTTTGCGAAATATTCATGGGGCGAAAATTTCTAGTATAGTTTATGGTCTGGGCGGACGAGATGTTTTTAAAAAGCAACTTGAATCTGTATTATTGGGCAAGTTTAAAGAAAATCATTTAACTTTTTAATGATTGACAAATCACTAATAAGTTGTAAAATATATAGGTTATCTAAAATGGAATTTATTATTTAATTTGAAATAAATGTTCAATTCAAAAGGAGAGAAACGGGTCGGCAAGAAAAAGCGCTTTAAAATCATTCTCGCAATAATCGTTATTTTGCTTGCTATGGGCGGATTTTTTTTCTGGAAAACCGGCAATGTATTGAATAAAATTTCAACTAATGGAAATCTGCTTGGCACTATTGGTCATATGATTCCTGGCGTTAGCAATGAAATAAATGGAGAAAAGGATGGTAGAATCAATATTTTAGTGCTTGCAATGCGTGGCGTCAGCGACCCGAACGGAGGAGCCCTTTCTGATACCAGTATGATTGTGAGTCTTAATATAAAAACCAATCAAATTTCAATGATTTCTATTCCACGCGATCTGTATGTGAAAGATATTGAAAATGATGGTTCCAGCAAAATCAATGCTATTTATTCGCAAGGATTATCCAAGGGCGGCGCAAAGCAAGCTATTGCTGATGCGGAAAAAAAATTCTCTGAAGTTTCCGGTGTTCCAATTCAATATACTATTGTTGGAAATTACCAGGCTTTTACAGATGTTGTTAATGCGCTTGGCGGAGTCGAAATTACTCTAGACAAACCTTTCGAAGAAAATGCCCAATTCAATCAATTGGGCGTTTGCGATGGGCAAGTTTTCACAAAGCCTTCGGGACAATTTCAAAATAAAGCGGTTACCCGGGTTAGAAATGGAGTTAAGGTGAGAATTCAAATTCCTAAATACCCTCTTTGCTACAATGAAAATCCTGAGTGTAATGGTGATTTTAAATTGCCCGCCGGAAAACAAACATTAGATGCGGCCACAGCACTTTGTTTTGCTCGATCGCGAGATAATTCCAGTGATTTCGATAGAGCAAAAAGACAGCAAATGATTCTGCAGGCGCTAAAAAATAAAGCGCTATCAATTGGGACATTAACGGATTTTAATAAAATAAATTCAATGATTAACGCGCTTGGTAATAATTTTTCAACCGACTTGCAAGGCTGGGAAATGAAAAGATTGTATGATGTTTATATGAAAGTTGAAAAAACTAACCCGAAGGTTATTCAAAGAGTGCTTGAAAATACCCAAGAAGGTTTGCTATATACTCCTTCAGAAAATCCTAATACTGGTTATATCTTGCTTCCGATTGGAGATAGCTATGATAAAATTCATCAATTAATTCAAAATACATTTACCGCTCCGGAACAGTCTGATATTAATGTGATTCAATAAAAACAAATGGAGCTTTCCATCATCGTTACAAATTATAAAAATCCCGAACTTCTGCGAATTTGTCTGAATTCAATTAGAGAAAACTATTCCAAGACAGATTATGAGTTGATTGTTTCCGACAGTGAAACGGAAAAAGATATGGCAATGATGATGAGAGAAGATTTTTCCAAGGTGCTATTTGTTCCTTCTGATAAAAATATTGGTTTTGGCAAAGCGGTAAATAGAGGTTATGAAAAAAGCCATGGAGATTATATTTTGATTTTAAATGGAGATACGCTTATAAAAAAAGATTCCATTGAAATTCTTTTGACTTATATCAAAAATAATCCGACAGTCGGAGTTGTTGGTCCGCAACTCTTGGGTTTTAATGAAAAATTTCAGCCTTCTTGTTTTCGATTTTATACGCCGCTAACGATTATTTATCGCAGAACATTTTTAGGAAAGTTTTCTTTTGCCAAGAAGCATTTGGATTGGTTTTCGATGCGCGACTTTAATCACGAAGATATTCGCGATGTGGGTTGGCTTATGGGTTCCGCGCTTATGACTAGAAGATCGGCAGTGGAAAAAGTCGGCTTGCTTGATGAAAAATTTTGGTTGTATTTTGAAGATACTGATTGGTGCCGTCGTTTTTGGGAAAATGGTTATCGTGTAGTTTATAATCCGCAAGCCAGAATTTATCATTATCACGGAAAGGGTTCGGCGGGAAAGGGTGTTATTAAAACATTGCTTTCAAATAAATTGGCGTGGGCACATATTTTTAGCGCCATTTATTATTTTAAAAAATATAATGAAAAAAAAATAATTAATCAAAAAAATAGCATGGAAAAAATTGAAATTGCCAGTGAAAAAGAATTGGAAAAAAATAGAAAAATATTTAAGCGGGCATCGCTCATGTTTTTTATTGTATTGGTTGTTGGTGCATTAAGTTATCTTGCTGGTTTTAATAATGGAAAAAGAAATACTCAAGTCAGTGGAAATTCTAATATTGCCCTTGATCAATCAGTGGTGATAAATAAATCGTCGACAAACAATGAAAATGTCGATTTCTCACTTTTCTGGAAAGTTTGGGATTTGGTTAAGGAAAAACATATTAATCGCGATAAGTTAAACGCGCAAGATATGGTTTATGGGGCGATTAGCGGGATGTTAAAATCAACCGGTGATCCGTATACATCTTTTTTTGATCCGAAAGAAAATAAAGCTTTTTCACAAGATATCGATGGCAGCTTTGAGGGTATTGGAGCGGAGTTGGGAATAAAAGATAATTTATTGACAATAATCGCACCACTTTACGGGTCTCCGGCGCAAAAAGCCGGATTGCGCGCCGGTGATAAAATAATAAAGATTGATGACAAAATTGTTTCCGATATGACTATTGATGAATCGGTTGCTTTGATTCGTGGAAAAAAAGGCACAACAGTTAAATTAACCATCTTATCGCAAGGAGAAAAGGATACTAAAGATATTTCAATAGTTCGCGATACAATTGAAGTTAAGAGTGTTAAATTGACAATTACAAATGATAATATTGCTCGAATTGAAATTACCAAATTCGGGGAAAATACCGATTCGGAGTTTAATGCGGCTGTAGCAACGGTAACTTCTAAACATATTAACGGATTAGTTATTGATTTGCGAAACGATCCCGGAGGATTGCTTGATAAGGCTATTGCTATTGCCAACAAGATGATTCCTAGTGGAAAAGTAATCGTTTCAGAAGAGGATAGCTTTGGTAAAAAAGAAGAGTTCAAAACTACCGGGGGGGATGTGCTTAGCCAAATTCCAACAGTTGTTTTAATAAACGAAGGAAGTGCAAGCGCGTCGGAAATTTTGGCCGGAGCGCTTCGTGATGATCAGCACATACCCTTAATCGGCACGAAATCATTCGGCAAGGGAACAGTGCAAGAGTTGATTAATCTTCCGGGAAGTTCCAGTGTTAAGATCACGGTTGCCAAATGGCTTACGCCCAATGGGGATTATATTATGGAAAAAGGCATTGCTCCCGATGTGGAGGTTAAGATGACGCCGGATGACTATAAAAACAATAAGGATCCGCAACTGGAAAAAGCCTTGGAGGTATTAAAAACTAAGTTAAAATAAAAATTATTTTTTGATTAGTTTCCAAAATTTAATTTTTCCATTATAATAAAGTTATGCAAATAATATTACTGCAAAATGTAAAAAATTTAGGTAAACGGGGAGATGTGAAAAATGTTTCTGATGGTTATGCGCGTAATTTTCTTTTTGTTAAAAAATTAGCAGAAAAAGCTACTGAAGATAATATTAGAAAGCTGGAAAAAATTAAAAAAGAAAAAACTGAACATGAAACAATGGAATTGGAAGAATTGAGAAAAAAAGCCGAATTATTGAAAAATAAAACTATTCAAATTAAAGCTAAGGGAAAGGGTGGAAAATTATTCGGTTCCGTTTCGGCAAGAGATATTGCCATAATTCTTAAAAAAGAAAATTTTGATGTTTTGGAAAAAGCTATTTTATTGGAGAATCCGATTAAACAAATAGGTAACTATGAAATTCAAATTATGTTTGGTTCTGAGATAAAAATAAAAATCAGCTTAGAAGTAGTGGAAAATTAGGTTGTTAAATGCAGATTGGATTAAAAATGAAATAAAAAAAAGTCGCGGGGAAAGCGACTTTTTGTCTAGAAAATTTATTTTTTGATTAATTAATTTTTTAAAAAAGCATATGAAACAAAACCGCAAGTTCATATTCATCGTCGGGGGAGTGATGAGTGGAGTGGGAAAGGGAATAACAACCTCATCAATCGGAATTATCTTAAAAGCGCGAGGTTTGAATGTTACCGCAATCAAGATCGATCCCTATATCAATGTTGATGCCGGGACAATGAATCCAACTGAACACGGAGAAGTTTTTGTTCTAGATGATGGCTATGAGACCGATCAGGATATGGGTAATTATGAAAGATTTCTCAATATCACCTTGCCCAGCGATAACTATATGACTACCGGAAGTGTCTATGAGTCGGTAATTCATCGAGAGCGAAATTTGGGTTACAATGGAAAATGCGTTGAAGTAGTGCCGCATATTCCCTTGGAGGTAATTGATCGTATTGAAAAAGCCTCGGTAAAGGCGGAATCGGATGTTACGCTTATTGAAATTGGCGGAACAATCGGCGAATACCAAAATATTCTTTTTCTGGAAGCGGCCAGAATGATGAAAATCAAATATTCGGAAGATGTGATGTTTGTAATGGTGAGCTACTTGCCAATTCCATCAAAGGTGGGAGAGATGAAAACTAAGCCGACGCAATATGCAGTGCGCACTCTAAATAGTGCAGGGATTCAACCGGATGTGATTGTTGCCAGAAGTGAAACTTTTCTCGATCAAAAACGCAAAGAAAAGTTAGGTATGTTTTGTAATATTTCTGAGCGCTATGTTATCTCGGCACCGGATGCTGATAATATCTATGAAATTCCAGTCAATTTTGAACGTGATGATTTGAGTCGTTTAATTCTGAAAAAATTGAATTTGCCTGAGAATAAGAAATCAGACATGAAAGAATGGTATAATTTTGTGGAAAACATCAAGTCATCTAAAGAAAAAATAAAAATCGGTATGGTGGGAAAATATTTCGGCACCGGAGATTTTGTTTTATCAGACGCATATATCAGCGTTATCGAAGCTATTAAGCATGCTGCTTTTAAAAATAAACTAAAGCCGGAAATCACTTGGATTAATAGCGAGATATTTGAAAAAGATTCGAGTAAACTTGAAGATTTGAGAAATTATGACGGCATCATTGTTCCCGGGGGATTTGGTTCGCGCGGAATTGAAGGTAAAATTAAAGCCATTCAGTTTTTGCGTGAAAATAAAATTCCTTTTCTCGGTCTTTGCTATGGAATGCAATTGGCTGTAATTGAGTATGCCAGAAATGTCTTGGGATTAAAGGATGCGCACACAACGGAAATCGATCGCAAAACTAAAAATCCGATAATTGACATTATGTCGGAACAAAAAAAGAATCTTGAAGATCATAACTTCGGTGCCACTATGCGTCTCGGTGCCTATCCTGCCATTGTTAAAAATGGTACTGTTGCGTATAATGCTTATAAAAAATCGAAAATTTCTGAACGCCATAGACATCGTTGGGAAGTCAATCCTGAATATGTTGCAAAACTGGAAAAAGCCGGATTGGTTTTTTCCGGCACATCTCCCGATGGTAAATTAATGGAAATCATTGAATTGCCGGCATCCGTTCATCCATTTTTTGTCGGCACGCAATTTCATCCCGAATTAACCTCGAAACCAATTGAGTCGCACCCGTTATTTTTTGAGTTTATAAAGGCGAGCAAACTTGCGAAAAATAAATAATAGCATGAATTATCTTAAAAAAATAAATAAAGTTTTTCTTGTCGGATTAATACTTATTATTGTCGCATTAGCAGGAACGATTATTTTTATTTTTAAGCAAGTGGAGAAGTCTTCTTTGGCAAGAAGAGGTGTGATTCAAGTCGGAAAATGCGGAGATGGAATTTGCGATGATTTTGAAAAGAAAAATCCAAATCTGTGTCCGAGTGATTGTCAGGCAAATAACAGCACGGCTGTTACTACCACGGCATCACTATCACTGGATTATTCTAAAAGTCTTGGTGCTTTCAGTCCATATGTTTTCGGAACAAATGCACCTCCTTACTATGATGAAAATGGCTACGCGCTTTTGAATGGCCTAAATGCCAAAGTTGTTTGGGTTGAAGCAAAATATACGGAACCGACAAATCTTAATGATTCATCTCAATATAATTTTACGGTTCTGGATCAAGAAGTCGCAAAAGCGGTCGCTATTGGAGTAGAGCCGGCAATTGTTTTTAGCCAGCCGACATCAAAACCCAAGGATTTGGTTCGTTATGCGACTTATATAAAAAATGTGCTTAACCATCTTCGAAATGGCTGGGGCAATGGACACAATTGGGATATAAAAATGGTACGTTTTGGCAACGAACCGGACAATACGGCGTTTTGGGAAACCAATACAGAAAAAAAAGTGGCTCAATCGGATTTTTTTGAAACTTTTGCAGTTTCTGCTAAAGCGGCAAAAGCTGTTGATCCGGCTATTATTATTGATGGACCGGGAATTATGGCGGTGGAAAGAAAAGGGATTAGAAATGATTGGATAGGAAATTTTTTGAATTATTGTTCTAGCAATAATGTTCCGCTTGATGTTTTTTCCTTTCATACTTATAGTATTGATCCCTATGATTTCTATGCGGATGCAATAGCGGTTAATGAAGAACTTGCCAAGTATGATAAAATAAGTCCGCTTTTTGGAAAACCAAAATTAGGCAATGACGAATGGAATTTTTTATTGGGAGATCTTTGGAGTGGGAAAACAGCCAAAGAATTTGATACAACTTGGACGGCAGCGAATAATATTGGCGCGCTGATAAATATGTTGGATCAAAATCTATACTTATCAAACAGATATGGCGGGCCGTTTAATGGAAAGAAAGACGGAACGATGAGCGGATGTCATGATTTTTTGCTTACGGATTGTGACGGAAACGGCAAGCCCGCCTATTATGCATTTAAAGGTTTTAATGAGCTTTATGGCACCGAGCGATTGACTGTTGATGGAACCGATCACGAGAATTTTTCTGCGATTGCCGGAAAAAAGGATAATGAATTGATAATTGTTCTTTCGAACTATGACATAAAAGCTTATATGAATAAATATCAACCTGTTACCAGTATGACGACAGAATTAATAAAAAACAAAATGCTTAAAAACGGTTGGCCAAAAACTTATAATAAATTTAATTTAAAGTTAAACAATCTTCCCTGGGATTCATCAAAAAAAATCACTTATGAAAGATATTTAGTTGACGATACACATAAGCTGGAACTGGTAGAATCGCAAATTCTATCCGGGAATGCGGAAATGACTTTTTCTGGCGATATTATTGCTCCGGCAGTGCAAATTATTAAAGTTAAAGTCAATATAAACAATTAATTCTTACTAAACCTTGCAATAAAATAAAACCTCTTTCGGAGGTTTTATTTTGTCTGAATTTTTTCGATAATCATGATTAGGCCTTTTTGGTTTTGACAGTTTTCTTTTTAGGTGCGGTCTTTGGTTTCACTTTCTTATTAGGAACAATCTTGTCTGCAACAGAAACATATCTTCTTTGCACGAGTTTTCCTGTGAAAGAGCGCACTTTTTTAGTGGAGAATTTTACGAAACCGTTGGCAAGAGCAAATAGCGTGTCGTCTTCGCCTTGTTTCACATTCTTCCCGGGATGCCATTTGGTTCCGCGTTGGCGAATGATGATTTGTCCGGTTTTGACTTTTTGGTCACCAAAAATTTTGACGCCGAGTCTTTTAGAAATAGAATCTCTTCCAAGTTGGGTAGATCCGCCCGCTTTTCTATGTGCCATATTTATGCTAGGAATTATTTTTTTATAACTCTTAAAAGTGTATCAATTTTATGCTATAATGTCAACTGATGAATAAAATCAAGAATTTTTTAATTAAATATGAGGTTAAATTTGTTCTTGTTTTTGGTTTTATTTTGGTTGCATTCCTTTCTTTTCAATTTGGCTATATGAAAGGAAAGAAGAATGAAACCAAGGCGATTGTGATTGAAAAAACAACGGAGGTGACTAAGACTGAGCCACAAGGAGCTTCGTCGGCCATAACAGGGGCTACTTCACTGGGATTACCTCAAAATATCACTGAAGCGAAAAATTTAGCTCCCGCTTGCGCTTATGTTGGCAGTAAAACATCCAATAAAGTGCATTTGCCAACTTGCCGTTATGCCAAAACAATTAAACCAGAAAATCTAGTGTGCTTTTCAAGTTTGGATGATGCGCTGAAACAGGGGAGATTGGTGGATAAATCTTGTATCAAATAAGGTTAATTATTTTTTTTAAATATTTTATGCAAAAAAACAATCTCGTCGTTATTTCTCTTGGTGGGTCGCTTATTGTGCCCGATGAAATTGATTGGCGTTTTGTGAAAAGTTTCAAGGAAATTATTAAAAGACAAATCGCGAAAGGTCATCGTTTCATTATCATCACCGGCGGAGGGAAGCTGGCAAGAAGATATCAGGAAGCGGCACTTAGTGTAACGAAAAAATTAACCGATGATGATCGTGATTGGCTCGGTATTCATGCTACCAGAATGAATGCGCATTTTATTCGAACTATTTTTCGAGATAATGCCCATCCGCGAATCAATAAAAATCCCAATGATCTTGAGGATTTCTATAACTTTAAAGAAAATATTTTAATTGCGGCCGGTTGGCGTCCCGGTTTTTCAACTGATTATGACGCAGTACTTTTGGGAAAATATTTTGGGGTGAAAAAAATCATCAATATGAGCAATATCGATTATGTTTGCGACAAAGATCCGAATAAATTTTCCGATGCCAAGAAATTAAAAAATATTGCCTGGACGGATTTTCAAAAAATGGTGGGAGACAAATGGGATCCCGGCATGAATGCACCATTTGATCCGATTGCGTCCAAGCTTGCCGCCGAAGCTAAAATGGAGGTGGTTATTCTTAATGGAAAAAAACTGAAAAATATGGAAAATTGCTTGGAAAATAAAAAATTCAACGGGACGGTGATTAGTTAAAGGCTATTTTTTAATTTCACTTGACAACTTTTCAGGATAGACATACTATTCTAATATAAATTAGGATAGTTTTTGTTATGGATTCAAAATGTTATGCTAAAAATTCGGAAAAAGAGCGGAATGTCAAAAAAACATATAATTTTTTGCGTGTCATTTCTGACGCCAATCGCTTGAAAATTCTATGTCTTTTGCAAAAAGGCGCCAAGTGTGTTTGTGAGATTGTTCCTATGGTGGGAATTTCCGACAAGCTGGTTTCTCATCATCTCAAAAAAATGAAAAGTATCGGATTGCTCACTGAGAAGCGCGAGGGGAATTTTATCCGTTATTCGCTTGATAAAAAAGTTATCAAAGAGTATAAAAAAATTTTTAATCAAATAATTTTTTAAAAATAAATCTATGAATATCAAAATTTTGGGTACGGGTTGCCCTAACTGTCAAAAACTGGAAGCTAATGTTAAAAAAGTATTGGAAGAATTAAAACTGGAAGCTAATGTGGAAAAAATTACCGATATTATGGAAATTATGAGCTATGGCGTCATGGGAACACCGGCGCTGGTTGTTAATGAGGAAGTCATTGTTTCCGGAAGAATTCCTGATAAGGAAGAATTGGAAAGTATATTTTCTAAATAAAAAAACAAATGAAAAATAAAAATATTTTTGGTGCGATAGTTATCAATATTATTATTACCGCCTTTGAAATTGCTGCCGGACTTTTTATTGGCAGTTTAGCTTTGATTTCCGAGGCGCTTCATAATTTTTCCGATGTCGGATCGCTTTCCTTGAGTTGGTGGGGAGAGAAAATAAAAACCAGAGGCAATACAACGATTAAAACTTACGGCTATAAAAGGGTGGAGATTCTGATCGCGTTTTTTAACTCGTTAGTGTTAATGTCAGTTGTTGTTTTTATTCTAATTGAAGCGGTGCAGAGATTGTTCCATCCATCGGAAATTGTCGGCGCATCAATGATTTGGACGGCCGTTTTGGCTTTGGTGGGCAATGGAATTGCGACCTATTTTTTGGAAAAAGACGCTCACAAAAATCTGAACATGAAAAGTGCTTGGCTTCATTCTTTTCAGGATGCTCTATTTTCTTTGGGAATTGTTGTCGGTGCGATTCTTATTTATTATTTCCACTGGTATATTATCGATCCGATTATTTCCATTACGCTTTCAGTCTATGTGCTCAAAGAAGTTTATGGATTGATTATGCAAACAATTAATATTTTAATGGAATCGGTTCCGGAAGATATCGATTTTGAAAAAGTTAAAGCGGAATTATTATCAATGTCAGGAATAAAAGAAGTAAACGATTTGCATATCTGGCAAACTGACAGTGATACGCGATTTTTGAGCGCACACGTAGAAATTGAAAACTTGGAAAACGAAAAAAGAACAGAGTTAATTATAAAAATCCAAAAAGAAATGCTTGCTGGTTTCAAAATCAATCACACAACAATTCAAATGATTTCTATCACGGAAGCAGAAAAAATGAAACTAAATTGTGGGCATTGCAATTAATAAATCTAATTTTTTTTAAACGTAAATTATATGGACATTTTTTATCCCATCCAATTTTTTGCCGATTGGCTTACTTATTCAATTT
>JAJYBE010000047.1 GCA_021779205.1 bacterium
ATCTTTATCACAAGTATTTTTAGAAAATGCCCACATTGTTTTATAGCTAGAGTCTGCTTCTTGGGTAGGTTGCACCGAAACACCTTCAACAACAACACCAACCTTATCGCCTGTGGTATAATTGAAAGTAAAAGTGTTTATGCCTAGACCGGAAACATTGGCTTCGTCCACGTTGCCTGTTCCAGCTGTGTCATTGGCATTAGGATTGGTGTGCCAAAACTTTTCTTCATCTTTTCCAAAGCTTCCATCGCCGGTTGTTTTATCCGGGGCGTTTGGAAATAGGTGGGCAGTTTTTTTGCTATCACAGCCGGAAAGTTCATAATCATTACCGGACTTGGTATCATGAAAATAGCAATGGGCATTTTTGCCTTTTTGATCTTCTCCCCCACTTGATGCAGTATAGCCATCATTATCAGAGCTAGAGGTATAATCGGCGCTGTCCCATGCAAAATCATTGTTGGCAATAACGCGCATTGCTTTGATTTTATAATCTTCAATGTCAACTTTGTTGTCATCGTTTAGATCGCAGTCTTTGTTATAATTATAATTATTGCCATCTAGTGCCCGATCGGTGCACTTTTTATTTTTTAAATACCATGTGAAATATTGATTTTTAGCGTCATTGAGAAAATAGGTTGGCGTAACAGTAACAGTCACTTTTTCTCCGGGAATAGGATTAGTTGGTGAAAAATTAAGCATCAACTGTGGCGGATTAACTTTTTGGCGCATTACATTCATTGTGCTTATGGTATTTTTGAGTTCATTTTGATCGACACCAAGACTGTTCATTATTTCATTTTTTATGCCAACCGGGTTAACCAAAGAAAATGAATCCCAGCCATAAGCAAATGGTGCACTAAGCGAAAAAAGATTGGCGAGGAGAAAAAAAAGAAGCAATATTTTTTTGAGAATTTTTTTCATCGTGCTAAATAAATTATGTAACTATCTAAAATTATTATAACAAAAATATGCAAAAAATACGAGTATAAAAAAGATTTTGTTTTGTATGCCAAAATTCCTCCGGTAATTGCAAACAAAATAAAAGGAACAGTCTGCCAAGAAAACGCCCCGATAAATAAAAGCGTTAAAAAATAAACCATCGCCTGAACAAAAATCGCCCGATAATTTATTTCCTTCTCCAAAAGAAAAAATAAAAAGCCACGAAAAAAAACTTCATTGATAAACACGGTAAAGTTAACGATTATCACTTCATAGAAAAGAAAAAACCAAAAATTAGAAGATGCTGCCGTTGATAATCCATAACCCGCTCGAAAGCCGGAATAGCGAATTAACATAAAAAATGTTGCCAACAAAAGCAAGCCAAGCCCGCTTCCCCAAATCATCGCTATTTTATTTTCTTTC
Organism: bacterium; assembly: GCA_021779205.1. Lineage (GTDB taxonomy): Bacteria > Patescibacteriota > Minisyncoccia > Moranbacterales > UBA2206 > UBA9630. Next base: position 1,363 of record JAJYBE010000047.1, read on the forward strand.
AAATTAAAACCAAAGTCTGAAATATTTTTCTCAAAAAATATTTTAATATAAATACCGGGAAGAATAATAAGAAAAAATACATTTTTAGTAATGAGTTGCGCGGAATTTTGAGCGGGAAAAGCAATTTCCAAAAATAAGCAAGCCAGCATCACGATAAAACCGATTAACAATTTTTGATTATGCAAAAACAAGCTTAAATCTGATTTATTTTTTTTCGCTTGAAACATTTGTTTAAATTTTTATTGTATTAAATTCAATATTCTTCCTCCGCATCCCAATCAATTTCGTCATCTTCCTCGTCTTCATCATTATTTTTTTCTCTTTTCAGCTCCGCTCTTTCACTAAGCATCATTCCGAAAGTAATCAATGCCGTCAATGTTTCCACGGGCAAAAAATTAATTCCAAACAGCATTTCCATAATTGTTCCTCCTGCCAATGTCCCCCACTTTTTAATCGCCCTTTTCACATTGGATTTATTTTTTTTCCCCGACCTATAATTTCCGGAAACCAACATCCCGACAATGATAGTTATGGACGCCATAATAGTAATCACCGTTCCGGTAACAGGAAACGAACCGACTCCGGGAAAATCTGAAATATCCTTAAGTGCAGCCATGACTATGGCAAATATAAAAAAAATGTCACGGATTTCAATCGAAAAAATCATAGCCATCGCAACACTAGACGCTTTTTTTAGATTGTTAAGCAGTTTTTTTTGAGGAGACTTTTCGGCCGGATTGTCTTTACCTTTTTTCTCTTTTTTGTCCTCACCCTTATCACTCTTATCTTTTTCCCGCGCTTGGGCTAAATTTCTTTTATATTCTTGTTCTTGAGACATATTGAATCTTACTAGATTTAGGCATTTTCTTCATCAAATTCTTTTTTGGCTTGTTCAATTTCCAAAAGTTGCGACGGATCGGTAGTGATAATTTGATCTTCAGAATAAGACGCAACTATTTTGATGGCGACATGTTTTGTTCCAGCAAAAAAAATACCTTCTCCGACATTACTTTCCAAAAGCAAAAATTTCTCTTGATCAGTAAGATAAAATGTATCGCAAATCACATCAATGCCAGCTGGAGATTGCTTAAGAAGAAGCTGAATTGAAGAATTGGTAACAATCGCTTTTCCATAACGAGAAGATAAAAAATCATTTACATCCTGCGTAATCGTAGTGAGGCCGGTAAAATATTTGCGACAACGTTTGGCAATTCCAAAAAGAAAAGATGCCGCATCATCGGACTTCATCATCACCCATGCTTCATCAACAAGCACAATCCGCTTTTTTATTTCCGTGCGCATTTCATTCCAAACGAACTGTAGGATAGTATACATCGCCACCGGACGCAACTCCTCTTCCATATCGCGAATATTAAAAACCACCAATTGATTATCCACGCGAATATTAGTGGAATTATTTAAAAAACCGGAAAAAATTCCCTCTGTATATTTTTCCATGCGAACAGCCAACATTTCCCCGCCTTCCATGCTACGCAAAACTTGATGCAAATCAGTCATTGTCGGAAAAGCTTCTTTGGCAAGTCGATTAAAATCAGTTTCCGGCGTAATATCTCTGATGCTATAAGTTTCTCTGATAGCGCGATCAAGGATAGAATCCTCTTCCGGAGTGATTGAGCCCAGCATAATATGCAAAAGACCAAGAAGATTGGCAATATTATTGCGTAAAATATCTTCCGGATCATCATCATCTTTAACGCGAGGCAAGTCAAAAGGATTGAGATGATTTGGTGAATTGAGCGATATCTTAATAAAAGAACCCTCAACTGTTTCACAAAGATGGCGATATTCATTTTCCGGATCGATAATAATCACATTCGTTCCAAGCATCATCGAACGCAACACTTCCAGCTTGACAGTATAACTTTTTCCGGCTCCCGATTTGGCAAAAACAACCATATTGGCATTTTCCATTTGAAATCGATCAAAAATAATCAAACTGTTATTATGCCGATTAATGCCATAAAGAATTCCCGTATTTGAAGACAATGTAGAAGAAACAAACGGAAATGTCGTGGAAAGAGGAGAACTGTTCATATTTGTTCCGATGCTTAATTCATCATTGGCAAGCGGCAAAGAAGAATTGAAACCTTGTTCGGATTTAAAAATCGCCGGCTTAGTATAGACCAATTGCGCTTCCAAAATAGCTTCAATGCTTTTAATTATATCTGTGGTTGTTTTTTCGCTATCACCATATGCGGTAATATAGAGAGAAAAGCGAAAAAATTTTTCCGTGCCTTGTTGCAGTTTATCGCGAAGCTCTTCAATATCTTGTTGCGCCGTTTCCAATGTCGGATCACGAACTAAACCCTTTTCCGCCTCGATTTGAATTTGCGATTCAACTTGAGTAATGCTTTTTCGCAAATTTTTTAAAATATCAGTTGTTTCAATTGGATGAATAAACATCGATATATCAATCGGCATTTCAATGTTTATGATTGGAGAAAACCAATTACTATGTAAATAGCGCGGGTAAGCAATAACAAAAATGGTTTGAGCGATAGTTTCCCCTAGGCGAATGGACTTCGGCATAATTTGAATGGCAGCCGGAGCAATCAAATCGTTTAACTCAGTCAATCCTTCTTGATAATATTTTTCCGACTCCAAGATTTCATCGCTTGGCTTGGCGGATTCTTTTTGTTCTGTTGTTTTTTTTGACGGAAATAAATTAAACATTATTTTAGTTCTATTTTATTTGTATCGATATAATTAGCCGTATCAAAAATGGTCGGATTGTAGGAATTAAAAAGCAACTCAATCAAATCTTCCGTTTTAAGTGGGGCGATTTTAAGTCCGATTCCGGAAAGTCCGGAAATAATATGATCAACTCTTTGATAGAGCTGACTTTTATATGTTTCGAAGTTTTCTCTTTTTTCCAAAATATTTCTCTGCGGATTAATCAGGCTGGAAATATTGCTGAAAAATCCTTTTTCCGTATTTTCTATGGGAGAAAACGGCACAATCAAATAGAAACTTTTATCCATAATATCGGAAAGGGAGACTAGTTGCTTGACAAACGCTTCATATTCGGAAATTTGCAAACGCATCAATTCTGTTTTTTGCGAACGTTCTTTTTCTTTTAGAAATTCCAAATAAGTATCAATATTCAATTTTCGCGAACTGATTAAAATTTGCAAAGGAAAATCGACTGAATTGAGAAAATTTTGATATTGATTGATAATCGCTTCCTGTTCATCCGTAGCTTTCAAATCAAAATTGATTGCTGACACTTCCAGCACCGCACGCAATGCTCCGCTTTTAAGCACAATAACATCTTCCACAACCTCTTTCACATCCAAATATTGTTGTGTCGGAGAAGCCGCTTTTTGCTTGGCTAATTTTTTTGAATATAAACTTTCCATATTTTTTAAAATTATTGGTGCTTTTGATCTAGTAATTGAGAAATACTTTTTGTTTTTTTCATATCAAATATTTTTCTTTTCGGCAATTCTGCTATAGCTTGTGCTTTTTTTTCTTTTCGCACATCCCTCATTCCCGTTTTTTGCCAAATATAAAGCTTCGGACGATAAACAAAAAAAACAGATGATGTGATAAATTTTATCAACGGCTGATTATATGGACGATAAAAAGCCAATGCACCAAAAATAAGTCCGATAATGACCACTGATATGACAAAAGCTGATTGATCCAAAAAACTGTGCGCAACAAGAACGCAAACCCCGCCCGCTGCTAACCAGCCAAATTGTCTGGCAGTAAGCGGTCCGACAACCTTATCTTCGACATCAATAAATTGAGGAACATTAAAAAGCATACTTTTTTTTATTTTTTTAATTCTCTTCTTTTAAGTTTACCACATTTTTTGGCATTGGTCTTATTTGCGAATAATTATCTTTCGGCCGAATCGCCGGCAATGCTTGTTTTTGCCCGAAAGCAATAACATTTTTATTATTTTTTTCCGTAGAAAATGTTTGCGGAGAAGAAAAGCGAATGTTTTTTGGAGCAAGAATTTCCGGTTCCTGTTCCAATTTTTCTTTTGGCGGCAAGTCTCTTCTCCAAGCGCTCAAACGATCATCATTGATTTCGGCAATGTTTTCCGAAAGTCGCCTTGTTTGTTCGGGAAGATTTTTCGACTCGGAGGAAACAAGACTTGCAGTTTTCGCAAAAGAAGTTGTCTGCGGTTGCGACTGTGGTATTTCCGCTTTTCTTTCCGGCACAAAGAAAAGCACTTGTTTAATTTTGGCATTTATTGTAAGTGGAATTTTTTCTTCAAAAGATTTTAAAATCAAAGCCAGTTTCTCGCGATCTTGAATTGCTAATTTGCGCGTATTTTCATTCTTGAACAAATAATTTCCACGCACAATCGGATCGCGATTGCTAATGCCGACAACATAGGTATAATCCGCTAACCAATTCTTGATTGATGGACGTACCAAATCGGGAAAAACAGCCAATTTGATGCGATTTTGAGTGATTAGTTGTTCTCCAAGATCGGGATATTTTTGAAGCGCCACATCAATTGGCAATTTTTCCAATTGAGCTTGATAAATTTTTTCTTGCGAATCATCATTGATAATCCCTTGGATTATCAATTCGGAAATTTTTTGCGCAACATTAAAAGCAACATTCATTTCTTTTGATAAAATAGCGGGAAAATTTTCCAACTGGATTTCACCGAAATAATAGTTACGAACCGCACGAGCAATATCAGCCATTTGCAAAAGTTCCAAATTAAAATTTCGACCAATAATTTGAATTTTTTCGATTGTTTTTTCTGAAATAAGCTTATCTTTTATGGGTTCCGGCAAGGCTAGAAACTTCTCTTGTCTTTTTGCAATGTGTTCCGAAGTCTCATCGTCAGGATTTTTGGTCACAAAAACAGCATAGGGAGAGATATATTTTAGGATGGATATGTTTTCGTTTAATTTTGGATAGCTAATATTTAACATAAGTAATAAAAAAATTTAGATTATATCAATAGATGCAAGCGCAGCGGAGTTATTGGGACTGAGTCTTTTTTTGATTTCATTTCTTGCTTCTTGCTTCATAGACACCCATGCTGTTCGTGTTGCTCGAACTATTATGTCTCTCTTTCTATTTTTTTCTGCCCATTCTTGCTGTTGTTGTAGTGTGCTTGGCACGGGCAATGGCGGAGGTTGTTGAAGAGTATCTGTCCAGTTTTGATCATTCCATTGATCAGCCGATAAATTACCCATTTGCTGATTGGCAATATATTGTTCAGTCAAAACAGGATCGCTAAGAGTGTTTGCTGAAGATGCAGGAATACCTACTTGTATTGCAGCAGCTGCTAATTGTGCTGCGTTAGCAGTTGCATTTTTTGCCCCATCTATATTTGATTGTTTTGCAAGCTCTTCCGCATCGCTTGCTCTGTTGT
>JAJYBE010000048.1 GCA_021779205.1 bacterium
CAATTGACTTCATTACCCCGATTTCCTCCGTTCTTTCAAGTAAAGTTACAGTCATAGTATTAAACATACCAATCGCACTAACCATAAGCGCAATTGCACCAAAAAATCCGAGAATTATCTTGATAATATCAAAAGCTTTATTAACTTGCGCAACCAAATCAGTCAGCGCCGAAACAACAAAACCGGAACTGGCAAGTTGCGTCCTGACTTTTTCCATTGACTGACTATTTTTACATTTAAGCTTTATTCGATTAAACGCATCAAGTTTTACACTGCCTTCCAATGATTTTTGATTAACGAAAATAGACATCTCCTTGGCATCAACAAAACCGATTATTTTAAAATCCGCTTCGCTTTTTAATGCGGATATATGAATAATTTCACCTAACATTTCGACCGGCGCCTTTCCAAAAACTTTTGCCAAAGAAGTAGAGATAACAGCACCTTGCACATTGTTATCATTTATATCTTCTCCCCCTTCTATTTTGGTGCCATCCAAGCGCAAAAAATTCGAATCTATCGCAATAATTTTCGAATCGGAAACCAAATTGGAATATTTTAATTGTCCCGTTGTTTCAAAAATCGAACTGATTGTTTCCATGCCATCCATTTTTTTCATGCCATCAACTTCATCGGCACTGATTGCCTGCTCACTCGCTTTTGGATAGACATCCAATGTTACAAGCGAATCGGCGGTCGTTATTGTTTCCAGTAATGTTTTTTGGATGCCGTAGCCTAGCGCCACTAAAAATAATATTGCACCAATTCCAACGCCCATACCCAAAATAGTAAGCAAGGTTCGCGAAGTTCTTGCCTTAAACATCCTGGTCGACATTTTTAATAAATCAATAATACCCATTTTTTTATTTTAAAAAAATAATCCCGCTTATTCTAACCGGAATAGCGCAAGAGCAAAAGCAATTCCAATTCCCTGGAAATCTTAGTCGCTGTTCTTTTATTGAAAGACATTCCGTTTTTTTCTTTGGAAAAATTAATTAAACCTTGAAATTCATCCTTTCCTATTCTGTTTTCCAGCCTATCAAGAACAATTCCCGCCAATTCGGCAACTCTTTTGTCATCCAAATCTAAATTCCACTTGGATTTAAAATATTCAGCCAAGCTACGAGCGGTTTTTTCTTTTTCCGCAAAACTTATTTCGCTCGCCCTTTCCACCAGTTGCTTGACTTGGGTGGAAAAACTTTCGGCAACTCGTCGATCCCATCCCGCGCCTCCTTTTTCAATATCTGCGTCCAACCCCTCAAAAAAATCATCAAAACCAATTCTGGTATACAAAAAATCTTCCACTTTCTTTATCGCTTTTTCAATTTGATCGTTGGTCATTGAAAAAAATAAATGCGAAAACAGTTGCTGCGCCTTAAACGGAACCAACAAATTGCTAATCTGATTGGCTGTTAAACCGCTAAAAGAACGCATCAAATGGCGCAAATCAAGCGGGATATATTCCCCCTTGATTAAGTCTTCACGAACTTTTCCATCTTTCATAACATAACTTTCCACCGAAGAATTTGCTTTTTTCTTTTGCTCTATTTTAACAATCTTCCCATCAACCATATGCACAATCTTATCCCCATAACGCAAATGAGCGGGGTCGTGTGTAACCAAAATGATTGTTTTTTTATCAATCTCATTCAATTCCCTCAGAATTTCCATTACGGTATGAGAAGATTTTGAATCCAAATTTCCCACCGGTTCATCGGCTAAAATAATATCCGGGTCGTTAATTAGTGATCTGGCAATAGAAACGCGTTGCTGTTGTCCGCCTGAAAGCTCCATTGGAAATTTATCCGCTTGATTGGCAATGGTAAAGCGCCCAAGCAATTCCAGCGCCTTAGTTCTTCGTTCTTCAACTTCGCCTCCATCAAAAGTTTTAGGTAAACAAACATTATCCAAAATATTCAAAGATCCGATCAAATGAAAAGATTGAAAAATCATTCCGATTTTGTGCCGATGAAACCATGCGGCTTTCTTTTTTTTGTATGTACTAATATCCTCCCCGTCAACCATCACCATTCCGCTTGTCGGTCTTTGCAAGCCGGAAATTGAATATAACAAAGTCGATTTTCCACAACCGGACGGACCGAATATGATCACATATTCTTGGGGAAATATTTCCAAATCAATTTCCTCCAAAGAGCGAACTTCATTGGATTTGCCTTTGTTATAGATAACATTCAAATCTTTCACCACAACTACGGATTTTTTATTTTGAGTTTCGTTTTCCATTTTTTAAATTTAGTTAAATATAGTATAGCATATTTCTCGGGAACACAAAAATTTTTGTTTTATTTTTTTATTTTCACTATTTCAAACAATTTTTAAACTCCGGATACCGCTCAAAAAAATCAACGTCTAGAATCTCAGTCACTTTCTCCTGCGAAAAACAATACTGCAATATTTTTCGCAAATAGTCTTCCGACACCGGACCATAATCAGGAATAAATTTATCCATATTGCCGAAATTCATCAGTGACGATTCGGTTGGTTTGACATAATCGTCCGAACCGGCGCAAGTTTTGAAATAGCCAACGCGATCGGGATATTTTTCCGCCAAGTTTCCCCACCATTTTTTGGCTGTCGCTTCGTCGGGAGCGCAATTGGGACCGTCAGGCGTGTGTGGAGCGCCGTTTGCTTTGGCAATAACATATTTTTCTTCATCTTTCAATCCAAAAGAATGTCCCAAAAGATGAGCGAAGAGATAGCTCGTCGCAATACCGTTGCTTTCATCAATCCTTCCCTTGAGACTGAAAAAAATACCGGAATCGGACAAGCGCGTAACATTCGCCCACGACTGAAAATCTTGTCGGGAAAGCACAATTAAGCGGAAATTTTCCAGTTGCAGTTTTCCCAAATAATCATTAATTTTTGTGCTACAACGCAAAACCGGTTTTCTTTCATTTTCTGTTTTAATTTGACACAACTGTATTTCTTTTCCCGGATTGATTTTATAGATATTATAGTTGTCATAACTTTTCCAAGGTTCGATTTGCCTTATACCAATCATTAAATTATTAATGTCGCTGTCAAAATCTTCCCAAGACGGATAGCTATCGGCAAAAAAAACCAAATTCAAGCCGCGCGGAAAAACTTTCTCCGGATTATGATAGAAATTTTTTTTGCTTATGTTTTCTATGCTTAAAAAGTCAGCTTTCGGGCTATTTTTAAAATTAAACAAATAGATTATTCCCAACGATAGGGTGATTGAGGAAAGAAAAATTAATATCTTAAATCTGGTTCTTGCTTTATTGAAATTGTATTTTTTCACAGATCTATCGCTGCTTGTTTTTTTTCTAAAAAAATACCAAAACAAAAAAAACAGCAAGAGGCTGTTGAATATGACGACAAAAACAATATTGAGCAAGATCAACTTAAAATCCATACGCAATTATTTTATTTTTTTATCAAATATAACTCGCCCAAATCTTTTTCCGAGTTAGCGGAAAGAAAGAAAGCCGGATCATCACCTTTTAGACGATAGGTATTGTCTTCGGGAATAATTTGGGCATAATAACGACCGGAGGAAAGAGAAATTTCCGCCTTTCCATTTTCATCAGTTTTAGTTTCAAAACTTTTTTCTCCCACAGCGATAAATTTCACCCGCACGGAAAAATTCGGCGCTTTTTTAGTGTCGGCAATGAGAATTTTCATGCTCACTGCTCCCGGCGCAACAGCCGGATCAAAAGCGGGTGCGTCTAGCTCGCTTTCCGTTCCGGCAACTGCCGCACTCTTAGCCTTCAGTTGAACATCGATTTTAGCCAACTCAGCCAAATCTTTTTGCTCTTGGGTTTGATATTCAGAAAGTTGTGCTTCAGATGATTGATATTGCGGATTATTGGAAAACAAATCCTGACCATAGGAAGTTAGCTTGACTATGGTGTAGGGAGAAAAGATGATTATCAAAATAATTATGGGGAAAATGGCAAGGACTATTTTTTTGTTTTTCATAATTTTCTTTATTATTTCACCCTCTCATTATATGCAAAATCCGGCTTTTGGTCAAAACAACAAATAAACAACGCCGCTTCTCAATCAAAACAAGATTATTTTCCCTTGCTTTATTTATAATTCAACAAAAAATTAATAATTTGATAGTGCTTAATTCCTTTGTAATCATCACCCATCATTTTGTCCATAGAAACAACTATTTTTTGATAATTATCCGGTATGGCTAGCAAATTTCCAAACTCCCGATCCTTGGTCGCGCTGTCACCTATCAAATATGCCACTTGAATATATACTTTCTTTCCCTCTTTTTCCGCAACAAAATCAATTTCCTTGTGCTCTAATTGACCGACATGGATAGTAAATCCCAATCGTAATAAGTGCGAAAAAACCAGATTTTCCAGCATTTGCCCGATTTCTGCCACCTTGTAGCCAACCAATGAATTTCGCAGCCCCAAATCTTCCCAATAATATTTTTCATTAATTTCAAAAATCTTTTTACCTTTAATATTTGCTCGGTTAACTTCGCGGATGATGAAACTGGAAGTTAGGAATGATAAATAGTCCAAAATAATATTGGGCGTTGTTTTAATTTTTTGCGATTTCAGAAAGTCGCTAATTCGATTGGCGGAAACTAGCGACCCAATATTATCCGCTAAATATTCTAAAAGACGCTTGAGAAAATTAATATTTCTAATCTTGAATCGCGCTACCACATCATTCAAAATAATCGTGTTATGAATACTCTGTAAATAGCCATACACAATTTCGTCCGTCAATTTTAGATTGGCAATAAAAGGCAATCCGCCATAACGAATGTATTTCATCAGTGACTCCTCACTAGACGGCAATTTTTGAAATTGCAAAAATTCCCGATAGGACAAAGGATGCACAGGAATTTCAATGTAGCGCCCCGAAAGACCGGTTGCAATTTCCGAAGACAGCAGCCGCGCATTGCTGCCGGTGCAATAAAGGTCAAAAGTTTTTTTTGCAAAAAAGTGCCTTAGCGCTTTTTCAAAATTTTCAATATCCTGAATTTCATCAATAAACAAATAATTATTCGCCTTGGCAACAGAACGCTTTTGGGCATAAACAATCAGATCGCGATAGTTGACAATCGCATCATAGTCACTTTCTTCTTTGTTAATATAGATGATGTTAGCCTTTTTGTCTTTGGCTTTTATCGCATCCATGAGTTGCAATAGAATATAGCTCTTTCCAACACGCCGCTGTCCGATAAGCACCTTAATGATATCAACTCCGATAAAGGGAGTAATTTTAGCCAGATAATACGGGCGTTTTTGATATATTTTATTCATACTTAAAACTATTTATGATTTATTAACCTATTTTAAGTATACTTAAAACTATTCAAAAAGTCAACTGCAAATACTCAACTTTTTTGATTGCAAATTTCCAGCACTCCTTCTCGCAAGCGACAACACCTATTTGTCCCGGGAATAATTGCAAACTCTCAGTCGCGAATTTAAGCATCAATTTGTGAGCAGAACAGCTTTGCAAAATTCCGATATATGAATTGAGGCAAGAAATCAATTTCAAGTTGTCTTTTTTCTGCTTACCGTCGATACTTTCAAAAATTTTTTTCAATTTAAATATTTTTTTCCACATATTTCCTTTAATATGTTTTTTCACATTGATTCTATGTGGCTTGATTATTCTTCCAAGAAAGATAACGCCTTTTTCATGATGTTGCAAATAAATTTTTTTGTTATGCAATTTCAGAAAAAGACTGCTGCCGAGATAATTATTCAACAACAAAATCAAATAGCTTAAAAATTTCTTGTCTTGATGAATGATTAAAATATCATCGACATAACGCCCATAGTGCTTGCAATTTAATTTGCATTTAATGAAATGATCAAAATCATTAAGATAAATATTTCCAAAAAGTTGAGAAGTTAAGTTGCCAATCGGCAATCCGCAATTTTTTTTGGCGAAAAAGAGGCTTTTTGATTTTGGCAATCCGACCCAGTCCTCTCTTTTTCCTCTGATAATGCAATTTTTGACCGGATCATGAAAAATGACCTTTTTTAAAAGCCAAAAAAACAGCTCACGATCGAAGCTGATTTCACTTTCAAATTTTCCAATTATTTTTACTATTTTTTGATAAAGAATATTTTTATCAATAGACATAAAATAACCGGAGATATCCAGTTTTAGAATGTAGCAATCTTTTTTGTAGTTTTTCGAACAGGAACGGATGAAATGATCGGCTCTTTTAACGCCATAGGATGTTCCTTTTTGCTGACGGCAACTATAGCTATCGTTAATAAAAAGACGCTCGCAAAACGGATTTAAATAATTGAAAAGGAGGTGATGAATAATCCGATCGCGAAAAGCGCCGGCAAAAATTTCTCTTTTTACCGGTTGAAAAGAAATAAAACAGGTGCTGGGAGCAATTTCATATTTTCGATTGATCAATTCTTCGCGCAATTTGAAAATTTCTTGTTCAAAATTCAACTCGAACTTCAATGCATTATTCGTGCCCCGTTTGTTTTTTCTGGCATCATAGTAGGCTCGAAACAGATCTAATAATAATTGCGATGGCATAATCTTTTTATTTCTATTTTACCCATTGCAGAGACACATTGAGATGCATCTCTGCATTTTTTTGGGATATTGCAAGTTCTTGAGACACCGCACAGAAAACCCGTTCGCCTTGGAATTGGTGTTACGGTTAACCGTGGCGTTAGTGGAATTGAGATTGCGGTTCCATGCACTCGTGCTAGAGGGAGACGACGAC
>JAJYBE010000049.1 GCA_021779205.1 bacterium
AAATTTCGTTTAACGTTTCGGCATCATCTGAAGTGCGAAGCATTTGAGTGTAGCGTAGCGAAACCAGATATGCCTTGTTATGTGATGTAAAATTCTTTTTCTTTTTTAAATTTGCTTTTATTCTAAATGATAAATAAGTTTTTTTGTTTTTGATTTTGTGCAGAGGGGTAAGGGGTGAATGCCCAAAATCAAAAACTCCTTATTAACTCTTGTTGTTAAAAAGTTCGACGTAATCTTTATAGATATATGATTGTCCGTACTTCTTATCTTTATTTTTTGGCGACAAAATTCCCATTTCAATAAATCTATCGATGACTGTTTGCGCACCCGCACGCGTAAAGCCTGTCCAACTTTGAATAACATTAACATTTACAATCGGCTGTCCATAGAGTTTTGGCAAAACGATTGTCGCACTTTCAGAGGCGCGTTTGCCGAGTTTTTGAATTTTCATCATATCCTTTTGTCTCAAAACAGTGATTTTACCAACAATATCAATGGCCTCATTCGCTATTTCAATAACACCATCTAAGAAAAAATCAATCCAATCATAAACATTGCCATTGTGATAACCGAATAATTTTTCGTAATATAATTTTTGGTGCTTTTTGAAAAAAGACGACAAGAACAATACTGGTTTTTCCAAATAGCCTTCTTTCCATAAATAAAAAGTAATCAACATTCTACCCGTTCTTCCGTTTCCATCTAAAAATGGATGGATTGTTTCAAATTGAGCGTGAATTAGGCCAGCTTTGATTATAGTTGGAACAGCATCATCTGCGTGTATGAATTTTTCCAAATCGCTAAGTGCATTATGCATATCATGTACAGAGGGAGGAACAAATCTAGCATTGTCCGGCCTTGTGCTACCAATCCAATTTTGGCTTTTGCGAAATTCTCCAGGATCAGAAAAATGAGTTGCACGAGCTTTGTGCATCAATTGCTTGTGTAATTCGCGGATAAATCTAAGAGCCATAGGAAAATTATCCGTTGTTACTCTCTTCATTCCATAATTAAGAGCTTTTATATAGTGCAAAATATCATCAACATCCTCGGGTATATTTGTATTTATTTTTACTTCTGCCTCGATTGCGTCAATCATTGTTGCCATTGTTCCCTCAATTTGACTTGAAGAAGCTGCATCTTTTCGCAAATACATCAGAAGAAAAAAATCAGAATCAGGCAATAGCTTTGTAATGCCATCGAGCTTACCAAGCAATCTAGTAGCCTCATTGTTCTTTTTCAGGACTTTTGGCTCTAAAACAAAACCTTCCTTTGGCGGAAAAGGATTGGGAGTAAAGGCTTTAAAGCCCTCTTTTTGCTCTATATTTTGACCAATTTTAACGTTTTGCATAGTTTGTTTACATCTTTATTACAATGTATACAAAGTATATATGTTTGTATGCATTTTGTCAACAGATGTATACAAACTTTTCAATTTTGTTTTCAATGAATTTGTGAAAATAATGCAGTAATTGTTTCCTCTTTTAACACCTTGCCGTATTTACCATATTCTTCATTAAATTTTACAAATAATTCTTTATAGTTTTCTTTAAATTCAGGGGATTTTATATCTGGCTCACTTTCTGTTGATTGAAATAATGTTTTTTTCATTCTCGTGATACCTGGAAATTTTTCTTCTGCATTTTTTGGAAATAAGGTGCTTAAAAGATAAATATGATATGCAACATAGTGATTTATTAATTTTTCCAAAACGGAATCAGAATTAACAATTTCAAGACCTTTAATAAAAATTTTATCTTCATCCTCCCTTAGTCGATTTTTAAAATCTTCATTATCTTAATATCATTGTCAAAATTATAATCTTGTCTAGGAACAAGCCAGTTTAATGATCTCGCTAATAATAACAGACCGTATTCATCATTTTCGAGCTTATCTATTTTAAAATATTTATCAAAAACACCCATCGATATAGCATCATGAATCAGATCGTTTGCCTTTAGGGAATTCTTATATTTATTCTTTGTGAACCAGAACATAGCTTTAAAATTTAAAAATTTATTAAATTGTTTTCTGTAGCGGAGCGAAAGAAAACACCTTATACCCCTCTAAAAATAAATAAAAAAACTTATTTTTCCTTATTCTAAAAAAGCAAATTTAAAAAAGAAAAAGAATTTATTTCACATAACGTTTAGGAATATCGGAAGTTGCGCCAGTGTTCATTGGCTAAAACTTTAAATATCCGCTTATCTAATTTATATCACAAACATTGATTATAGTCAGCGCAATTTGGGATAAAAAAATTTGCACTCCTTGAATACATAATTGAGCAAATTTTTTGAACCTGATATTCCTTGTTAGGCGATGTAAATTTTTCATTTCCTGAAATTATCTCGGACTTTATTAATTGCTAAAATAAAATTTTGCTTTTTCTGTTTTTGATTTTGGGAAGAGGGGTAAGGGGTGAATGCCCAAAATCAAAAACTCCTTATTGTATTTCATCTATTTCTTTCGGACTTTTTGGATTATAATCCTGGACCCGCTCCCAGTCAATCGGAATAACGCTTTCTACTTCACTAGTGTCCTCATTAAATTCAATAATCGTGTCTTTAATTCTCCAGCGCTTGTCAATCTGAAGTGTCTTTCTGAAAAGATCAGCTATTTCTTTATTTTTTTCAGAGACTTGTTTCATGATCTCTTTTATCTGCTCATCGGAATATTTTCCGGAGGTTCTTAACTCCTTCTCAAATTTTCTCCCAGATCGGCCTTCCAGTTTTTTCATTAATAAATAGCTTCCGTCGGCTTCTTCTTTTCCAGAAAGAAATCCGACCGGTTCAGCAGTTTGTAAGCCGGCTTTCTTGGCGGCAATTAAAATCGCAAACTCTTTTCTGGCCTCTTTAGCTTTGCGTAATTCTATTTTTTTAGCGACAATCTCTGTTCCGTCAGCGAGTTTAAATAAGGTCACTTCCTCGTCAGGATACTTTCCTTCGCCATTACTTCCCTTTAGCAATTCTCCGTGCCCGGTAAAAAATGATTTTGGGTCATGGAGGAATTCTTGCGGTAAAATTTTAACGTATTCCTGGCGAATACGAATCCTATAGTGTTCTGAATCAAGATTGACATTGCCTGACGGTTCATGATGAAGCTGTTCTTGAAGCCAGTAATGGCGAGCGATCGCTTGCTTGATCATCATATAGTAAAACTGCCCTTCTGGATTTGTCGGCTCTGCGAGGTGGCGGATTTTTCCTGTTTTTTCATCTTTAATTAATCCGATTGCGGTATTTTCGGTTTTAGCATTATGTTCAATATATTCTACAATTTCTGAGCGAGCGTTTTCAGGAATGCCCTTTACTCGTCTACTGGCAGATTGAGCGGAGAGTAAGCGGATTCTCTTTTCAATATCTTCCTCGTCAAAATCCATAACACGCATTATCTGTTCCAGTATGGTTCCAGTATAGCCGGTATCATAAAAAAGTGGATCTGCATTGGGGCTAATTCTTTCTTGTTCCAAAAATTGACGTTTTGTTTCGTAGTTCAAATTATCGCGAAAATATCTAGGGTAAACAATGTATTTTGGATGAATTTCTATCACCTCACCTACTTCTTTTAATCGTTTTCTTTCTTTTAATCCCATTTTTCTTCGACGGGAAACGTCTTGAGATCTTCGGCCTAGCCAGGCGTAAATTCCATCGCGGCCAAGATAAACCTCTAATGGATAACGCCCGGTTTCTCGAAAATTATCAAACTCCTCATATAATTTGTCATAAAGAGGAATATCAACTTCATGAATTTTTATATATCGATTAAATCCTTCAGCTAAAATATGATCTAGATTATTTATTAAGCCACGAATTTCCGAAATTCTAGTAACATCTCCTTTGATGCCCTGAACTAAATATATCGCGACAAATGACCGTATATTTTCTAAAAGCGAAGTCATTTTTATCTGGCTTGACTCCGCATTAAGCAAAGATTCTTTATCTTCATCTTTGATATTCGGATTTGAACGAATTTGCTCAAAAAAATTCTGATAAGCACTTTTTATTTTTTCGTTTACCAACCCTAGCCATTCTTTTAATTTTGTCGTCGCAAAATCTTTATTTTCTTTTTCGAATGCTTGGATGGTATCGTCGTCCTCGTCAATTTCTTGTTGCCATTCCGCCAATTCTTTATTTGAAAGATTATGTATTTTTAACGGATATTCTCTCTTGTTTTTTTTTCATTCCATTACCAGATGAAGTTATCTGCAGATCCTCATTCCGTAATAATTTAGCAATTTTAGTTGTAAGTTCCAACTGATTGTTTCCAAAACGCCATGGATGATTTTTATAGGGATCAGACTCACTAAAACCACCTTCTCCATGACCATATACATATTCATCTCCGTCTTGTTGCCATTGTTTTTGATGTTCTGCAACCACTTCCTGAGCCTTTGCGAGAATATCATTAACCCATGATTCATTTACCCAAACATCCTGATTTTTAGTTACTGCCACAACAAATTTGCTGGCCACTGAATAATGCTTAATAGCTTTTTCAACCCCTTCTGCGGCCCATGGTTGCTGGCAATAATTTTTGAGGTTTTCAATAAAGTAATCTGCCAAATTTTCATCATCCACAAGTGCGGAAATAATCAAATTTTTTGCTTTGTCAACACTTTCTGGAAAATCCTCCATCCATTGATAATTTCCAAATTTTGGAATCCATTTTATATAATCTGTGGGAGAAATTAAAATCTCACCTTCCTTAGCGTGAGGACAAAATTCTTTTATGCCTAATGCATATTCTAACTCCCCATTAGATAACGCAGAGTTCATTATTGTTTCTATAGATTCAACTACTTTAGAGTCAGCTAAAATTTCTCTGTTAAAACTTGGGTGCGAAGAAAATATATTTTTTAAAATATCAACCTCTTGAAAAGAAGCTTTTTGTAGAAAAATAATGATTCCTTGTTTAAATGCACTATCAAATTGATCATTTTGAAGAAAATCAGAATCATTTATATTAAATACTTTTTCTACCTCTATAAATTTCTTAAAATTTCCACTTACTATCAATGCCTTCAACGCGTCCAATGCATACATTTTCTCCTTTTCAGGGGGGACACTTAATTGTATTTTCAAATCTTGATAGAGACTATATTCGGTCGAGTATGTCCTTTCAATAGATCCTTTATCTTTCCCCGTGATAATGTTACTTACCATAATCGGTGTTATTGAATTACGTAAATATTCCATATCTTGTTCTTGCAATCCAAGATATTTTTGTTCAACACTTGAAAAATTATCTACAGCTGCATAAAGCTTATTAGAATAATTTCTATAATTATACGAATTATACGGAGTTCTGTGCTTACTTTCTTCATCTGATAAGGACTTTAAAACGGAAATGCGGTTATTTAAAATATCCCTCTTTTTCGATTCATAATATTCACTAGCCCAATCAAAATATTCAATAACCGGCTTAATAAGTCTGTCGTATGTTTTTCTATCACGTTCTATTGTGCTACTGGAAGAATAAGGTTCGAATAGGTAGTCAATGGAATCCAAAATTTTTTGTCGAAATAGCTCGTTTTCAAAAATAGGATTAGTGTTGTCTATTTTTGCTTCTTGCGCCAACACTGTGATTTCGGTTACAAATAAGTCTTGATTTTGATAAAAAGTATTTCGGATATTATATGTTGATAACGCTTCTATTCTTTTTTGCATGAATTGAAGTGCCTTTTGTTGCAAAGCAGGGGATAGAAGAGCATTTAATGGAATTTCATTTTTTCTAGCCAAATCCGCAAGGCTGGATAAAGATCTATTAGAATAATCAATCGTATGATACTTATCAATTATTCTAATCGCTTCCTCTCTAATTTTATTAATCTCATCATAAGAATTATCGACGATTTCAGTCTTTTTATCTTTTGACAGCTGATCAAATTTATTCTGATCTTCAATATTTGAAAAATCGTATTTTTCGTACATAAATTTTGAATGATATATAAAAAATTAATCGTCTTTTTTGCGATTCCAGGAGCAAAAAATACACCTTATACCCCTCTATAAATAAATTAGAAAAAGCAAAATTTTATTCCGTTGATTATGCACAAACTCAATTTAATGCACAAAATGAAAAATTTATTTCGTTTAACGTTTCGGCATTATCCGAAGTCCCGCACCTTTAGAGGCAGAAAACTTGGACTGTCGCTTTAATTTGTTAAATATTTTTTAAACTTTATTAACTGCTTACTGGTGCGAAATTTGGGCCGAAGAAAATTGACATTCCTTTGGAATATAATCGCGTCAATTTTCTGAGCCGGATATGCCGTGTTGCGCGATGTTGTTCTAATTTTTTAATTCCTTCAGTTTTTGATCCCACCATTCTTTCGCGACGTTTACATGTGCCTTATGTCCTACTTTTCTAAAATACTCAAATTTCTCTTCAAAAACTTTATGATGTTTTTTTAGGTTTTCGGGACTTTGTAGTGCCCACAAAGAGTGCTTTAACTCTGCACTTTCTTTTTTCTCCAAGTATTCCACTGGCAGATACCTGTTTGCCGACACATCAAAATCAATAGGTACAACTAGAAAATTATAATTTTTATCAAGTATTTTTTTGGCAAGAACTTTGATACGCTTCTCGCGCGTTTGCTCGCAGAAGATGAAAAAATTGGCTTTTTTAACTTTT
>JAJYBE010000050.1 GCA_021779205.1 bacterium
AAAATGAACGAAAAATTTACTCTCTCTCTCTCTCTCTCTCGTAAATAGCCAAAATTTTCAAGGAACATTTTTTGATTCGACATTTTTAGTGTCGGATTTTTTTGTTGACTATAATCTCAAAAATGCTAAAATAAAATTAACAAAATACCAGTCGTCAAACTAGCAAGTTTTTAAACTTGCCAACTAGTCGTGCACAGTGAGGGGCAACTCTCGAAAGGTGCGTGACTAGTTTGACGACTGGGACAATCCAAGTAAGAGTTGTCCCTTTTTGGTATCTAAAAATATAACCACTAAAAAAATGAAAAAAGATTTTTTTCAAAACAAAAAAAGCACATTGGGTTCTATTGTGATAATTCTGTTGGTGTCATTCGGAGTCTATTCTTTTTCAGAAAAATACCAATTAGCTAATTTGATTTATCCTGCCACAGAGACACAACTCGGTGTGTCTAAAAATATTGTTGATGATAGCAAGAACAATGTTTCCGTATCTTCCACTCCTGCTGGGTCTGCTGTAGTCAAAGGCGAAGCAGATCAAAACAATAACAGCACAGATGCATCGCAATGCGTATCTGCGGTTTGCGAACAACTACTCACCAAAAACCTCGAAAACCAATTCATCCAAATCAAAGGCAATTTAGGAAGATTGGGGGAAATCAGTCAAAAAGACGGGCAGTTCTATTTGGTTAAAAAAATTATCGAAAACGGCAATATCAAACGCCACACAATCAAGGCAATCAATTTGGACACGGGCTCAGTCAATTCTCGAATTATTGCCAATCATTCTATTGATTCCGGAGATCTTGAAAATAATCTCACGATTAGAAATTTAACTGTTGATGGTGATTTTATTGCGCAAAATTATGCCGGGCAAACTTCCATTACTACTCTTGGCACAATTACCAATGGCGCTTGGCAAGGAAGCCCCATCAATTCAAACTTTCTTGGTTCGAATGTGATGTTGGAAGGCGAAAATATCTCGCTTTTACATAACGATGCTGGTTACTTGACTAGCGTGTCCGCGGAAACTGATCCAATTTTTGAATCTAGTGTTGCACACGGAATAACCGACACGAATGTTGCTAATTGGAACAGTGCTTACAACTGGGGTAACCATGCCCTCCAAGGCTATATCACTGCCGTTTCTTCGGATGTGCTAACTAATAAAACTTGGAATGGAAATTTGATTGGTTTAGCATATGGCGGAACAGGCACAGCCACTGGATCAATCACCGGCACCGGCGCACTCAATTTTTCTGCCGGTGGGACAAATCAAAATGTAACGCTCACTCCATCGGGAACGGGGTATACAATTTTAAATGGGAATGTGGGGATTGGGACGACGAGTCCAAATTCAAAATTCAGTGTAATCAAAGTAAATACAATGAGTTATCCATTTTCCTCTTCTCCCGTTAGTTTATTTGCCAGTAGTAATCCAGAAGTAGGTATTTTAGAAACTGGAAACACTGCGGGAAACACTGCGACGCTTAGGCTCGGAACTGTCCATGCTACATACTATAATTCTGGGGCATTTATTCAAGCAAAACAATACGCAGGACTTACTTTTTGGGAACTTTTTTTTGGCACTTCAAATGGAGCTTCTGCTACAACAGCAATGATGATTTCAAGGTTGGGTTATGTTGGTATTGGGACGACGAATCCTGGCTATAAGCTGGATGTTGCCGGTAGTGTCGCTGCTAATGAGATTATTGCTACTGGCGTAAATGGCATTACTAGCACGAATGGCGGTATGTATCTAAAAAATTATCTTGGTTCAAGTGTCAATACACATGCTGTTTTTAATAGTGTAAATAGTAGAGGAACGGTAAGTGCTCCCACATATTTATTAAATGGTGATGAAATCGGAGCCATTGCTTTTAGGGAGGGAACATCTGGAGGAATAGGTGATGCTGGGGCAGGGTTTGCCTTTTTTGCAAGCGAGAACTGGAGTACATCTGCTCTTGGAACAAGGATAAATTTTTTTACAACTCCCAATGGTTCTACTGTTAAGACAGCGTATCTTGATGTGAGCAATGCTGGTATTGCTACTTTTGTGAATCAAGTGCTGGCTCCTTCATTCAAAGGAACTGGAAATACAGATGTCAATTCCTTTGCCGGCAACGTCGGCATCGGCACCACCGCCCCCAACTACATCCTCGACGTCCAACATGCTACCTCGAAAGTAAACTCCAAAAATGGTTACCTCACCAATGGTGCCGACTATGCCGAATATTTCTATACTGATGACACTGATTTAGTTTCCGGCGAAACAGTTTGTGTGGACATCGAAAAACCCAACGCTGTCAAGCGCTGTCAGCGTTCAGGCGATAATAATGTGATGGGCATTGTTTCCACTAACCCTTCCATTGTCGGAAATGGCAACGGCCAAAAAAGAGACAGTGATCCCCACTATAAAATCATTGGAATGCTCGGACAAGTGCCCGCTAAAGTCAGTAGTGAAAACGGCACAGTTCAAATTGGCGACAGCCTTACCTCATCTGACATTCCTGGATATCTCCGCAAAGCCAACGCTGGTGAATCAACGGTCGGAGTCGCCATGCAAAGTTCTAGCAATGAAAAATCCACTATCCAAGTCCTCATCTCGCGCCGAAACCAAAGTCTTACCGTGGAAAAAGTAGAAGAGGCTGTGACGGAAAATATTGCCAAAATGAATATCCAAGATCAAATTACCAAAATGATTGCCACTGCTAAAGACAGTATCAATAACACCGAAACACAAAATTTTGTGTCCCAAACGCAATTTTCCACATTGCAAGACGGGCAGACGCAAAATGCCACGTCTCTACGGATATTGCAAAAACAAATGGACGACCTCCAACTGCAAACCAAACCAATCATTGATTTCTATTTGGCACTGGATTTGAAAAATGTGCTCTATAAAAATGCGCTGGGTAATTTTGATTTGCTTGGTGGAAAAATTACTGCTAAAGATATTGAAGCCTTGAATACGATCAAAGCCAAAGATATTGAGGCGACGGATTCCGTGACGGGGGATTTGCTTTCGGGGAATAGTCTCGAGTTGGGAAAGGATACTTCCGGTAAAAGCATTTTGAAGTCGGGTGAGACGAAAGTGGAAATCGATACTGCCATGGCAAACAAAGACATTAAAATTTATATTACTCCAGTCGGCAACACTTTCGGACAAGTGCTTTATGTTGATGAAATTTCCGACGGAAAATTTTTCAATGTCAAAATGAACGAAAAGCAAGGTAGCGACATTAATTTTAATTGGCTGATTGTGAAATAGTTTTTTATATTTTTTTATTTCCCGTAGAGAGGTATTTGTTTAGACAGATACCTCTTTGTGTTTATGGTCATTATTTGACATTATCCAATAATAATGCTACGGTATCAAGTTAAGAATATTTTGAATTAAATATGCGAATAGCCTATATTGGACAAAAGGGAATACCAGTTAAAACTGGTGGAGTAGAGCGTTATGTGGAAGAAGTTTCAACAAGAATGGCAAAAAATGGCCATGAGGTTTTTGTGTATGCACGCAATAATTATACGGAAAAAAAAATACAAGAATACGATGGTGTAAAAATCATTCATTTGCCATCCATTCCGACAAAAAATTTAGATGCGATTAGCCATACTTTTCTAGCGACAATACACGCGTTATTTCAAAATTATGACATAATTCATTATCACTCAATCGGACCCACTTCATTAAGCGTTATTCCTAAGTTATTTAAAAGAAAAACGCCACTGATTGCAACTTTTCAATGTCAAGACTATTTCCATAAAAAATGGGGTCGTTTTGCTCAAGCTTATTTGCGTTTTTCTGAAAGATTGACTTGTGTTGTTCCGGATGAAACAATTGCCGTGACTAAACAAATTCAGACCTATGCTAAAGAAAAATATCAAAAAGATTTAATATATATACCCAATGGAGCTGAAATAAAATTTAATTATAATGCGGAAGTCTTAGGGGAGTGGAATTTGCAAAAAAATAATTATATCCTTTCAGTCAGTCGTCTTGTTAGGCACAAAGGTATTCACTATTTGATCGAAGCTTTTAATGATCTTTGTGAAAAAAATTTAAATCAGGGAAAGAAACTGGTGATTGTCGGAGGAGGTGCGTTTACGGATGATTATGTGCAATACCTAAAAGCATTAGCGGGAAAAAATAAGGAAATTGTTTTTACCGGAACGGTTAGCGGAGAAAAGTTGGAACAATTTTTTTCACATTGTTTTCTTTTTGTGCAACCATCCGAATCGGAAGGAATGTCGCTTGCGCTTCTTGAAGCAATGGGATATGGCAAGGCGATTTTAGTTAGCGATATTTTGGAAAATGTTAATGTTCTGAAGGGATCGGGATTTGTTTTTGAAAATAAAAATAAGGATGATTTGAAAAATAAATTGGAGGAAATTTTAAATAATCCAGAAAAAGCTGAGTTGGCCGGATTGGAAAGTCAAAAAATTGCCAGGGATTTTTATGATTGGGATAAAATTGTTGATCAGATTGAAGCCTTGTATTTAGACAGTTTGAGCGAAAAAAATAAGGAAAAATAATATTTTTTTTATGAAAAAAGTTTATTCAAAAAAATTTTGGTTTATTTTTTGGTTATTAGCTATAATTTTTCTTTTTGGCTGGTATTCTTTTTTGCAGATAAAAAATAATAATGAATTTGGCGCTATTAATTTTGCTATTGATTTTTTACCTTTAGATGAACTTAAAAAAGCCAAATTCAAAACGATGTCCACTTTTGCGCAATATTTATTTCAAAAAGACGGTCAAGAAAAAACCTTTATGTTACTTTTTCAAAATAACATGGAACTTCGTCCCGGCGGTGGCTATATCGGATCGTTTGGAATTTTGAAAATGAAAAATGGAAAAGTTTTGGAATTGCAAACAAATGATCTTTCTAATTTTGATGGGCGCGTTCCCAACGGCACAACTCCGCCCTATCCGATGAAGGAACTATTGGGTGTAACTTCTTGGAAATTGCGTGATTCAAATTGGTCGCCGGATTTTTCTGAGAATGCCCAAAAAGCGGAAGAATTTTATAAATCAGGACAAGGACAAGAAAATTTTCAAGGAATTGTTGCAATCAATAGCGATGTATTGATGTCTTTTTTGCAAGTCACCGGACCGGTTAAGATCGAAGGTTATCCGGGAACATATGATAGCGAAAATGCTGTTTTGGCACTGGAAAAACAAGTGGAAATGAATTATATTCAACAGGGAATCAAAAAGGAAGAGAGAAAAAGCATAATGAATTTATTGGCGCAAGAAATAGAAAAGAAAGTTTTTACACTAAACATTGCGCAAAAAATAAAATTAGCGGAAATAATTTTGGATGACTTGAATCGCAAAGATATTCAACTTTATTTTAAAGATCAAAACTTAGAAAGTCGTGCCATAGAAGCGCAATGGGATGGAGAAGTCAATCGAAATTGGTCGCAAGATTATTTGATGATGGTTGATGCTAATATGGGAGCATGGAAAAGTGATTATTATATCAAAAGATCTTTTGAGTATACGGTTGATCTTTCCGGTGATGTTCCCAAGGCGGATTTGAAAATTACCTATCAACATACAGCCAAAGAAAAGGATTGGATGACGCGCGACTATGTTGATTATTTGCGAGTGTATGTCCCTCAAGGCAGTTGGTTGGGCGACACGAAAAATTTGGGAGAAAAAAGATTCGGCACTGATTTGAACAAGAAATATTTTGGTACAATCGTCGGCGTGCCATTGGGGCAAACTAAAACAATCGAATTTTCATATATATTATCTTCTGATGCGACAAAAAATTACAATTTGCTTATCCAGAGGCAATCCGGATCGGGGCAGATCAACGGCACGGTTACGATAATTTATAAAAGTCAAAACAAGGCTACCTATCAAGTTGATTTATCCAAAGATTGGATTTTAAGCGAACACTAGCTATTCCTTTGGGTTAGCCTCCAAAATTAAGAATTGGCATCGGATCCGGAAAAACAATAGAAGTGAGAACTGACACGCCATTTTTAGTGTCAGTAAAAAATAATTTTTCCAAACCGTCATTATAGTCCATAAAAGGCGTATTGGTTGCTGTGCTTATCAGATCAAGGCAGTTGCGATGATCGCGCGAATCAAGTTCGATTATCTTGGTGTATTTTCCTGTTGAAAAAATAATATGTTCATAATCCTTGTACCACTGAATATTTTTTAGTTCTTCAGAATAGCGAGTAATATTAGTCAGATCATTTTCTTGGCGGATTGGCTGCACATTCCAGTCACGAGTAAAATAAACGGAAATCTCGTTAGCGCTCCAAAATAATATTTTTTTCCCATCATTGGAAAAATGCATTTCCAATATGTTGTTGCCGATAACTTTAAAATATTTAGCATGTTCGCCATTGTTGTAGATTGTCAGATCTTTATTTTCGTCCAAAAAAGCGATGCGTGATTCATCATAAACAATCATTCGTGTAACTGTTGCATTTGGGTTGGGAAATGTATTGGTTATTTGATTTTTTTCCGCTTTTCCGTCAAGACTGGTTTTGAATACCAAATTATTTGGTTTTTGAATATAATAAATTGAATCATAGGATAA
>JAJYBE010000005.1 GCA_021779205.1 bacterium
TGGGGAAAAATTAGATTTAACTCGAGTTTTTAAGGTTTCCGGACCAGAAGCACAAATTGTTCCAGTAACACAAGTTAGCGGAACCGCCGACACCTGCCTTGGGCTGCTACTTGGAACATACCAAGACATCAACGGCAAAATCTTCAAGGATCGCAGTGATTCAAAATTTCAAGCACTCACTTCAAGCAACATCGAACTAATCCCTAAATTTTCCGGAACAACCGCACCGAAAGTAATCAAAAAAGATGAATATACCTACAAATGGAACGTGGATGGTGTACCTATAAATATTGATAACTACAGCAGCTACGGATACGATATTGATCTTTCTAATTATGGAAAACTAATCCTCCCTCCTAAAGATAATGGGGAAAAATATCTCATTTCTTTCTCTAATACATTTACCGCAACCAACGCCAACAAACAAGTGCTTAACAAATATTGGAATACCACCTATAATGAATTCTATGAAAAGAAACTTGCTGACAACATCGAAATTGAAATGGTAAGCACTGGTCCGCTTGTTAGGGGAGACAGCATTTCGAAAAAAATCTTCGCCACCGTTTCTTCAGGAATTCCCAGCTATCTTGCCTTTCTTTTTCGCATCGCGCTTTCCGGAATAGCCATCCTTCTTGCCCTAAAAATTATTTTTCACATTTTACCTAAAACAAAAACTGATGAATTTTAGAACAAAACAAAAAAGCGTCTTTTTTTTGGTTTTTTTATTTCTATTAAATTTTCTGCCAAATCTTTCCTATGCCGCTCTAGGAAAGTTTAACTATGTCCCAATGGAGGAAATCCCCGGCTTTGGCAAACCAGAATCCTATGAATTATATATTTTAGCAATCTATAAATTCGGCCTTTGGACTGTTGGCATCTCAGCCGTCCTCATGATTTCTATCGGGGCATTCATGTATATCACCAGCGCCGGGAACACAAGTTCAACTGGAAAGGCTAAGGAGATCATTTTCGATGCTATCGCCGGCGTAATCCTCGCCCTCACTTCCTATGTCCTGCTCTACACAATTAACCCCAATTTGCTTGATATTAAAGGTGTCGAACAAATGATAGATGATGCAGCCAGAAGCTATGATGGAACCTACCCAACAATTGACTCACCATTGCCAGCAAACTGCAGCGACTCGAAATGGAAAACTATTTTTTCTACCGTAGCAAGCTCGAGCGGTCTTGATGCGTGTCTCTTGGAAGCTGTCACAGCTAAAGAATCCAGTTGCAACCAACAGCCTTCTAGAACTAATGGCGGACAGGATTGTGGCGCAATGCAAACTAGGGCCAGCGGATGTCCTAATGCACCAAGTTGTAGCGATCTCGAAAAAGATCCACAAAAGGCTGTCGAGTGTGGCGCATATTACCTTAAGCACAATTACATTTCCAATAGGACAAGCCCGTCAGAACAAGTTATTCATGATATGTATGCTGGATACAACGGCGGTCCTGGTGCTTTAGCCTGGAGTGGAAGTTGTGATGGAATGACCAACAGTTATGGTAATAAATATGAGAAGTGGGATTGCCCCAAAGATTGTGGTGGCTACTGCGTGGTGCCAGCCAGAACAGCAACCGTGCTCAATTACTACAAAAAATGCAAGGGAAATTAGTTCCAATTCATCAATTTTAATAAATACTATGCGCACTTATTTGAAAAATAAACTCTTTTTCGCTCTTGTCTTTTTTGCGTTATTTCTAACAGTTGCCAACGCCAACGCCGCTAGCGGCCTCGTCCCTTGCGGGCTAGGAGCAAATGATCCCTGCACGCTTTGCCACCTAATTGTTGGAACTAAGGGCCTAATTGATTGGGGAATGGGAATCCTGATTACTCTTTCCCTTGCCGCAATTTCAATCGCCGGCGTGATGTATATTATTTCCTCAGGGGATCCATCTTTCACCAAAAAAGCCAAGAGTTTTGTTTCAAGCGTTGTTATTGGTTTCGCACTAATGCTCGGGGCATGGCTTATTGTCAATGTAACGCTCTGGATTTTTTCTGCCAAAGAAGGAACTTCGGGTTCCGGAAAATATAACCTCGGGCTAAGCAGTGAAAATTGGTACACATTCACTTGTTCAACGGTTAGCTCCTCAACCGGCTCAGTAACAACGGGACAAGGCGGCGTCGCCGCGGAACCACTTGCAACTAGCTTCTCTTGCGATAATTTTACATTTCAAACGACTAGCATAAAAAGTCAATGCGCGAACGGAGACGCATCTAGTGCGCTACAGACATTAATGATGTGCCTAAAAAGCAAACTCGGAGCCAGTATGACTGTCAACTCTATTTCTGACAACAAAGGTTTTGATCACTGCGCCAATAATTATGACTCAAGCTGTGCCCACGCAAAAAGCTCATGTCATTACGGAGGAACTGCTAAAAGCGGCAAATCTGAAGCGGTTGATATTTCCACAAGAACGTTGGATGCGAATACCATTCTTTCTGCAGCTTCTGCGTGCGGAGCTGGATATACAAAAGATGAATCTACTTCCGCCAATCATATCCACATCAGCACCACCGCCTGCAAGAACAGCTAATAAATAAGTCATATGTCCATTAGTAAAAAAATTTTCATTATTTCTTTGACTCTGTTTTGCATTGCTCTGCTTTTTTTTGGCATCTACAGTTTGGCTTTCAAAAAACCGGCAACAGAACTTCCTGTAGCGGAAAAAAAGGCAACTGAGGTCGTCACGCCCAAAATTCCTCCAAAAGTCAGCACAGCGCCAATAACCGCAATCTCCGATGAAGCTGTGCTTGCGCCAACACTCGCCAAAGACACAAATGCGATCAAATATTACGCCAAAAGCAATGGGAGGGTATATCAAATTGACTTTGACGGAAACGGCAAAAGAACTTTTTCAGACAAGGAGCTAATTGGATTAAATGATGTACTCTGGTCTCCGGACAAAAGCAGGGTAATCACAAAATTCACAAGCGCCGGGACAACAAAGTTCTATTATTATGATTATACTGAACTAAAAAGCCTCCCTTTAAAAAACAATGTTGATGAAATCGCCTGGCAAAATAGTGGCAATCGCATTTTCTACAAATACTATGATCCTGCAACAAAAAAAAGGACATTAAACATTTCTGATCCTGATGGAACAAATTGGGTTAAATTAGCCGACATTAATTTTCACAACATATCCATTGCTCAGATTCCGCAAAGTAGCCTCGTTTCTTTCTGGAACAAGCCTGATGCTTTTTTTGAGACTATTTTAAAATCTGTTCCTATAATTGGCGGGGAGGAAAAAACATTACTTAAAGGAGTTTTTGGAGCAAACTACTTATGGAGCGATAATGGCAGTCTGGCTCTTGTCAGTCATTCTGACGCAAAAGGAGGCGCTAAAATTCAACTCTCCCTCATTAATTCCAATGGGGGGGAATTTAAAAATCTCGATCTTCCTACTTTCACCTCCAAGTGCGTTTGGCTAAAAGACAATGTGAATCTCTACTGTGCTATGCCAGCGAAAATTCCAACCTCCGCCATCCTGCCCAATGACTATGATCAAGAAAAATTCCATACTGCAGATACTTTTTGGAAAATAAACACTACAACAGGAGAAAAAAATAGGATTATTGAACTGGACAAGATCACCGCCGAATATGATGCTATAAATCTATTCCTTAATAACGATGAAAGCATTCTCTTTTTCACAAACCGAACAGACGGAAAATTATACCGAATAACTCTTTAGGAGCTAAAAAAGTGCAAACAAAAGCCAAAACACAACAGCCAGATCGTTTTTAAAGTACGTCGTATCAACTAGACCGTGCAAAAGAATATAGCACATAATTCCCAATCCCATCAGTTTTAGGCTGGGATTTTTTTGTAATTCAAAAAGACCGCGAAACCAAAAGCAGATCAGCATAATAAAGCCCGCTAAACCCAAAATACCGCCATAAAGCCACCAGGCTAAATATAAATTGTGCGGATGGGGCACAGCCCATTCAAGATAGGGCGGAAAGTCTTTTTGATAAATTAAATACGTTTCCTGAAAGTTGCCGGCGCCAATTCCCCAGAGCCAGTTACTCTCAAGCATATTCTCCGCCGAATGCCAAATCATAATTCGCGAAGCCAATGAAGATCGACTATTCCCACTCGCCAAATAAGAAAATTTATCCTTCCCAATCTGAAAAAAACACAGAACGCTTACAATAATAATAATGATCAGAGCCTTTCCAATCTTCATCTCCTTTTCTGCAACCAAAACAATGGCAATTGCAATCAAAATAGCTGCCCAACTCGCATAAGAATAAGTTAAATATAGAGCATAAAAAACAGATAGGCCCGATCCAATGACAAACAACTTTTTTTCAGCCCTTACCTTGGAGAAAAGATCATAACCAATAAAAATTGCCGGCGCCAAATACATTGCCAGATAATTCGGAGAATTAAAAAAGCCCTGAAGCCTAAAATCAAAAGTCAATACACCTAAAAAATAATACCAAAGAGAAATTAATGAAACAACAAAGGCTGAAATATAATAAACCAGAAAAACATTCTCAATCCTGCCATATTTAAATTCAGTTCTAACCACTAAGGAAAACGCAATGGGCAGCAAATACCAGCTTTTAATAATTCCGAGTCCCACAGAATAATTTTTGCCCACCAAAACTGAAATGACAAGCCCTAAAAAAATCACTGCCACACAGCAAATAAACTCTTTGCGTCGCTTCAAAAACAATGCGCATTCACTTTTTTCACGACGACGAATTGCCCAAATAAAAATACATAAAATAAGCAAGCCATCTAATAAGTTAACATGAAAAATTCCCAGATTAAAACGCAAAAGATAGGACGGTAACGCCAAAATAGTCAGGTAAATTAAATTCTCCAAGTTAAATATTTTTTTCATCTGTTTGCGCCAACTGGCCAAAGCCCGCGATAATCAAAAATATTGGCAAAATTATCGGTGAATAAATAGACGTTTCAACCAATGAATGCGCAGAAAAAATAATAATACTTAGCGCAGCGCAAGAAAAAAGAACGTCTTTTGACTTGGCAAGAAAGGCAAAAATCAATGAACCAGAAAATCCCAGCCACAAAAAAAGATTAACAAGGCCAGTTTCAGCAGCAATATCCAGATAGTTGCTGTGTGCATAAATTGGATCACGATAATCAGCTGTAGCGCTAATCTCTAGCGGGTAATTGCCTATGCCGACACCAATTACAGGATGATTAATAATAATCTCGCCTGCTTTTTTCCAAGTCTCAATTCTCCCTTGATTAGAACCCTCTTTTAAATTAAAGCTGGAAAAGAACCTTTCCGAAATAGGTCCCGAAATCAGCGTTAGAGCGCAAAGAAAAATAGCAACACCCAATATCTTTATTTTATGCTTATTCTTCAGAGCATTCCATAGCAGGGAAAATGCACCCGCTGCCCCAGCAAACAAGCCCAAATATCCACCACGCGAAAAAGTGAGAAGATCCGCAAAAAGCAATGTGAAAAATATTACCAAATATAACTTGTTTTTTAGTTTAAGGAATAATCCCAGCGCAAAAGGCACGAGCATCCCAAGAAAAAACGATAACATGTGCGGATCGGGAAATGTCGCAATAGCACGCAGAAGCGTTTTTCCAGACACACTTACCAACCAGCTAGGATTTTTAAGTACCGCGGCTGTCACATTTGCACCTAAAAAAAGTGGTGAAACATATTTTGCCCAAAAAATATATGTAGCGTCAAGTCCAAAAACAAATTGAAAAGCAAATTGAAAAATGCCTAAAATAGCAACAAAAAATCCACCCCACACTAAGCACTTTACCGCTTTCAACATTTTTTCTTTCGTATTAACCAAATCTGCCACCACGAAATAGAGCGGAAAAATGGAGAATAAAAATAACAACTTTCTCATTGACCAATCACTATTTCTAGCAATAGAAACGGAAAGAAGGCTCAAAAAAAGGAAGCCGAGAATGAAAAAATTAATTTTACTACCTCCGATGCGCAGCATCTTTCTCCTTAGACTCTCCGCCAGCCACACAAAAAAGAGCGCAAGAATGAAAATACGCGAACTGGCCAAGTCAATTCCTGCACTTGGATTGAGCGCAATCTGAAATGGTAAATAAAAACAAAAAAATAAAAGCAGCTTATCCAACATTATTTAAAATATAAAAATCAGAGACTAAAAAATCGCAAAAACTTAAGCAGTCCCAACTGAAACCAACCAAAATGTTTTTGAAAATAATAATCCTGAGACTGATAATATTTCTTTTTTTGTTCTTTTCTGGCAAGAAAGCTTTTCCCGCCATGATGCAAAACCAAAAATTTAGGAAAATAAACAACTTTTTTGCCAAAAAGATGTGTTCGATTACAAATATCCACATCTTCAAAATACATAAAAAAATTCACATCAAATCCATGAAGCTCAAGAAAGAGCGCTTTTGAAATAAACATTGCCGTTCCAGCCACCCAAAACACTTCAAGTCGCTTTTGATTTTGCCAAAGCTTGTCATTATTGGAATTTTTTAAATTATTTCTCAAAACACTCCAGAGACTCACTTTTGACCCGGAAGTCCACTTTTGAATTTTTCCATCTGACGTCATAAGCCCAGAGCCCAAAATTCCCAAGGCCGAATCATTCTCAAATTCCGCCATTACATCCTCCACGTTATGGTAAATTATTTCCGTATCGGGGTTTAAAAAAAGAAGGATTTCTCCTAAAGCTTCTTTCGCACCTAAGTTATTCGCGCCGCCGAAACCATTATTTTCCGAATTCTGAATAATTTTTATTCCTGGAAATAATGCCGCTAAGCCTCGCATTTCACTCTCTGCGTCATTATTGACCACAATTACCTCCAATGACACGCCAAAACCAATTTTAGCGAAAATAGAAGCCAAGCATTTTTCCAAATAAGCACGGCTCCTGTAGTTAACAACAATTATTGAAAGATTTATTTTTCGCATTTCGCTTGCTTAAAATCCAAATACGCCTTTTGCACCGCCAGATTCATTTCTGTCCTATTTTTCCGCACATCGTTCCAATTTTTTACTCTTCGTAAAAGGATATACACAAAAACATGAAATCTGAGATGACGCAAAGTATTTTTTCGGAAAAACAACAAGCCGGAAAGAACGAGCCAATAAGTCTTTTTTGACCTATTTTCCTCGCTTTTTTCCAAATGATATATATGAGAAGTTGCCACAACAATCAGCGAAAATCCCGCTCTTTTGGCTCTCACACTAAAATCAACATCCTCCCAATATAAGAAAAAGTCCTCATCCAAGAGGCCTATTTTTGCAAAAACATCAGCCCTAATAAGCATTGCACAGCCAGAGACAAAATCAGAACCGGAGTAATTACCCCTTATCAATTCTCTTCCATTTAGTGCCTTCATACGCAACCAGTCAATTTTCCCGGAGGAAAACCAGATTTCCTCATTGTTTCCGGAAAAAACTTGCGGACTAAGGAGACCCGCCTCCTTATTTTCCAAAGCGCTTACGATCAATTGCCTCAAGAAATCTTTTTTTACCTCAGTATCATTGTTAAGTAGCAGCACAAAATCAGCCATTCGCTCCAAGGAATACTTTATTCCAACATTGTTGCCAGCGGAAAATCCCAGATTTTGATCGTTCTTGATAAAAGTCGCTTTAGGAAAGTTAAGCTTCGCCATTTCGAGAGATCCATCCTGAGAGTTATTATCAACAACAACCACTTCCAAATTAGGATAATCCACACAAAAAAGACTAGAGAGGCATCCTTTCAGACAACCCATGCCATTATAATTCAAAACAATAATATTAACTT
Organism: bacterium; assembly: GCA_021779205.1. Lineage (GTDB taxonomy): Bacteria > Patescibacteriota > Minisyncoccia > Moranbacterales > UBA2206 > UBA9630. The sequence goes on from JAJYBE010000005.1 coordinate 7,754, forward strand.
TCGGATATTGGGTTTTCATATTCTTCTACACCCCTCTTGCTAATTATACTTGTTATTTCTGAAGTTTCCACTGCCCTCAACAGCCATAAGGCCAAAACATACACACACACACTGCCAAAGCCTAATAAATAAAAATTGTTCGCATGAAAAAGAAACAAAAATCCCGCCATTATTAAACCAGAAAGCAATATTCTTGTGATTTTTTCCACGCGAGGAAAATAATTCAACTGCTTGAAAACAAGATAGCCTGTGGCTATCGCCACAAAAGCCTCTGTTGCAAAAGAGGTTGCAGCGGCAGCCACATAGGAAAAGAGGGGGATAAGAACCAGGTTTGCAAGCGCATTAAAAACTGCCGCAAAGGTTAATATATACATCAACTTTTTTTGTAAATTTCCGGCAATTAAAATCGCATTAAAAAGATTACTGAAAAATATCGCTGTCATGGCAAAAACCAAAATCCGCAAAACCAAAGCCGATTCAGAAAATCCGGCACCACCAATAAGATAGATTAGCCCGTTAGAAAGGAAAAGCGTACCAACAACGAGAGGAACGGTAAGGAGAGCGAAGACTTTGAAAGTTTTATTGGAAATATCGAAAAACCTCTTTTTATCGCTAAAAATGTGCTGGGAAATAATGGGAAAAATCAACCCGACAATCATCGAGGGGAAAAAAGAAATATTCTCCAAAACCTTATAAGCTACATTATAAATTCCCACATCAGCGCTATTTTTCATTACTGATAGGAGAATTGTATCAACTTTAAAATAAATAAACACCACGATCGCCATAATCCCAATAGGATACGACTCTGACAAGAATTGCTTCCAGTAAACGAAGTCAAATGCTAACCTTAGTTTAATGTATTTTTTTGACCAAAAATAAACCAAACAAAAACTAACGACCATATTAAACAGCAAGGAAGTAATGATCCAAGAAAAACTTAGTCGTAATTTAACCGCCAAAATTACGATTGCAAGCTGAACCACTTTCCCTAAAAACTCGGAAATCGCTACCTTGTCCATTGCTAGGCTTTTTTGAAAAACTCCATTCAATATCTGGTAGCTGGAAGAAAAAATCAATGAAGCTGCAATAATTATAATGCCACATTTAACCTCTTGCGAGTAGGGTAAAAATAAAATTATGAAAAATGAAAGTAGAAAAATCGCTAGAGAAGAAATGATCCGCATCGAAAAAGCATTGGCCATGATCTCCTCCTCATTCGCCCCTGGACGAGAAATCTCCCTTGTTGAAAATTGATACAACCCAAAATCAGAAACAGCTGAAAAAAAAGAAAGAAAAGCAAGAACAGTTGCGTAATCTCCAAACCCTCCTTTGCCTAAATAGCGCGTAATAAAACCAATTACAGCAAGAGCAAGTGCCGTTGAAAGAATCTTCGAAATACTGCTAACAAGCACATTATAGGCTATTTTTCTGGCAATAACCATAGAAAATAAATTTAAAGTTTCAAACCTGTCATTCTTGAGAGCAAATTAAAAATCATTGCTCCAGAGACCTGATTACAATCCTGCGCAACTCACCCTCGCCAACACTTTCTGTTCTGATTTGATCGTTCTTGGAAAGTTCCATATGCACAATTCTCCGCTCATAAGCAGTCATAGGCCTCATTACAACCTCCTTCTTTCCAGTCACCACTTCCTCAGCTAAATTTTTAGCTAAACGCACAATTGAATCATTTTTTTCCTGACGATAAGAATTAACATCCAGGATAAAATTTACCGGCGCCTCTATGCGTTTTCGAATAATTACTCGCACAATATGTTGCAAAGATTGCAAGTTCATTCCATATTGTCCAATCAAGAAATTAGAATCCTCAGTTTTAATGTTACAAATAATGGCATCCCCGCCCTCCTCCTGCCCCTCTCTTATTCCAATCGTTGCAACAAAGCCCATCTTTGCAATTAACTCATCAACGATCGTCGTGATTTCTTTTTCCAACAACTCTCTTTCCATCTGATTTAATTAGCCCACATCCGCCAGTCCCTTCTACCCAGCGCCAATTTGAGCTTATTTAAAATTTACAATTTAACAGGCACATTCTTTAGTTTTTCCAGATATTCTTGCTGCGCAATCATAAATAAAGTAGAAACCAACCAATACAGGGCGAGTCCGGCTGGAAACTTGATTCCAATAAATAAAGTCATAACCGGAGCAAGATAAAGCATCTGTTTGGACATAATTTGCGCAAAATCTTGGTCTTTTCCATCCTTTTTGTCTGGCTTATTTTCCTTGTCTTTCTGACTCTTCGTCGCCATAAGCATTTTTGTCTGAATATACTGCGCTCCAGCAGCCAAAATTATTATAATAATATGAGCAACATTTCCCGCGCTGAAATTTTTAAAATCCACTATACTTGAAAGATCGATTAGCCCTAAAAAAAGATGATTTATCTGACCGGGATTATGTACAAATAAATACAAATCTCCACCATTAACCATTAATCCATTCTTGGAAATATTAAACAGTACACGATAAATTGCAATCAAAAATATTAACTGGAAAATCATAGGAAGACAGCCAGAGAAAGGATTAGCCTTATTCTCTTTATAAAACTCCATCAGCGCCTTACTCTGTTTTTCTTTGTCATTTTTATATTTATCTTGAATCGCCTTTATCTTGGGCTGTAATTCCTGCATTTTCTTTTGCGATTCAATTTGCTTTTTGCTCAGTGGAACAAGGAGTAACTTGATAAATACCGTAACTAAGACAATTGCAACACCAAAATCATGCAACGGAACAATATTATAGGTAAAAATTAACAGATTGTAAATTGGCTGGTATACAAATTCATTAAATAAAAATGCCATTTTTTGTTTGCCCTAACTGCTTTTTACAGTTGGGGATAAATTGTTAATTACACCACTCTTTGAAAGACTTTTCTCTAATTTAATAAGTAGGTCGTTTTTTTCATTAGCACCTTTTTGCACAATAACGACAATATCCGCACATGACCCCATTTTCCCCAAATTTACCCGAAAAAACTCCCTTATTTGACGCTTGATTCTATTTCTCTCAACCGCTTTGGGAGAAAACTTCACACCCACTGATATTCCCAACCTCATCACACCCAAATCATTCTTTTTAATCTTCAAGACTATTTTGTCAAAAGATTGCGTCTTTCCATAACGACAAACTGCCCCAAAATCAGCCTTCTTCCTAATCCTGTTTTTTTTTGGTAGCATCGCCTTTTTTCGAAAGATTAAAGCTTAAACGGTTGTCAGCTTCGCACGACCTTTTCTTCTGCGAGCTTTTAGCACGTTTTTTCCCGAAGGAGTGCTATTTCTCTCGATAAAACCATGGTTTCTTTTTCTTTTAATACTCTTGGGTTTATACGTTACACTCATTTGTTTTTTAAGTTAAACTATTTACAACTAACCAATTGAAAGCTTATCAATTATTCAATAAAAAGTCAATTAAAAAGGACTTTTTGGAAAAATATATCATACAGAAAAAACAAGTCCCGCAATTAACCCAAACAACATTCCCGCAAATACTTAAAATTAAATTCTCTCCAGATTAGCACTTTTTTTAAGCGTAGATTTCAACACCAACAAAAACAAAGTGCTATTGGCTTTTTAGTTAAATATTTAATTCTAAACAAGCTTAAATAAGAAAATACAGTTAAAGCTATTGCTTTTTTGACACTTTTATATTAGCCTTGAATTATATTCACAGTTTATCAACAAATTCTTCTCTTTTTCCTAATATGCTCCCATTTCTTCCTATGCTATACTTTTTTTAATACACAATAAAAAAACAAAAAATCTTCCTGTTTTCAGGTTATTTTTATAAATAACCAATCATTAACTTTTTTATTAAAAAAATGCAAAGCGAAGAACTTTGGCAAACAGCCCTTAGCGAAATAGAACTTTTTATTTCTAAGGCCAACTTTATCACTTGGTTTAAAAACACTAAAATTGTTTCCAATGCAGATGGAATGATTGTTATTAGCGTTCCCAATGGTTTTGCAAAAGAATGGTTGGAGAACAAATACAATTCCTATATCCTAAAGGCGCTTAAAAACATTCAACCAGACATCAAAATGGTTTCTTGTGTAATTGCAACACCAAAAGAAAACCAACTACCCCCAAAAAGAGAGGTAATGGTTGATGCAATCGTTGCTCCAAAAAACTATAATCAAAAATATCAAGAGAAAAAAACATTCTCAGTGAATTTGGAAAACAACCTTAATCCCAAATATGTTTTTGAAAAATTTATTGTTGGTGGAAATAATGAACTTGCACATGCGGCCTGCGTTGCTGTTTCTCAAAATTTAGGTAAAATATACAATCCACTATTCATCTATGGCGGAGTTGGTCTTGGCAAAACCCATTTAATCCAATCTATTGGCAATGAAATTTTACGCAAAGACCCTAATTTTAAAGTAAAATATATCACTTCAGAAAGATTCACCTCGGAGCTAATTAGCTCACTTCAGGAGCAAAAAATTAATGAATTCAAAGAGTATTATCAAAAAATAGACATCTTAATTATTGATGATATCCAATTTATTTCTGGCAAAGAAAAAACTCAGGAAGAATTTTTCCATATTTTCAACTACCTCTACCAATTAAATAAACAAATCGTGCTTAGTAGTGATCGCCCACCGAAAGCTATTCAAATCCTTGAGGAAAGATTACGCTCTCGTTTTGAAGGTGGTATGATTGCTGACGTCTCAAAGCCAGATCTAGAAACAAGACTTGCTATTCTACAAAAAAAGGTGGCTGATGAAAATTTGGAAATTAACCAAGAAGCTCTTAATTTTATTGCCACAAATATTAAAAACAATATTCGCGAGCTAGAGGGAGCGCTAAATAGGCTTATTGTATCAGCACAGCTCACTAAAAAAGAAATTACCCTAGAATTTGCCACAAATCAACTATCAGAACTAATTTCAAGCGGAAAAAAGAAGGGTATTACTTATAAACAAATTCTTAAAGCTATTTCCTCTTTTTATGATATAACTATTGACGATCTAATACTTAAGAATCGTAAAAAAGAAGTTGTTCGCCCGAGACAAATCGCTATGTATCTCATGCGCAGTGAATTACAGTTTTCCTATCCAGGCATTGGAGAGAAATTGGGCGGACGAGATCACACCACTGCCATTCATGCTTATGAAAAGATTTCCAAAAACCTCCTAAGTGACGAAAAATTATCAGAAGAAGTTAGTCAGATTCGCGAACAAATATATAAAATAGATTAATCAAATAGGTATAAATTGTGGATAAATTGTTTTAAATCAGAGAAAAATCACTGATTAACCATAAATTTTTCCTGTTTATTTCCTTAGTAAATTAAAACCATATCCACATTCACCATAAAATAATATCGGTTTATCCCTATATAAAAATAAAAGTTATCCACAAATTATTCCTCCATTTTTCCTCCAATTAAAGCCATTAATCATATTTATCCACAATAACTCATTTTTTAATAATAATAGTAAGAGTTTTATATTAATTAATAAAATAATAATACTTATATGAAATTAATTTGCACTCAGGATAATTTTAGAAAAGCTATTATCAATTCAGAAAAAATTGTTTCCAAGCAAAATACATTACCAATCCTAAATAATATTCTTTTAGAAGCAAACAAAAATTATCTAAAAATATCTGCTACTAATTTAGAAATTGGAATTGAAGTGAAGATTGGTGCAAGAATAGAAAAAGAAGGAAGGATTACGATTCCTGCAAGGCTTTTGAGTAATTTTTCTACAAACTTAACTGAAGGAGAAAATATGGATATTGAGGTGATTAATCAAGATTTGAAAATAAAAAATGGTTCAACGAAAGCAGTGATTAAGGGTTTTTCAGCAGAGGATTTTCCTTTGATTCCACAAAAAAATACCGAATTCGTTTTAAATATTGGAATTGATAAATTAAAAGATATTTTTTCTAAAATCCTTATTGCTGTTGCGCATAATGAAGCGAGACAGGAACTTACTGGAATGAATATTATTTTTGGGGAGAAGGAGTTGTTTTTTGCGGCGACAGATGGTTTCCGGCTTTCTGAATATATTTTGAAAATTAGTGAAGATGAGGTAAATAAAGAATATTATTCAGAGTTTCGAGAAAAAACTAAAAATATTATTGTGCCAATCAATACTTTAACAGAGTTAAATCGTATTATTTCTAATAATCTAGATGGTGTGACTGTTAAGGTGTTTATTGAAGAGGGGCAAATTTTCTTTGAGTTTGATGGGATAAAAATAGTCTCGCGCCTTATTAATGGGAAATATCCGGAATATAAGCATATTATGCCGGAAAATTATAAGACGATTATTATTGGTGATAAAAAAGTTTTACAAAATGCGCTAAAGATTGCAGGGGTTTTTGTGAATAATAAGTCAAATGAAGTTGTGTTGAAAATTGACACAGAGGGAAGGAATATTTTTATTGATACTAAGAGTGTAGAAGTGGGTGAAAACTCCACTCAAATCAATTTTGAAGTTCAAGGTGAATCTCAGGAGATTGTTTTTAATTTAAAATATTTAATAGAGGGAATTAATGTGGTGACGACGAATAAATTAGCTTTACTTGCTAATAATGATTCTTCGCCAGTGGCAATTCGTGAATTTTTTGATGGTACAAAAGAGGTTTTGACCGATTTTACTTATATTATTATGCCTATAAAAAATTAAAACCTAAAAATGAAAGCGCTTGGGGATATTTTAAATAATAGAAAGATTCAAAAAAGACAAATCCTTGATGATAAGACTGTTTTTTTTGTGTTTAAAAAAATAATCGAAGAAGAATTTGGCCAAATAGGTAAATCTAAATTCACCCCAGATTATTTTGCAAAAAAAAGATTATTTGTCAAAGCGCAAAATAGCGCATGGTCAGCAGAATTTTGGACAAATAAAGCTAGAATTATTAAAAAAATTAATAAAGAACTTGGGGAAGATGGGGTGGAGGATGTTAAAATAAAATAATTTAAAATATTGAGTTGAAAAAAGCACCAATATTATTGGCGCTTTTTTGATAGTTATGAATATGTTATGGTGTTACTGGGATATTGGTGTTTACACTAGTGCTTTTTGAATCAGAATTGCCATTATCATCTATTGCACTAACTTTAATATCAAGATTTGAATTATATTTATCACTTGGAACAGTGTAATTTGTGCTAAATGAATCATTACTACTTGAGGCAATATCATTTCCATTCACACTGATTGTGGCTTTTTTAACGCCATATGGAGCGGAGATTTTAACTGAAATATTGAAATTTGATTGGGTAATAGTCCCCCCGGAAGGAGAAATATTGTCGATACTGATTTTGTATTTGGAAAAATCTTTTTCACTGCAATCATTTTGCGGAACACTGTCTGAGGAAATTCCATTTTCCTTGAGCCAGTTTTTTACACCATCCTCCCAATTTTTAAATTGTGGATCATCACTAGGATTTTTTGGTGGATCTCCTCTGACATCATCTTTATTGACGTAGTATAAAATATCATGTGTAGCAGAAAACTTCTTTTTCTTAGTTTTATTGTCCGGGCAAGCGCTATTTGCAAGACAGTAGTCGTTATTTTTTCCAGGGATTTCGCAGACTTTCAGTTCTTGTTTCATTTCGAGTTTTCCATTTAAGACATCTTTGCCTGCATCCTCTACTTCGTATTTAGGAAAGTCTTCCTTGTTTGTGTTTAATAGAGCGCCATCCATAAAAGCACGCCAAATTGGAGCGGCAACAAAAATCCCATCCGCCCCTTGTTTCATAGTGGAATGATCGTTATTGCCCGCCCAAACACCTACCGCCAGTGATGGGGTATATCCCATTGTCCAACCATCACGCCAATCATTGGTTGTTCCGGTTTTTGCGGCCACAGCGCGATCATCAAAGCTTAAGGGGTTTTTATCGCCGAAAACTGGAGCGCGCAGGCTGTTTGTTGACATGATATAATCAATCATGGCTATGTATTTTTCATCAATCACTTTTTCTCCCGGATTGTTATTGTATTTTTCTAAAATAACTCCCTTGTTGTCTTCGATGCGCAAAATCGCGGTTGTTGGGTGATGAATTCCGTCGGTCGCAAAAGTGGAGAAGGCATTAACATGATCAAGAAGTTTTACTTCACCACCGCCTAAAACAAGAGATAATCCATAGCGAGTTGGATCGGTGAGGGTGGTGATTCCCATGCTTCTGGCGGTATTGATTGAATCTGTCACGCCAGCTAGATAAAGTGTTTTTACGGCTGGGACATTTAAGGATCTTGCAAGGGCATCTTTCATTTGCATGAGGCCGGCATTTTTTCCATCATAATTTTTCGGGTCATAAGGTGGTTGTCCTTCGGTAGTATTAAAATTGGTGTCCGTGTCCCAAATATTAGTTTCTGGCGTAAAGCCTTTTTCAAAGGCAGTAAGGTAAACATATGGCTTAAAAGATGATCCGGGTTGGAGTAATGAGGTGGTTACATTAACATTTGGCTCAAAAACACAATTTTTTCCTGGTGTGCAGCCAGCTGGTTCGCTTGGAGCAAAATAATCTTTACTACCAACCATTGCCAGCACTTGTCCAGTTTTTGGATCCATAGCCACGAGTCCGGCATTAGCAGCTTTATATGTGGTAGTATTTTTTATTGCCCCATCTTTTACAACTTTTTCGGCTAGCTGTTGTTTATCCCAATCCAGTGTTGTGTAAATCTTGAGACCGCCCTGCTCTACGGCTTGGTCGCCATATTTTTGTTGTAAATAATCTTTGATATACATCACAAAATGTGGCGCGGCGATAATGTCTTTTTGCGGTTTTATTTTTGCCAGTGTTGGTGTGTTTATGGCCTCAGTAGCTTGATCTTGCGTTATATATCCAAGCTTTGCCATAGTTTTTAGTGCATAGTCTCTGCGTCCGATTAGGGCGTCGGTGTGAGAGCCATAAGGAGAATAATAAGTAGTAGCTTGAGGAAGAGAGGCTATGGTAGCCGCTTCATCAAGCGTAAGATCTTTGGCTGACTTTCCAAAAAAAGTTTGCGCCGCAGCTTCAACGCCATAGGCATTGGAGCCATAAGGAATTTCATTGAGGTACATGGCCAGAATCTCATTTTTGGAAAATTTTGTTTCTAATTCAAGCGAAAGAATCACTTCTTTAACCTTCCTAACCAGTGTTTTCTCATTGGAAAGAAGCGAATTTTTGACAAATTGCTGAGTGATGGTTGATCCGCCTTGCGCCTTGCCGAGATGGGTGATATCGGCCAATATTGAGCGGATGATTGATGTAAATTTAATACCATGGTGATTGTAGAAGTCTTGATCTTCTAGGCTGATGGTTGCATATCTTAAAACATCAGGCATTTGATTAAAATCAATTTGAGTTCTTTTTTCCTCGCCATGAATATCATAGAGCAAATGTGTGCCTGTGCGGTCGTAGATTTTGGTTGATTCAGGGATAAAGCGATTGTTTATTTTACCCGGATCTGGTAAGTCTTTGAAAAAATAGGCAAAAACGCCTATTATGACTAAAATTAGAACAGCAGTGAAAATTCCAAAGATTTTAAAAAGCCTTTTCCAGGGGATATTAACCCTTTTCCGCTTATTTGGACCTAAGTCATTGGGTGAAAAAATATTTCGCATAAAATAAAGTTAAACTATTTAAATATCTCATAGTTTAGTCTAGTTTAGGGGAAATATCAAGAGAGGATTTTTGGCAATTCTAGTAGGAACGTTTTAGTAGCTCGATAGTTTTTTTAGCAATATTTATCTCGGGAAAAACTTCATCAAAAACACTAAAACAAGCCATGGTATTTATTTCAATTAAACGGGCTTTTCCGCTAGAATCTACGAGAATATCTAGTCCGGCAAATTCTATATCAGTTTTTTCAAGAAATAGCTTTGCCAGCTCGACCACTCGTTTTTCTTCTTCTGCGCGCTGGTGGGAGGATCCATGCATATTTGTTTTCCACTCGCCTTTTGGCGCAAGTCTTCTAACTGGGCCAAAAGCCCTTTCTCCAACAATAAAAACCCTATAGTCTATGCCTGCTGGGTAAAATTTTTGAAAAAGGCATAGTTGTTTGCTTCCTTTTTGTCTTTTGATAAATTGCTCAAACTCCTCTTTCGAAGTTATTTTAAAAACTTGCCTTCCCAGACTTCTATTAGCAAATTTCGCGATGAAGGGAAGGCCCAATTCTTTTTTTAAAAAAGAAAAAGAGGTATCCTCGCTGTAGGAAGTTTTAAGGCAGGGGATTTTATTGAGTTGAAAAATAAATTGCTGTCTCAGTTTATTTACAGTTTGATAGCGAAGATAAAATTTTTCATTAAGAAGGCGAATATTATTATGTTTGCAATATTCTACGATTAAAATAGTTGGTGTTAGGGAGCTTTTTGAACTTCGGAGAATTACTGCATCGAAGTTTTTTAGAGGTACTTTTTTCTTCAACAGAATAGCGTCTTTGGTAAAAGAAAGTGTCTTCCAGGGAGCGAACGTTAGTTTGATATTATTTGCGTGCGCCTCCTCGGCAAGTTTTTGTGAGGCGTATGATTTTGGGCTATCGGTAATCGTGCAAATATGCATAAATATTATTTTAGTTTTTTTAGACTTTTTTCAAAAACCGCAAGAAGCTCTTTGTACATTTCCAGCATATAGGGTTTTTCTTCTGGAGTAAAAAATAGTCCCGGCATGGAATTGAGTTCGACGATCCAGGGTCTTTTATTTTCATCAAACATAAAATCAATTGAATATATGCGTGGCTCAAAGGTGGCGAAAACCTCATTGGCATAGGTAATAATCGGTCGTAGGGATTTGGGTAATTTTTCTTTTGGAACAATAATGAGAGATCCGCCCTGGGCAAGGTTAGCCAAAAAGCTACCTTCTTTTGGTTCGCGGATATAGGCATAGATTAATTTATCATTAACAAAGACTAATCGCAAATCATGCATCCCCTTGCTGACGTCGGGTACGCCATGGGAAGAGTCGATAAATTCTTGAGCAATATTTTCTTTTTCGATTTTAATTTTGGCAGCAGTTTTTCTGTCAATAATTTGCACATCCTTCCCGCCACTTTCACTGAGTGGCTTCAAAACAATTTTAGTCGATTTTAATTTTGGCAGCACTTCTCTTAATTCGGACTGGTTTTTTATTAGCCAGCTTTTTTTTGACCACTGGGCAAATAGCAGGCTTGTGATGAATTTATCGTCAATCAATCGTGTAAAACCAAGATCGTTGATAAATGAATAATGCTCGCTAATCAATTCTTTTTTATGATAAACTTCTAGACGCGCTTTGGTTTTGTCGTAAATTAAATTTGGTTTAATATTAAAAACCCTTTTCCATTTTCCGCCCGCACCTTCATAAATCCAGGCATATTTAAAGAGTTGTTTTTTATAGTCATACCACTCATAAGATGCGCGATACATCTGAATTTTATTTTTTTTACAAAGGGAGTAGAAATATTCATAAGAATATTGGTAATCTTTATTACTGAAAGGCTTGGCTTTTTCCCAGTTGCTTTTGCCAAAAAGGATCATTACTTTTTTCATGGCGATTACTTTGTTAAAAATTTTAGGATATGCTCCGCGACATTAATTTTGGGGAAAACTTTTTCAAAACCTTCAAAGCAAGCGAAAACATTGACCTCAATTACTTTGTAGCCGGTTTTAGTTTTAAAAATATCAACTCCGGCATAATCCATCCCCATTTTTTGGCAGACATTTTTGGCAAAATTTTCCATTTCCAATTCTTTGTGTGGAAAGACTTTTCCACCGAGTGCAAAATTATTTTTCCACTCTCCTTCCTTGGCAGATCTTCTCATGATGCCTAGTGATTTTCCGCTAACAATTAAAATTCTGAAATCGCCATCATTTTCAATAAAAGGTTGATAAATTAAACTTACATTTCTTTTTTCACAAAGAATTTTTTTTAATTCTGTCTCATCTTCAGCTTTCCAAACAAACTGTCCCATTCCGCCGTCGCTTTGTTTTATGACAAGGGGAAATCGAATATCAAAGAGGCGCATCGAATCTAAAACCATTGATGGTTTATTGTCAGAAAGATGGAAAGTTGGAATTGCCTCAATCGCACATTCAGAAAAAATTTCTGCCTGGGTGAATTTGTTATAAAAGGGATGCCTGATCAAAAAATCCCTGTTGATTATGGGTAACTTTGATTTTTTGATTCTTTTCAATAGTTCATGTAGCTCATTGTTTAGGCGAAAATGAATTTTATTTTGAGAAGCATCTTTTTTGAGGTGTACATTGTAACTTGGAATATCGCAAAAAACAGCGCTAAACTCGTTAAGATTTAGGCGTGTATTTTCAGAAAAAATACCTCGTTCATAGAAAATAAAAGACCCCCATTTAAAAAAGGAGTAGGGGATTTGATTCTTTTTTAGTGCTTGAATGAAGCGTTTCGTTGAGTGGATTTTTTCATTTATTCCTACAATAAGAATTTTTTTCATAAATTTTTTTATCTTAGAATTTAGGCGTTTGGTGCGCACGGGGAGCGCAAGTCTGATTACTTTTGTCTACTGCATAGTAGCATTTTTTTCACATCTTTCTAGGTAGTGAGCGAGACTTTTTAATTCGGGGGATATTTCTTCGTCGAGAGTGAGTCCTGGACAGCTGTTTGCCTCGAGTACAATTGGTCGACCATTTTTTTCAACAATATCAACTCCTGAAATTTGAATTCCAGAAACTCGCGAAGCTTTGAGCGCTGCCGCGAGGATGCGCTTTTTAGTTTTTGAGGTGTCGATGAATTCCTCTTTGGCTCCGAGAAAAACATTATTTCTAAACTCACCAGGTTTGGTTCTGATTTTCTTTTCCGCTGCCCCAACACTATTCCCGGTCACAAAAATTCTATATTCAAAATCATTGGGAATAAATTCTTGCAAAAAAACATCGCCTTTGTTTTTGTTTCCCAATAGATCTTTAATCGCATTTTTTAATTCCGAATTATTTTTTGCCAAGCGCACCCCAGAGCCTTGTGATGTGTTGCACTGTTTTACTACAATAGGAAAACCCAAAAATTCACAGGCGGCTTCGATTTGTTTTTGGGAATAAATGGCCGTACAGTATGTTTTCGGAATGGGCACGCCATTTTGGGTAAAATTAAACATCTGAACAAGCTTAGCGGCGTCAGAGGAATCCTTTATTTTCTCATGAAAGCGGTCGATAAAAAAAATTTTATTTTTTTTACTCAAGCTTGCTAAAATAAAAGCTAATCCTCGGTAGCTGCCGACTTTCCTGGGATAAATCGTCTTCCACGTGCTCAGAGGTTTGCCATTAATAAAGAGACTTATTTTTTTATTTTCCATGAAAAGCTCAATATCCTCAAAACTGGCAAAAGAAAAAACAACCCCCATTTTTTCTAGGTGGTGGGAAAGTTTTTTGTTAAACTCCTTGATCTTGGGGGAGATTTTCTTTTTGCTTCTCAGGATTAGGAGCATAAATTTACTTACTCGCATCAATTAAAAACTTCTTCAAATTTACTTTGCCAATAATCATCGGATATTTCATGTGTGAACGATTAATCAAGGTTACTTTTGTAGTTGTGGTTATGTTATCCATAACAAATTCAATATTAACCATTGGACGATAAGTGTATCCATTGGAAGATTTGACTGGTATGGTCGAAGCAATGTCAGGAATATTTTTGTAGATTTCCCAGCGTTTTTCTTTGTCTAAATTTTTCAAATTTTCATAGGGCATTTTTAGTTTTTCAAATTCATCGATTGTTTCTGTGAACCCTAATTTTTTAGCTAGTTCATTGTCAATTGATGACCAGTCAGCGCCAGTGTCAATTTTTGCTTCTACTTCAATTTCTTTGCCGTCTTTGCCGATAAGCTTCACTTTTTCCACTGTGCCAATCACTTTTTTTCCGGAAATTTCTTCCAGTTCTTCTTCGATTTCTCCGCCGAAAAGATCCATGCCCATGCGGATGCCTTTTTTGACTGTTTTAATTTTAATGCCGGCCGCTTTTTTGAGTCGCCACTTGAGACCATCAAGATTAGCCACTTGAATGGCGAGGCCTGGTCTTGCATTTAATTCTAGAATTGCCGGACCACGTTCTTTATCGATTGCTATATCTACACCTAGAAAACCTAAATTGGAAATTTCTTGCGAGCGAACAGCAAGCGTTAGGATGTCAATCCAATAAGGGATTTTGATACCAGAAAGTAAGAGTCTTGTTCCAGGTAGGTATTCAATAATCTTTTTCTTGCCAGCAACGGCTGTTGTGGTCACGCCGGAAGCTAGGTCGATTCCTACGCCAATCGCACCTTGCGCGAGATTAGCTTTTCCATGAGATTCTTTAGTGGGGAGTCGAAGCATTGCCATAATAGGCATTTTATTAAAAACAATAATGCGGATGTCTGGGATGCCTTTAAAGGCATAGGGCTTGAAGAGCTTTAATAATTTTAGGCGCTCTTCAAAAAAAGCCGTATCAGGGATGCCAGAAAGTGAATATGAGCCGTCCAGAATATTTCTCGCGTGATTCCTGAGGTCATTAATTGTGATAATTGATCCATCGGCCTTCACCCATGCATCGGCGCGGTTTTTCTTGCGACCATAAACAACGATAATGCCTTCACCACCAAAGCCGCGATTGGGCTTTAGAACGAAGCTATCTGGCAATTTTTGCCAATCAAAATTGTCCAAATTTTCTAATGTTTTAATCTGGGCAATGAGCGCCGGAACGGCAATACCATTTTTTTTAAGGATTCTTTTGCTGAGCAATTTATTGTCAGCAAGGCGTTTGGCAGAAGTGCGATTATAGGGACGGATATAATCCAGGTTTCTGGAATTCATTCCTAGAATTCCGCGGCCAGCTTGTCCGTAGGCAAGGCTTTTTTTGATAAATTCAAACATAGGATTCTCCTTAGTTTCTTTGTATGATCTCACCAAAGCGTAGATATTCGCTTAGGCGTAGCCCGGTCCACTTGCCCAGGAGAATATTAAAGGGAATAGTGAGAAGAATGATCCATGGATAAAAAGCGATAAAATGAACAAGAGTTTCCCAGCTGGCAATATAAAATCCCAAAATGGAAATAATTAGTGTTTCAGCGGCCAAAATAATGGCGGCGCGGTCGCCTTTTTCAATTTGCACGGCAATAAATTTTTCTACGAGCGTAATCATAATGAGAATAGGAAAAATGGAAACAGAGGCGAGGCCCGTTCTTTTGAGGCTTCCGCCAGCTGCAAGCATGATAAGAATAGATAGAGCTACGACGGTGAGCATGATTGCTACGCGCGGAAGATAGAGTAATCGAAAAGATTTTAGCGCGATTCTCATAAGCATACCGATAAGAATGATTGTTACAAAAATAACGATACCATATTTAAGACCATTGGTTGCAAGGAATGCGAAGGTTACAAGAAGTGGCGTGTAGATTCCAAATGCTTTGATTCCCACTACTTGACGCAAGAAGGCGATAAGGGTGGCGATAATAGGAAGTATGAGAATTAACTTGATTGTTTCAAAAGGCACACCCTCATTGAGGAAAAAAGTCAAAATGGGGCTAATGCTAAAATTTAATTCATTCATGAGAATTTTTTAGGCTAATTATGGCACGACTGTTAGCGTGGCACATGGCAATAGCTAGTGCGTCAGCCACATCATCGGGCTTAGGAATTGCACTTAAATGCAAGACGCTTTTAATCATTTGTTGCATTTGTTTCTTTTCCGCCCGGCCATAACCCGTGAGGGCCTGCTTGACTTGAAGCGGTGTATAACCGAACACTCTAACACTATTTTGGCGTAAAGTCAAGAGAATTGCTCCGCGCGATTGGGCGACTTGAATAATGGTCTTTTTGTTTTTAAAAAAGAAAAGGCTTTCAATGGCGGCCTCAGTAGGCTTGTGTTTTTGGAGTATTTCCGCCAAGTCATTGGAAACTTCCAGGATTCGTTCATCATCAGAGTGAATTTTTTCTGTGCTAATGTGGCCATAGGCCAGGGGTAGGAGTTTGTCACCCTTAATTTCAACAATTGCCCAGCCGGTTGTGGCAGTGCCGGGATCAATTCCAAGTATTTTCATTGTTTTTAGGCTAAATTACTATAAATTTCACTCACATCATCATGGTCGTCCAGTAGTTCTATGAGATTTTCATAGCTTTCACGGTTTTTTTCCGGAACCGTAATAGTTGTTTTGGGCAGATAAATCAGGCCCGAATCAATAATTTTGAAACTTTCTTTTGAGAAGATTTCACGCACACGAGCGAAATCTTTCGTTTCAGTGATAATGTTTAGCAAGCCTTCTTCCAGGGCTGTGTCTTTTGCTCCAGCCTCAATGGCGAGCATCTCCAGTTCATCGGCGTTCTTATCTTCAAGATCAATGCTGATGTTGCCAACTTGTTCGAAATTCCACATCGCTGAGCCTTTTTCACCCAGCTTGGAGTTATTTTTAGTGAGAAGGGCTTTCACTTCAGAAACAGTCCGATTTTTATTATCAGTCGTGCAAGAAATGAGAAGCATGAACTCTCCCGGTCCAACAGCTTCATAGAGAATTTCTTCAATCACGGCGCCTTTAATTTCACCCGTACCACGCTTGATCGCCCGCTCAATGTTTTCTTTAGGCATGTTCATCGCCCGTGCCCGGTCAACCGCCATCCTCAGTTGAAAATTGGTTTCCAGCTTTCCGCCACCGTCTCTCGCCGCAATTGTGACAAGCTTTCCGTATTTGGTGAAAATTTTTCCGCGTTTTGCGTCATTAACGCCTTTTCGCTGTTTTATTCCTGCCCAATGTGAGTGTCCCGACATAATTCATATGGCACGCGATATATAGCATAAAACAATAGATAGCTTGCTAAATATTTTGCGCCGGCAATTAATCGTTTAGATAGTTCTTAGTTTAGCATCTTTAAGTGGGAAATTCAAGGGAAAATATTTTAAGAAAACAGTAAGATGAAGCGGTTTAATTTAGCGTTGATTTTTTTCCAAAACTGATTATGCGTTTTTTTGGTTGGAGTGTTTTGATAAGAAGATTTAGTCGTTGAAATTCCTAAAACTTGCCCTTGATTTTTTGTGAGAAATTTTTCAATGTCTATGTTTGATTTGGAAAAAAGTAAAGCTATTTGCGTTTTTTGTTTGGCGCGCCAGACAGGATTTTCACTATATTTTCCCAGATCAGACAGATCAAAGTCGGTACCCCCTGTTTTTTTATCAACTTTATTTTCTGGCGCGCTATCGGTTGGGATGCTTTCCAGTTCATTTGGCGTTTTGGTTTTTGCATCATTTTGATTTTCTTTTGTGCCTTTCCGTATTCCTCCCGTCCATTGCCAATTATCCTTTTCTTTTTGATATAGCTCATCTTCCAAAATAGAATTTTCGCGACTATATTTGATCTTGTCCGCTACTTTTCCATCGGGATAGCGCAGTTCAACCTTGGCTTGTTTGTTGCTCAAAGAAAATGCGCAAAGATTGCGCGTTAGTTTTTTTGTCTCGCCAGCTTTGAGAATAAAATCTTTGGTGACGGGATGGTTATAGAGATTTTTCCAGCCGGTGGCAATGCTCCACCCGATAAGATTAATTTTCTTTTTGGTGTTGTTCCAAATTTCCAACCATTCATTCTCACTGTCCTTACCTTTGGGATTCGGGGAAAGCGAAATAATTCTCACCTTAGCTTTGTCATATTTTTTCACATCAACTTTAAAATTAAGCACAGTATCTTCGCCTTCACCGGTGATTTTTAGTGACGCGGAATACGTGCCAGTTTTTGCATATTTATGGCGAGTTTTTTTGAGGTAGCTCTTGTGGCCGTCGCCAAAGTTCCAGGTGAATTTTTTGGCTTTGCTATCAGTTCTTGCCTCAAAGTCGGCATACACTCCTACATAGATTGTTTTGTCCTTTTTTATTTTTCCCGACAAGAGTTCATTAAATTGATTTTCTGCACCTTTGGTGATTTTACTCGTCCATTGCCAAGTAGTTCCGTCAAAGGCGTATGAATGACTATTTGCTGTTTTTCCGTAAGTTAAAAAATCGACAAGAAAACCATTTTCATCAAAAACTTTTGCCGTATCATTGGAAACATTTAAATTGAAATCATCCTCAAATACATAGATTTCACTAGGGAGCAGCGTTTTTTCATCATTGATTATTTTTGGACTATATTTTGAGTCAGAAACCGACCAATTTTTTATCTTTATTTTTTCATCGGAAATATTTTTTATTTCAACAAAATCAATTGTTTTTTCTGTATAAAGTTCGTTAATTTTTATTTTTCCCGAATATGGACACGTACAATCTTTTTTAGTGGAATTTTTTTCTCCCGGAGTTCCACCTTTAACACAACTTTCTTGCCAATTATTACTTAAATCTATCCGTTCAGCAGTTGTGTTCTCAGGGTTTGCAATGATATTGCTATTAAAATAAGTATTTGCTCCAAGTCCGACGAAATCAATAATGTCTGTTTTGTCATTTGCAGATGTGCTTATATAGAGCGCTCCATCAGCAATAAGGGAATCTGAATATGTCGCATCGGCGGCACCTTTGGCATCTTTATTTTCAGCGTAAGCCTTGGAGGTTATAAGAAAATATTTTTTCGAAGGAATGGTTTCATGAATAAAATCGAGCTTTTTATTTGTGTCGCTGTAAGCTGATTTTTTTGAGTTTACCGTGTGTAATTTTAGCGGCAGGGTTTTGAGATTGATTTCTGAATCGGTCGGGTTAGAAAGTTCTATAAATTCTTCTGCCGACTTTCCTGTTCCTCCGGTGATTTGAATTTCGTTGATAATTAAATATTTTTCATCGGCTAATATTTTTTCTCCAAAATAAAAAAGCGTTATCATCAAAAAGG